>CAZEON010000045.1:0-10380 GCA_964513975.1 uncultured Candidatus Peribacteria bacterium
TTTGTTGATACGACTTCCCGTCTTTTCTTATGATGAAAACTTAGGACTTTTTAGTTCAAACCTCTTTTGACATTTTAACTCTTTTATATACCATTCGGCGGAAATCAAGTTACAGCTCATGAAACAACAAATCATCAACCGTTTTCTCTTCGTGGTCGGAATCGCAATCGTCTCTATTCTCCTCGCCCTTCCCGCCTCTACTTTTGGGGATACTATCGTCGGGCAAAAACTCGAAGCGTTTAAGATTACACTCGGTCTGGACCTAGCCGGAGGAACTGAGCTCGATTATCGTATCGACTTATCTGATGCAATCGAACAGAACAGTGATGACGATCCAAGTAATGATGTAAGTTTAAACTTTATCTCTGAATCAGTACGTGATGCACTCGAAGCACGAGTCAATCCTGCTGGAGTTGGAGAGATTATTATTAAACGATCACAAGTCGAAGCTGAAGAACACGTTATTATCCAAATGCCACCAAGTGCAAATGTGGATAAGGCGAAAGCTGACGCAAAACAAGATAACCGATTGGAATTCTTTGAAGAAGATCCGACACGTATAAGTGCAAAGAAACTCGAAATTGCAGGAGAGCTTAATAAGATGACCGCGTGGAATTGGCAGAGTCGTGCTGATGAACTCACGCTCGATAAAAATGTCGAATTCATCAAAACAGAAAAAAGATTTCGTGATGACCTAAATGATCCAGAACTTGCTGATAAACTCTTCTCTGCTTCTCAGGGAACCTTCCTCAGCGAAGTCATTGAGACTCAAACAGAGCCTGAATATACGATAAGTGAAGATGGAAATGTGGAATTCAAATCATTTCCAAAGAATGTTATCGGAATTGTACGATTAACAGAAAAAGCATCAGTAGCACGAGAAAAGACAATTCCTGCAAAAGCAGGAGCTCGACACATTCTTTTCGGATATCCAGAAGCGAATCGTGCTGATGAAAATGTAAAATACCAATCAAAGGAAGAATCACTGGAAGAAGCTGAAAAAATGCTCGCAAAGCTTCAAGAAGAAGGCGTAGACAATTTTGCTGAATTGGCAAAAGAGTTCTCAACAGAAGGCGCTGCTGCGCAAAGTGGTGGTGACTTGGGAGAATTTGAACGAGAACGAATGGTGCCAGAGTTTTCTGATGCCGTATTTGGAATGGAAGCGACAGGATTGATACAAGAGGTTGTGGAAAGTTCTTTCGGATTCCACGTGATTGAGGTTTTGAAAAAGACTCCACAATCAACAGAAACAGTATACGAAGAACAAATCTCATACGAGATGCTTGGATGGAACAGCGACGAACTTATTTGGATTGAAACAAAGCTCGGAGGTGCTCAGCTCGAAAATGCGACTGTTGGATATGACGAGATTGGTCAACCAATCGTAAACCTTCTCTTCGATGCAGAAGGAGGAGATCTCTTCGCAGAACTCACAGGACATGTGGCTGCCAAGACGTGTGAAGGCGGTCCTTGCCGACTCGGTATTCAAGTTGGTGGACGATGGATTACACAGCCAACAGTACGAGAAAAGATCATCGGACGATCTTCACAAATCAGCGGAAACTTCACATTTGATTCTGCAAAAGAATTAGCAGATGGTTTGAACTTGGGAGCGATCGACGCTCCGGTTATCCTCAGTGGACAAATCTCTATCACACCAGAACTTGGACACGAACAGTTGAGCAAGAGCTTGAAAGCAGGACTCTTCGGATTCATTGCAATTATGATCTTCCTTATCATCATGTACCGATTCATGGGAGTAATCGCTGCTGTGGCTCTTACACTGTACGCTTCAATCTTCGTTATGATGCTCAAAATCTGGCCTGAAAGTTTCGGTGGACCGATTGTACTTACGCTCGCTGGAATCGCTGGTATCGTGCTTTCGATTGGACTCGCGGTAGATGGAAACATCCTTATCTTCGAACGACTCAAAGAAGAATTGAAACGTGGACGAAATTTGGAACAAGCCGTTGATCTCGGATTTGAACGAGCATGGACCGCTATTAAAGATTCTAACCTCACAACACTGCTTACGTGTTTGATTCTCTTCTCATTCGGAAGTTCTGTTATTAAAGGATTTGCGATCACATTGATTGTGGGAACACTTCTTTCTATGTTCACAGCCGTTACTATCTCTCGAAACCTTCTTCGATTTTCATTGCTCTTTAAACCTCTTTACAAGAAATCTCTCTTCGGAGTAAAAGACGCCGACCTCAAGAGTGCAAAAAAGACCGTAGGAGCGAATATTAGAAAAAGATAAAAAATCGAAAATCGGCAACCGAAAATTAATTTTACCTTTAAACAAATAAACATTCATCACCTTACCACTCTCATGATCAATATAACAAAACAAAGACGTCTTTGGTTCACTATCTCGGGAGTCATTGTAGGCTTGAGCATCCTTGCAACAGGAATCTTCGGATTCCAACTTGGGCTCGACTTCACTGGAGGAGCTCGTTGGACTGTTCACTTCCACGAAGAAACAGAACGAACGAATGTATCTTCTTTCTTTGATGGTTTGAAACTTATTACGCAAGACCCACAGATTCAAACTGCAGAAGGTGGTGACTTCTTGATTACGATTGAGAGTTTGTCTGATGACACACTTCAACAAATCTCTGACAGCATGTACAAAGAAGTCGGAGCCTTTGATCAAATCAGTTACCGAAAAGTTGATAGTACCATCGGACAAAGCTTTAAAAAGAAAGCAGTGTCTGCAATCTTTATGGCATTGCTTGGAATAATCTTGTTCGTTGCATTTGCCTTTCGAAAGATTCCAAAAAGCGTCAATCCATGGCGATTCGGAGCCGTGGCGATTGTTGCCCTCTTCCACGACGTATTGATCATCTTGGGAGTGTTTACCGTACTTGGTGCCTTTACCGGTGTAGAACTTGATCTGCCATTCCTTACGGCATTGCTCGCAACATTGGGATTCTCTGTAAATGATACCATCGTAATTCTCGATCGTGTTCGAGAAAACTTGAGACTCCAAAAAGCGACTGAATCATTTGAAGATTCTATTGAGAAATCTGTCCAACAAACATTGACTCGATCCATCAACACATCTGTTTCAACATTATTACCACTCTTGGCACTCCTCTTCTTTGGAGCTAATTCAATCTTCTTCTTTGTATTGGCGTTAACAATTGGAATTGCTGTGGGAACATACTCCTCAATTTTCTTGGCCGCTCCACTCTTGGTCAGCATGAAAGTCTGGTCTGATAGTCGAGACTGAAGGGATTTACGATTTCCAATTGCGGAATTTATTTCTTTCGGTCATTCCGGTGGGCCCCCAATCGGATGAATAAAAGTTATATTTTTTGAACGAAGTGAATTATTCAATGTCAGTAATTCTTCGCGGAACCTGTCTTCACTTTTGTCAAGGGCTCTGTAAACAGTATCTAAAATTCAAGTGATTCGGAGCAAACCAGAATGACCTCAGTATTTTCAAAAACCAACTTGCCAACTCCTTCTCGAAATGAGTATACTTTGCATAACATAATGACCTCTCACGAACACTCTTCTATGAGTTCTGTTAATCCACAAGCAGAAAAACTCAATCAAACCATAGAAAAAAACAACCCCGCTGTGCACCGAATGCTGTCTGAAAAAGGAAAGAACATTTTTTTTCCAAAAGGAGGAATTCTTAAACAATCGGCAGATGCAAAAGGGAAAAAGTTTAATGCCACGATTGGGATCTCTACCAAAGATGACGGAACACCTCTCGTGCTTCCTTCCCTCTCTCACCAAATTGGAATTGATCCCAAGAACTACGCTCCTTACGCGCCAAGTTTTGGTTTGATGAATTTGAGAAAAAAGTGGCAAGAAAAAATAAGAGAGAAAAATCCATCGCTAAAAGGAAAAGATATATCACTTCCTGTTGTCACGAGTGGACTCACTCATGGACTTTCAATAGCTGCGTATCTCTTTCTTGACCAGGAAGACACGTTAATCTTGCCTGATAAATTTTGGGGGAATTACAAGCTTATTTTCCAAAATGGATTTGGAGTAAAACTCTCAACCTTCAACACATTTAAAAATGAACAATTCGATACGAAAAGCTTAGAATGGTCTCTCAAGGAAAGTCCAAAGGGCAAGAAAGTCGTATTGCTTAACATTCCTAATAACCCAACAGGGTACACACCAAGTGAGGCTGAAGCAGACCGGATTGTTGAGGTTTTGAAACAAAGTGCAGAAGCCGGCAATGAACTCGTAGTATTTTGTGATGATGCCTACTTTGGATTGTTGTATGAGAAAGGATTGCTAAGCGAATCTTTGTTCGCTCGACTCGTAAATCTACATGAAAATATTCTGGCAGTAAAAATGGACGGAGCCACAAAAGAAGAATACGCATGGGGATTTCGTGTGGCGTTCGTTACCTTTGGAGGAAAGAACTTAACTGAAGAAACGCTCGAATCTTTTGAACAAAAAACCGCAGGAAGTATTCGAGGAAATATATCGAATTGCTGTCATTTGTCCCAGAGCCTGCTCCTCAACCTCTTTGAGAGTGAGACATACGAAGAAGAAAAGAAAGCCAACTACCATGTTCTCAAAGAACGATACGATGAGGTTAGATCTATACTTAATACAAACAAAGAACGATTCGCACCATATTTCAACCCTTTGCCGTTTAATTCTGGATACTTCATGTGCATCGAACTGACAGAGAACCTTGATGGCGAACAGGTGCGTCAGATATTGCTCAAAGAATATGACACAGGTGTTATCGCTACAGGAAACTTAATCCGTATCGCTTTTTCTGCAGTTGGGAAAAAACAAATACCAGAACTGTTTGAAAATATTTTTCATGCTTGTCAGTCTCTCTAATTTTTAACATTTTATTTTATGGATCCACTCCAATCTCTTTCACAATTACTCAGTTCCCAATCAAGTAAAATTCTCCAAAACACATCACGAGAAAATCTTATTCATCATATTCTTGATCAAAAAGAAGCCCTTGAAACTCCCTCTGGTGCACTTGCTATGTGGACAAAAGAAAAATCCACTGGACGAAGTCCTGCTGACACCTATATCGTTCAGCATCCCGAGAGTGAAGGAAATATCGATTGGAATTCTCCTACCAATAAACCCATTGATCCAGAACTTTTTGATGAACTTTGGAAAGAAGCCTTTGAAGTATTAGAAAAAAAAGAACAATTGTACGTTTCTGATTATGCCATCGGAGCGGATGAAAAATTTGCACTTCCGACAAAATTTATCAGTAACAATCCCCTCTCAACACTTTTTGTAGACAACATGTTTCGGAAACCGTTAAAAGAGAGATCGAAAAGTATTTTTGGAAATGATGAATTCACACTTGTAGCTCTTCCTCGTGATGAAATCATGTCTGAAAATTATGACTCTGACATGGTGATTGCAATGGACTTTGATCGCAAACTTGGACTCGTCTATGGATCGGCTTATTGTGGATCTATTAAAAAGTTGATGTTTACTGTCATGAATTACATGACGCCTGAAAAAGGAATCCTCCCACTCCATTGTTCAGCAAATGTAGGCAATGATGGAAATGCTGCGCTTATTCTTGGACTTAGTGGAACAGGAAAAACAACGCTTTCAGCCGATGTCAGTCGCCCTCTCATCGGAGACGATGAACACGGATGGTCAGATAATGGTGTAGCAAACTTTGAAAATGGATGTTACGCGAAACTTATTAACCTCAATCCCAAGAAAGAACCTGAGATTTATCGAATTGCTTTTGGAGAAAAGAAAAATGTCATCGATAACGGTGTGATTATCGAAAATGCAATGATGTATCCCGATGGAACATTTGATCTCGACGACAAACGATTTACTGCTAATTCTCGAGTTTCTTATCCACTGTCGGCTTTGCAAAATATCAAGGAGGGATCTGTCAGTGATCACCCGAAGACAATTCTCTTCCTCACCGCTGATGCGAACGGTATCTTGCCTCCTGTTTCAAAACTGAGTGCTGATCAAGCCATGCTCTGGTTCCTCATGGGATATACGAGTAAATTGGCAGGGACTGAAACCGGAATCACTGAACCTAAGACGACGTTCTCTCGATTCTTCGGAGAACCATTTATGCCACGAAATCCAAACGACTACACAGACTTATTGAACACAAAAATTACTCAGCACAATGTAAATGTCTACCTCATTAATACGGGATGGACTGGTGGTTCGTATGGCGTTGGGAAACGAATTGATATCATGGTGACACGAGCGATAGTCAATGCATGTTTGAATGGAGAATTAGAATCCGTGGAGTATGAAGACGACGAACGATTTCATATTTCTGTACCTCTCAGTTGCCCAAACGTTGCAAGTGAAATTCTGGATCCAAAAAACACATGGGAAAATAAAGAAAAATATGAGGAACGAGCTGATAAATTGTCTCATGAATTCTCAGATTATTTTGACAAGATGTTTCCGAACGTGAATGATGCTGTACGCAATCAGTGCCCTGGAAAATGAGTGATCACACCTTCTCTCTCTTTGACCCAATAGAAGACGACGTCAAAGTGAAGCAATCTTCCCCACCTGCAAAGAAAACCGCTTCTATTTCTATCGATCCCAAGATCGAGGAAAGTTGGAAAAAGGTTCTGAAAAATGAATTTCAACAGCCGTATTTTCAGGAGCTGAAAGGTTTTTTACTTGAGGAAAAAAAGGCAGGACAAACAATTCTTCCTCCTTCAAATTTTATTTTTGAAGCATTTCGACTTTCTCCTTTTGATAAAACAAAAGTTGTCATCATTGGACAAGATCCCTATCACGGAATAAATCAATGTCATGGTCCTTGTTTTTCTGTTCAAAAGAATATTCCTATCCCTCCCAGCTTAAAAAATATTCACAAAGAAGTCCACGATGACCTGGGACTTCCAATCCCTAATCATGGAAATTTAGAACACTGGGCAAATCAAGGTGTTCTTATGCTCAATGCTGTTTTAACGGTCCGTGCACATCAACCAGCGTCTCATTCTGGAAAAGGATGGGAGAACTTTACTGATCAAGTTATTCGCACTATTTCAGACCAAAAAGAAGGCGTTGTCTTTCTTCTTTGGGGAAATTTTGCAAAATCAAAACGAGCACTCATTGATACCAAAAAACACACAATTCTCTCCGCTCCACACCCATCTCCTTTCTCGGTGCGTTCGGGATTCTTTGGGTGTAAGCATTTCTCACAGACGAATGATATTTTAAAAAAGACCGGCAAAAAGCCGATCGATTGGAAGATAAAAAGTTAGTTAAGAGTTTATAATTTACAGTTAATAGAAACTCAGTTACAAATCCATATTCGCACTGTAGGGACAAATCCCTTGTGGTTGTCCTTTTTAATCATTTCAAGTCCAAACTTGAATTATAACACAAAAAAAAATTCGATTTACTGTTTCTTTAATTTTATCTCTCTTCATAATTCCTCATACATGGCATACAAAACCCCCGTCAAAAGCGAGAACAGACTCCATTAAGAGGAATTACCAATGGTTCAGCGCTAGCGCTTTCTTACTAGAGCCAAGTCTTTACCCGATTCCGGTCAAGCCGGAATGACTGGTTCTATATTGAAGATTGATAATTGAATATTATTTCTCATTATTCATTAATCATTACAACGTCTTTCCATCCACCCAGAACACATCCTCTCTCCCTCGCCACCATGTCATCTGCCGTTTTGCGTAGTTTCGATTTCGCTTTTGGTTTGCGGCAAGTGCTTCTTCTTTTGAGATTTCTCCATCCAAGTACTGCATGATTTCTTTGTATCCGAAACTCGTCAACGCGCTCTTTGAGAATTTATATTTCTCTCGCAAGAGCTGTGTCTCTTCAACAAGTCCGTATTTGAAATGTGCCTCAGCTCTGTCATTCAACCGTTTATACAGAATCTCTCGATTCAGTTCGATTCCGACTTTGAGAACTGGAAACTTCGGTGCACCTCTTTCTGTAGATTTCTCCTCAGGATTCTCTCCAAAAATATAATTCTCACTAATCGCATCCAACCACAGCATTGTTCCTCCACATAAAATTGGAATAAATCCCCGCTTATGAATGGCATCAATTTTCTCAAACGCATATTTCTGAAAATCAACAACCGAAAATGTCCCCTCTGGCGAGATAAGATTAATCCCCCAGTGTACAACATTTTCCATCTCCTCCTCGGTCACCTTCGCCGAAGAGATATCAATGTCGGTAAAGACTTGCCGTGAATCGACACTGATAATTTCTGCATCTTCTAAATACTTTGCGAGTTCCACCGAGAACGATGTTTTTCCACTTCCCGTCGGTCCCAAAATTTCCACCACAGGGTGTTCGTGTTTCGCAATAAAATCGTCAATCACTTCAAAAATTTCTGTTTTCGAGTAGAGTTTCATCGAGTTGATTATACTCGTCCTCATAGTTTAATGGAAGAACGACTCCCTCCTAAGGAGTAGATCCTGGTTCGATCCCAGGTGAGGATACCAGTAAAACATTTTCGATTGTCTATTTACTATTTTTTTACTTTCCCGTCATTCTCGCTGAAAGCCTGTCCTCGTTTTTATCGGGGAAGGATCCTGTAAAGAATCATCGTTCTTTAAAGCGTTTAGCGCGAAACCTATTGGACATTTATAAACTATAGACTGTAAACTATGAACTGTTAACTATTCCTATGACATTCCTTGATACCGATATCTTTGCTCAAATTGTTGCTGGAAGTATTCCCTGTGACAAAGTATTTGAAACCGACACCATCCTCGCTTTCCACGACATCGCTCCCAAGGCAGAGACCCACATCGTGATTATTCCAAAGGAGAATCTCGTCACCGCAAAAGAAGTAAATGAATCAAACCTCGAACTGTTCGGAGAACTCTTTCTCGTGGCCAAACAAGTAGCGGAACAAGAAGGTATGGAAGGGTACAAACTTCACATGAACGTCGATGAAAAAGGCGGACAAGTTATCCCCCACCTGCATCTTCATTTGCTGAGTGGTGATTTCAAGAC
Organism: uncultured Candidatus Peribacteria bacterium; assembly: GCA_964513975.1. Taxonomy (GTDB): domain Bacteria; phylum Patescibacteriota; class Gracilibacteria; order UBA4473; family UBA4473; genus CAZVBV01. The sequence goes on from CAZEON010000045.1 coordinate 8,953, forward strand.
GAGTCTTTAGTTTTTACTTATAAATCCGTCTTCTGGGTCTTTCTCCGATGCTGACACATTCTCAATAACTTTCTCTGTTATCTTTTTGTTCGTATCGTCTTCTATTTTTTCATTTTCCCCATTGAACGTCTCTTCGTTTTTTTCATGTCCCTCGTCTAAAACTGTAAGATTTTCTCCTTCCACTCCATCAATTGGAGGGGGGGTATTGTCTTCTTCTGTTCCAGGTTTTTCTTCAACTTCTTGTTCTTTCCCTTCAGGCACAGGTGTTTCTTCCTCTTTCACATCCGGAACATCTTTTTGAGCTTCTAAATAAGCCTCTTTCGATTTTTTTGTTTTTCGGTTTTGTTTTTCCTCTGCTTTTGTTCTTGCTTCATATTCTTTTTCTTTACTGTTATCCACTCTAATCGTACGATCTTTTATCTTTTCTTCTTTACTTGTATGCAAATCCCCACCATATTCTTGTGATTTTGAAGAATCTAATGACGTATCTGGATCAACTTCATTTGGTTTTTTCTTTCCATCTTTCTTCAAAAGATCTTCATCTTGTTTATTTTTATCAATCTCTTTATCAATATCCTCAGTTGTATCTACATCCTCCGCCCCTTCTTGTTGGAAAAGTGCTTCATTATCTTTGTTTTCGATTTGTTCAATATTTGGCATGGTTTAGGCCGCTTTAAGTTCTTGTTCTAAATTTTGAAGCTCGACTTGATCGGCTTCGGTACTTTTCCTTTCTGTAAAGGCACGGATAATTCCTCCTCGTTTGTGTTCATATTCTTGCTTCTCGGCTAATCGTCGTTCGTTGAGATCGTGTCGTTTATCCTGTTCATCTTTTAAAATGTCGAATAACGCGTCTTTCTTCATATCATCAAAACTCTGCATATTCTCAAGCAAAAATTTCTTTTTTGCCTCGTCCATCGCGTGAGACGCTTCGATAAGTTTGGGAAGGAGTGTGTAGTCTTTCATTTTATTTTGGAAAAGATTGTTTGAGCCAATCGGGAACTTTTTTGTTATTTGGGTCGATCGTCACTTCTGCACTCTGTGTTGAAGGCACATCTAATTTCGCATTCTCATGCGGTTGTTCTGGTGCATCAAACGGAACATGAGCTGGCGGTGTTGGTGAAACCGCTGGTTGATCCTTGTCCTCCAACATCGCAAACGAAGTTTGAGCAGGATGTACCGTTTCAGTAAGTTCTATTTTTTGAATCTCCACTTCTTGTGGGATGTGAAGTCGATTTTTTTGTGATTGAAGCAAGAGTTTCAAGAATTCAAATTGAACCTCTGCCACGCCTTTCTTCGCGATTGTGAAGTTGAGCCCATTTGGCACCAATTCCCCTCCTCCTCCAAGCGATGCTTGCAAGTCTCGGAAGTTGATATTTGGTTGCGCTGACCGCACTTGAATCACTGTTTTTCCTTTTTCTTCTATAAAGA
>CAZEON010000046.1:0-10221 GCA_964513975.1 uncultured Candidatus Peribacteria bacterium
GACACTTGTAGTTTAATTCCTACAGGTGTTGCGTTTAAAAAATAAATTTTCATTTCATAATAATTAAAAATATGGGCGCAGAAATTTTTGGAAACAAATCGGGAGTTGTTTCGGATAAATCGAAATTAAAAACAGGAGAACGTTATTTGGAATCATGTCCGACAGGGACGAAATGGCAAGACGACAAATTAAAAGTTATTAACAAGAATTTCACAAGACTGTCTTGTGGAAGAAATAATACGCAAGAGACGGATTCAGATATATCTGCAAGTCTAAACGCTCGTAAGATAACTAAAAGAGGTGAGTCAAGGATAGAGGTGTTTTGTGCGCACGTAAAAGACTCTTGCAATAAAGCTTGTCCATTGAAAAGATTGGCTAAAGAATTAGAAATTCCAATCGATTTTATTTCTATCGATGAGTATAAGGAAAAACTTTTAGAAAAAAATGAAGGACGACCTTTCCTATTAGAAAACGAACTAAAAAAAATTGCTGCTTAAGAAAGAAGAATTCTGAAACGAATATTTTTATTCCAAGAAACTCTTTTGCTCCTCCATCGCCAAGGCTTCCACAATTTTTTCAATATTTCCTTCCATAATGGATGGGAGATTTGAAAAGTTTTGTCCGATTCGGTGATCGGTTACTCGGTCTTGCGGGAAGTTGTACGTTCGGATTTTATCACTTCGATCTCCTGATCCGATTTGTACGAGTCGTTTTTCTCCGAGTTCCTTCATCTTTTTTTCTTCTTCCATGGCAGCGAGTCGTGCTCGCAACACATTGAATGCTTTGTGTTTATTTTTTAACTGGGACTTCTCATCCTGACAGGTTACCACGAGTCCAGTAGGAACATGGGTTAATCGGACGGCAGAATCAGTCGTATTCACACTCTGCCCTCCACATCCAGAACTTCGGTACACATCAACACGAACGTCGCTGTCTTTAATTTCAATTTCGGATTCTTCAACTTCTGGCATTACTACGATTGAAACAGCTGAAGTATGAACGCGTCCTTGTGATTCAGTCACAGGAATTCGTTGTACACGATGGACACCCCCTTCGAATTTCAATTTTCCGTACGCTCCAAATCCTTCCACTCTGAAAATCATTTCTTTCAATCCTCCGCCGTCATTTATAGTCTCACTCATGATCTCTGCTTTGAATCCTTGTTCTTCTGAGAATCGTAACACCATTCTCGACAATTCTTCCGCAAATAGTGCAGATTCATCCCCTCCCGCTCCAGGACGGATTTCCACAATAGCATTGGCATCGTCCTTTGGATCTCGCGGAATGAGAGCTACTTTGAGTTTCTCTTCGAGTTCAGGAATCATCTTCTTGGCTTCTTCCAATTCCGCTTTCGCCATTTCGATGATTTCTGCTTCGGTTTCTGTTTTAATCATGTTTTCAGCATCTTTTTTTTGCAGAGAAAATGTTTCAAATGCTTGGGCGAGTTCTACTTTTAATTCTAGTTGTTTGCGTTTTTGCGAGAGCGCAACGAATTTTTTTTGATCTGAATACACGTCGGGGTTCGCGAGCTGACGTTCGATTTCTTCGAATTCTGCGATGACTTTTTTAGCTTTGTCTTCCATTCTGGGGCGATTGTACAGAACAATTAGTAATTTTCAATTGAGTTCGAACTTGTCTTAAAAGGGACTTTACAAAGTTCGAACTCGAGCACTACCACCTTTTTCTAATTTCTCGTAGTGCACGGAGTTGAATCACCCGAATATTCCCTTCGGCTTTTCCAGTAATCTGAGCGACTTCGGCATTCGAAAATCCTTCTAAATATTTGAATTCAAGAATCTCTCGTTGTACGTTTGGCAACTGTTTGAGCATCTTATAGAGCTTTTTCACATCGAGATTGAGATTGGTTTGCTGATCAGGACGCAGATTGTCATCAGGAATTTGAAGAAAGAAATCATTGCCGTCATCGTCCTGTTTTCCGAGGAGCTCCTTTTTCTGCCTGTAGAAATCAATCACGCGATTGTGTGCAATCCGAAAAATCCACGACTGGAAGCTCGCCTTAGGGTTTGGTTTGTAGGTATTGAGTTTCTCCACAACTTTGAGGAAAACGTCCGACACAATGTCTTCTACGTCTTCTTGCGCTACACGAAAATGAACATACCGAGAAATTTTGTCATAGAAGGAATCGAAGAGAAGAGCAAAACTACTCTCATCTCCTTTTTGCGCCTTTAATACGCATTTTTCGATTTGCGATGGGGTCATATTTTCGCGCATCTTGCCAGAATTATATCATTTTTTTGCAAATGAGAACTCTAAAATTTTCACAGCTGCAAAATCGTCGATTCGTTTCTCTTGTTGAGGGATAACCAATTTAGAAGAATAACGTTCATTTATAAATTCCACGGGAACGAGTGATTCAAATTTCTTCGCAAATATTCGAATAACGCCACACAACTTGTTTTCCTTTCCATCGGGAAAGAGGGGAAGTCCAATAATGAGACTATGAACACTTTTATTGTTCATGATTTCTTTCATTCGTTTTTCAATTATCCCAGTCTCTACGACCTCTAAAGGAAACGCGCAGACACCGTCTGGTGAGAAAGCGAGTCCGCAAAATTTCTCTCCATAATCAAGCGCAAGGATATTCTTCGCTTCAGGAGAAGTTGTTTTTTCTTGGTTTTGTAACTCAAGATTCTGGAGTGTCCGGGGTGATATTTTCTTCATGCGTGACTGTTTCTTCGAAACCAAATATCCATCGGAAAAATCCGACGAGTTTTGAGGTTCCTTCTTCTAGATCCCAATCTCGTTTCTCATAAAAGTACCAATTCTCAATCCCGAGAAATCGATCAGAGTGAGATCGGATCTTGCCAAAGGTTTCTGAAAATCCAAGGAGTTGCTCAGAAGCAAGGAGGTTGTATTTTGGCGTTGCAAGAGGGACAGCAGGAAGTATCTCTGTGAGTTTCTCATTGAGAGCAAAAAGATCGGTTTGTGCTCCTGAAAATCGCACTTCATCAATCAAAAAATCAACATCTTTATTGGTAAGATTTGAGAGGTTCAATTCATCAGATTGTGACGAATGCCAAGTTGAAAGCGAATCGAAATTCTCAGAGAAGTTTTGTCCAAAGAGAACGATGTCATAATCTCTTTCACGGAGTGCTTTTTGAAAATCTTCTGGAGTCAGTGCTTCAAATTCGATTTTCAGAGAGAGTTCTTTTTCCCACGTTCGAGCGATATCTTGCGCGAGGATTGTATAGAGAGGCGGTGCGGTAGAAGTGATAAGTCTGAGTGAGACAATGTCTCCTTTTGCATTTGTTCGTGTTTCTTTTGTTTTATTAAACGGAAATCCACCATCTCGAAGCGAGGTTCGAGCAGCAGGAAAATCAGAATCATGCCAATTTTCTACGCCTTCAAAAAAGAAAAAAGAATCGATCGGATTCCATCCCGGAGCATTCTCCAAGATTTTCTCTTTCTCAACCCCCATACTGAGAGCCTTTCTCATTGAAGGAACTTCAATCCCTGTTTCTCTATCAAGGTTGAAAAACAGTGCCGCAAACCGAGGAAGAATGTATTCTCGTCTGGAGTAGAGTGATTCGAGTTGGTATTCTTTAAATATTTTTTGCTCAAAATCTTCGAGTCGTACGAATGGAATTTTGGAAAAGAATGTTGTCCACGGATGGGCAACATTTAAGTGTTCAAACTTCGGATAGACGTAAAATACCAAGTGTTTGATAAATGGCTTTTTCCCATAAAAATGAGGATTTCGTTCTAGAAACACACGGAAACTCCCATCATTGTTGGGAACAATATTCTCTAATTTAAACGGTCCAGCACCGACAGGGTTTTTGTTAAAAGAAAAATCAGGATCGGTCACTTCTTCAATAAGCGCGTTCTTAAAATATTTCGCAGGGAAAATTGGGGTTGTCAGGAGGGAAAGGAAAAACACGTTTTGTTCAGGGAGAACAAAGGAGATTGTTTTCTCATCCACAACATTGAGGGACACGTATTCAAAAGCATCTCGCAGAATGTGATTTGCAAAATCTGGGTGTTGGATCACCTTTTCAAAGGTAAAGAGTACATCATCAGTTGTTACAGCGTCTCCATTTCCAAACTTAGCTGAGTTTTTGAGTGTCAGAAAGTAGGTTTTGGAATCTTCAGAAATACGAAAATGAGCCAATCCGTCCGCAATTTCTCCTGATGATGGATCATATCGAAGCAGTCCTGAAAAGATTAATGTTCCCAAATCTCGATCAAATAACGTTGTATCTGGAGAAAGGGGATTTAAGTTTCGTTGGGATCCAATGGTTGATTCAGTGAACATTCCTCCGTTTGTGGGAATGAACTCGGAGTGTGATAAGAAAAATCTATGCCACAGTATCCAAATAAGGGCGACAAAGAAGATCATTCCAATAATCAGAATTAACCCCCATCGCGAACGGATACCAACAGAAGATCGGCGCATAAGAAATGTTTATGCAAGAAGCATCGCGTAGAGGCCTCCCACAATGAAAATAACAGCGAGAACAATCGTTGCTTGGTGAAGGAATCTCTCCCCACCTCGTCGTGTTTGCACCATATCATCCCCTGCATCTCCGCCCATCATTGAGCCAAGCGTTGCATTCTTTTGTTGTAGAATAACAACAACAATAAAGAGAATCGTGATGATGATGTAGAAAATTTTAAACATGTTATTTCTCGAAAAAACCGCGGGGAGTGTAGTGGTTCTTTGAAAATTTGCAAGAAGGAATGAACGCCAATGTTAAATATTAAATGTAAAAATAATATCCAATGTTGTAATGAAAAAATAAGGCAAGAATTTTAACATTAGAATTTAGAATTTTTTTTTACATTTTGCCTTTTGCCTTTTACATTTTGCGCTAGCTTCTCAACCAATTAAATAACGTGTTGAGCACCGACAGTACGATTCCTGCCAATATATAAGTGGCAATCCCATCTATTTCGAGTTGTGTGTTGAACATTTCTAAGAAGTTCACACTTCGTTCCAGTAACCACAACATAAAGGCATTTAAAAAGAATCCCAAAAGCCCAAGCGTCAGGAGACGGAAGGGGAGCGTAATGAGATTGAGGAATGGTTTGATAAAGAGATTGAGCATCGCAAAGACCACAGCAACAAAAAAGTATCCTTCAATAGCTCCTGAAATAATGAATTTATCAAGGAAGACCTTTGTGTCCAATACCCAAAACACGACGGCATTGAGCAATATAACGAGGAATATTTTTGCAATGAATCTCATAACATCCTTATTTTTCTTTTTTTGCGGGAAAAGTCAAAACCTGACACAATATTATGTGATGAAACTTGGTTTTTTCGGCTGCGGAAATATGGGTGAATCTTTCTTGAGTGGAATTCTAAAGAAAGGTGTTTGCGGTTCTTCAGATATTATCATCTGCGATAAGACCGCAGAACGATTGCAGGTATTGAAGGAAAAATACAGTGTTGTGACGACCACCAATTCCAAAGATATAGAGGATTGCGATATTTTATTTCTCGGCTTTAAACCGCAGAACTTAACCGATATTCAATTCACTCCAAAAGAAGGAATGGTAGTGATATCAATGCTTGTAGGGAAAAATAGTACGCTCATTGCGGAAAAATTTCCACAGACAAAGATTGCGCGGATCATGCCTAATGTAGGACAGTTTGTTGGAAAAGGGATGACGGGACTCTTTTTTGATACCGCTTTCACAGAGAGTGAACAATCAACCGTTCGAGTCCTCCTTGAAGCTGGGGGAACGGTTTTAGAACTTGAACAAGAAGAGCAGATTGATTCGATGAGTACGATTTCTGGAAGCGGGCCAGCGTACTTTTTCCGTTTTGCAGAAGCCATGCAACGAGCAGGGGAGAAGCTTGGATTTACCCCCGAGCAGTCAGAACTCTTGGTGAAACAAACCCTCATCGGAGCGGGTGAAATTCTTCAAAAAAATCCAGATGATTCGTGCAGTGTGTGGCGAGAAAAGGTCACGTCGCCCAAAGGATCAACAGAACAAGCGCTTCGTGTTTTCAATGAGGCAGATATAGATAGTCTCGTTCAAAAAGCATCAGAAGCGGCACTAAAAAGAACAGAGGAGCTATGAAATTCTAAGAGCTAAAGAAGTTACACTCTTTTTTCGTCATTGTCGCTTGGCGGCAATCCTATGAGTTGTTATCGTTTTTACAGAAGTATTGAATTAATCTGTGTGAGGATAATTCTCTTTGCTCAAATTGAACGAAATGTAAGTAACAGAATCCTCGCCAAGCGAGGATGACGGGGTTTACAAATCTGAAATCCGCAATCCGAAATCGACAATTTCTACAAGCACTCCATCTGACAATCTTTCATCGTTGCAAACGGAATCTCTGCTTCGCATCCTGCCACGCCAACTTCTTGGCATTGTTTCCCATCAAATTCATATCCAATGGCAAACAGCTCACAGTTTCCAATACCAAGGACATGAGCTTTACAGTTATTCTTTTTTTCAGGTTCTATTTTACAAAAGCCTTCGTTTAAAATTTCGGCACCATGCCTTCTTGCTTCACATTCATTGAGGTAGCCATTTTTATTTCGGTCTTTGAGTCCACACACAGGAGCTTTTGTTTGTGCACATTCAAGATCTTTATCGATAACCGTGTCGACACATGTTCCCATTGCTTCAGCAACTTGTTTCTCTCGTTTACACATAAGTTTTGAACTACATTTAATATCTTCAATTCCTCCACATGTCGCTCCTATATCAACAGTTTCAATGGTTTCGGAATCAATATTGGTATTTGAATTTGTATCAGATGGAGTATCTGATCCACAACCAAATAATGAGAGAGCCATAGCTAAAATAACAATTTTTTTCATCGGGTGAAGAATATTGAATTCTTATTTGGAATCAAGTGGATTGTATTCGTATCGTTTTCGTTTGAGATAACTGGCTCGTTGTTGTGTTGTTGTTGTTTTATTTTCTCCGATATTTTGTTTAAAGGCATCGCCCCCTCGATTAAATTTTCGTATACGACGTTCTTTATTCTCTGTCTGTCGACGAGACCAGAGTCGTGGTTGATTAATCCGTCGTTGAGTTATTCCTGTCCTTCGTCGATCAGTTTTTACTCTAGAGGGAGTTGCTTGAATTGGTTTCATGCGAAAGGACTCAGCGGTATAACTGGGGCGAGTTCGAACAGCTGATTCTTCAAGACTTTGTGTTTGTCGCCACAATCCTCCTGTTATTTTTGTTGTTTTTTTATTTGTTCTTTGCTCGATAGCTCGCTTATGAGCTTTGAGGATACTTTGCGTATACGGATCTCTTTTTTTAGAAAGGATTGCATTTACTTCCTGAGGAGAAATCGCAAAAACCTGCATGACAGGCAATCCCATAAAAGAAAGAAGGACGAAAACAGAAAAGAATTTTTTCATACTGAAAATATTATCTAGTCTTATATTGCTTTATTATTTATGAATAAGCAAATTGAGGCTCGGAGTATAAGAAGTATTAATTTATGCCAATTATTCAATGTTGTGGTAAAATAAAAATATTCGCATTGAAAAATGAAAGATAAAATAAAAAAAATGTTATTCGAGAGCTTTGTTTTTACAGAGTCACAAAAACAAAAAATCCTTGAATCTTTGAAAACATTAAGTGAAAAGAAATTAAAGCAGCTCTTTAATCTTGTTAGCTATGTGGATAAGCAACAAGATGAAATTTTGAAAAACGCACTTAAGAAAAATAAGAATTTATTTCAAAACCTCAAAAGTTTTGCATTACGAAAAAGTCTTGAAAAGAAGGAAACAGAGAGTTTAAAAAAGGATGAGTGTACTTTAAATATATTGGAGAAAGCTTTTCCCAATTTTTAAAAAATGGACATAGCAAATCAACAATCTGACATAATAAAGCATTCTCCGAAAGAGGCTAAGCATAATACAGTTCTTTCTGAATCGGTTATACATAATCAAGTAGAAGAATTAAAGAAAGTAGATTCAGTGTTAAAGCCGATAATTACAGAAAAATTATTGAGTGATAATCCAAAGGTTGGAGGTCAATTTGGAAGTTTGATTGGGCTTATTTTGAAAAACTTGAAAATATTATTAGGAAATGATGAATATGAAAAGGAAGAAGAGAATTCTTCTAAGGAAAAGCAACCAGTTCCAATGAGTGAAACAATAAGTTCTGCAATTTTTAATTCAGAAGAAACGAATGAGTATGCATGGGAAATGGTTACATCAAAAGAAATATTACCTGAATTGTGCGTACAGGAAGGTTTAAGAACAGGGCTAAAAACAAAGTTCGTAAATGGGAAATGTTATGTAACAAAAGCATGCGATACAAGAAATTGTTGGACCTCCTATGAAGAATTGGGAAAGTCTTATGGAATAGAAATAAAAAATCCTGAACAACTAAGTGATTATCAACTTTATGATATTGGTGCAAGTTCGGAAGAACTAGCATTTTTCAGTCAAGTACCAAGGTTGAGATTAACAGCACTTCAGGCAAATGTACCTGCTTATATAGCTCTACTATATAAAGAAAATCTTGTGGGAGTATCAATGTGGGATAGGGATAAAATTCCAAAAGAATTAGTAAATCTAGAATGTATAGCAACTCAACATGCTCCGATCCCTAAAACGTTTACCAAACTAACAGAAATTTATACATATTCTACAAAAGTAGATATTAACAAATATCCTCATCTTAAAGGATTAAAGATTTCTTTTAGTAATGCAGATGATCTGAATATACTAAAGGATTTATCAAAACAAACGAATTTAGAATATTTAAACGCAGGCGTCTTAACAGAACTACCAGATACTTTAGTGAATTTAACGTATTTAAAAGCAGATCAACTGAAAATAATCCCTCCAACATTTACAAAACTAGAAAAAATAATTTCATTTGGAAAAGATTCTTTTTCAGTGATTCCGGATTCTGTTGCAAAAAATTTAAAGAGTGTACTTGCCGGTGATAATCTGCATGCAATTTCTGATAAATTAGTAAACGTAGAACATTTTGATAGTAATTCTTCTCAGATATCTTCTGTGCCAGGGAATTTGAAGAAATTAAAGGTTCTTTTTATTCCTTTTGCAAATATCCAAACTATTCCTCCAACATTAAAAAATATAGAAAAGATTGTTGCACCACCTCTTTCTTTTTGTTTAGCTGATTTTCCAAACTTAAAAAGTTACCGTTGTACAAGTTCTACAGATCATAAATTCTATATCCCTGAATCTCTAGAAATTCGGAAACGAATCACTTTTGACCAAGGGATCCTTAAGTATGAGCAACCAGATGGAACAATTAAAGAATATTCAAGTAAAAACATGGAAGAATATAAAAATGATATTGGGTATCTTTATGATGGTAAACGGCTCATTGTTAGATAAAAAAATAATTTTGAGTAAAATATTTAAAATACCAAACTTCGATCTAACTTATTTTTGAGTTTCTTTCCCTTGTTTAAGACCTTTCCATGACCAAGGCAGAATTCTTTGTACTGCACAAATATTTCGGTTCCATCAGGTTTTTCCAATGGTTTTGAAAGAGCAATATCAAATCCTTCCAACCATCGTTCTTTTTCTTCTGTCGTCAGTTCAATTCTATTTGTTGTGGCGAGTGATCCATAATGGATGGCAAAGGGCGACATGATGTTTTCGTGTTTATCAATCATTGGGAGTCCGGCTCTACGATAAGGATGATGAACCGCAAATTGAGCGGCGGTTTTTGTTGTAAGAAAGAGCGTGTCATTTCGTTCAAGAATTACTTTCTTTTCAAAGAGTTTTCGACCAAAGCCAAAGTTTTTGCACAGTTTCGCGATGACGGTGGCGCTTTGATTCTTCCCCAAGATTTGAGTTGAGGATTTGAGAGGCGCTGGTTTCTTTGCTCCAAGAGAGAGGGGAGCGGTCTTTTTTATTTTTGCGATAAAGAAAATTTCACTGTTCCATGTGTCACTTCTCAAATGTGGAAAGATTCGTCGGACATTTTTCACAATCTCTGAATCAAATGTGTCGGTTCCAAATTTTGTAATTCCTGTGTGATGAGGAATCATTCCCAAATCGATAGGCAAAATCTCCACATGATCGCCGAAGGTGTTGATGAGATATTGCACTACAGCCTCGTTTTCCTCGGGAGCAGATGTGCAGGTAGAATACACCATTGTCCCTCCAGGAGAGAGCATTTCAAAGGAAGCTTTGATAAGTTTCTTTTGCAATTTTGCCGCTTCAAAGATCTTTTTCTCACTCCACATCTTTTCAAAAAACGTAGAATCTTTTCTTCCAAATCCTTCACTAC
>CAZEON010000047.1:0-10212 GCA_964513975.1 uncultured Candidatus Peribacteria bacterium
ATTCGAACTCTTCTCGCAACCCGGGTTGGATTTTGGGTATTTGATGTACAATAAAACAGTATGTTTTATTATTTTTACTTTGCTCGTTGCTCAGACGATTCTTTGTATGCAGGATATTGTAAAGATGTTCAAGCACGGGAAGAAAAACATAATACGGGACAGGGAGCCAAGTATACGAGATCAAGAAGACCAATAAAAATTATCTATACAGAAAGATTCGAAACCCAAAAAGAAGCAATGCAACGGGAGATACAAGTAAAAAAATGGAATCGATCAAAAAAAGAAAATCTTATAAAATTAAAATGATTGAAAAAAATCTGAATAAAGATGAAATCAAGCTCCAATCAAACAATCTTAAAATCCAAACAAGTGAACTAATCAAAATCGTGAAAACTTTTAATAATCTTCCCGCAGATACTCCCCTACCCGATTTCAATCCAGAAAAATATAAAGGAATACCTCTCAATAAAATAACAGAAATGGGAGAAAATAAAGTTTTTGAAAAATTTAAAACCTCCAAAAATAACAAACTAATGAAAAAAATCATTGAAAAAGCAGAAGAAGCAGTGACAACTGCAGAAAAAATAGAAGCTCTCCTTATTATTAAGGAGAAATAAACATCTTTCCTAATTTTGAATCTGGACTTAAAACAAGATGTTTTTAAGGATTTTAAAAAATAAACCCAGTCATTTTTATACACCCGCCTCTCGATCTTGAGCTCAGAATCGAAAGGTAGGCGCGAATCCCCATTCGCGATGGAGCCGTACAATTTTTTGAGCAGGCGTCGACAACATTGGGGAATGTCGTCTGCAATACTAAAACCCTCCTCATTCCCGCACCCGATTTCACGAGGACCGGCTCCGGCGGGAACCTAGTCGAATATAAACAAAGTCAGAGTCTGGACTTTACAAAGTCCCTTGCAGGACAAAGTCCGGACTCAAATATCGAAAATTACTTGACAAATCCTATATTTTAAGTAAAAACAGATTGATGAAAAAGGTTTTGTTATTTTTCTTGATGAGTTTGCTCGGTGCTTCTTCAGCATTCGCGCAAAGTTTTGAATTTGAAACAACAAGAACGGCTGAAGTACCGGGATTCTTTATGGTTCGAATTTTCCCCGGAGTGAACAATGTTCCGCTCCCGATTCAGAATATTTTCGTAGCCAATTATAACAAGAAAGACGAGGAAAAATACGAAGAACTGCTCCCCTTCTTACGAGAATTTGGAGGAAAGGTTGTTCCTGTTGATGAAGTAGAGAAATACGCTGCAAGCAAGAACAATCGTCTTATCTTCCTTGGTGATGACGAGGATGGATTCGCAAACTTTGAAGTGCAAGACGCTGATAAAGTTTTGGAAGAATTCGAAGCTTTTACCACAAAAAATCTTGAACCAACATTGTTGCAAAATGTAACGGCAACGTTTGGAGGAAATGTTTCTGAAGTCTACCCCGCTCAGATCGAATCAATTGGATTCAGTGATGTGTTCTTTGTTGGGAAGTTTGAGAAAGCGATGAAGACACGTATGGAAATTCAAGGCGTTTCTGCAGAAGGTGAAATTAAAGCCATTGCTCCTCTGCTTCTCCATGATGAAGAGTTTGCGCATGGTGCACTGGCAAAGGAGTTGCCTGCTATCTGGGAAGAACTCTGGAAACAATCAAACGATTCAAAGGACTCAACGTTTGGATGGTTGAAATCAATCAATGTAAACGATTTATTTCCTCTTATTCTCTTGGTTGTGGGACTTGGAATTTTGATCATGACCGTAAAGAAATTCGCAAAACGGAACAAACAATTAGAGGGAAAATTAAACATCGATAAAAACGGAATTCCATCACACCAGAATTGGAAAGACGTACCATTTGAGGTAGAGAAGAAGAAAGAGGAAGAAATGTAAAAGGTTAAAGGTAAAAGGTTAAAAGAAATTACAAATTCTAATTTTAAAATTAAAAATTATTTTTACATTTAACATTTAATATTTAACATTTCCCCTCACTCCCACATCCCAACCTTCTCCTCCTTCGCTTTTTTCGCATAACACCGAAACTCTTCCTTTCTTGAAAAAGGAAAATAAAAGTATCCCTTCGCATATCCTGTACGAAGCAGTTCCGCATTCACATCCACTCCCGATTCTGTGAAAATGTACGCCAGTCGTCGTTCATATTTATCCAGCTCATCTCCATCAGGATCCGATAGTAAACAAATGCGTGAAGATTCTGACAAGAGTTCTTTCGTCTTCCCTGACGCCTCAGGTCCGAACTTCTGGAGCGGTTTACGAGGGTCTTTGGTCTCAGGAGTATCAATCCCGATAAATCGCACTCGAACGCCGTCAGCAAGGATCAGAGTGTCTCCATCCACCACTCGTTCCAACTCTGTCCAATAACAATCTTTGTCAAAATGATCAGAAACAAACGTAAATTCTTTTGAACACATTATTTGTTCAATGTTCTCTTCACGTGGAATAAAGTCCGATAAATCACGAGGTTTATCCGGTAAAACAGAACTGCAGGCAGTGAGAAAAAGAAGGATGAGGACAATTATAATTCTTTTCATTTTTTATTCTCCCTCTGTTAAGGGGTATTTAGAGGGGATTTAATTCACTGCTTCTAAATAACACTTCTCACAAAACACCTGCTCCTGCCTCTCTGATGCAAAAGTCGTTTGAATAGGAACCGAACAATTATCGCATTTTCGATCAAAAAGCTTTCGAGGATTTCGTAATTTTGTTCTCGCCAAATGTCGACAATCCGGACATAACCGAGGAATCGGAAGCTTCATTTTTCTATAGAATTTCAATTCTTCTTTTTGAATTTTGTAATTCTTTGAACAATACTCACATGCCAAAACCTCATCACAAATCGTATCTTTAATATCATCAATTGAGTCTGGAATAGTTGTAATCGTTGCTGACTGATAATCTTTCTTCTTGAGCTCTGTCCATTTATAGCCTCTCTTGAGTGCCTCTTCTTGCGTAAGTGGAAAATATTCCTGTGCCACAGTTTCGTTGTAGCCAAACGGAGAAAATTTTATCGGAAAAAACTCTCCCCATTCTCCTATTTGTTTCATATGAGCAATAATCTTTTCACGAAGAATAAAATATGCTTCCTTCGTATATTGCTTATTAAAAATGTAATACTGAGCATGTTTTAGTCCAACACAACCAAAACAATTATGACAGTTATTTATACAGGAAACACAATAATTTGATTCGTGTGGACCATTTTTAATTCCTATAATGAATGAAGAATTTGTAATTTCTGGTCCAGCAATAATTTCTAAACAATTTTTAGCTCCTCCAATAGCGTAAAGATCCATTACGTTTTCCACAGGAAAATAAGTCACATACGTACAATATTTAGCATCAAAAGCATTTTGAATATCATAACAATGATGAGCATTTTTAGAGTTTCGAATATAGTTTCCAGTACAATTTTCACAATTTTCAAATTCAGAACACTTATGAGGAAATTTGAGTAAAAATTGCTGAAAGCTTCTTTTCAATTCTTGAATTTGAGAATATTTTTCTAAACAAAGTTTCTCTATTTTCTGCTGATAGACTTCTTTTGTTAATTCTTCGTTTAAAAAATAAAACTGTTTATTTCGCAAATTAATACAACCAAAACAGTTATTGCAACCAATACAGTTTTTTAAAAAAGTAGAATCCTGACAATTCTTACAGTTCTGTAAAAATTTAGAATCGTAACAACTCTTGCAATCCAAGCACTCATAACACAATTCACAGGATCTCGCTTCATAACAATCAACCACATCCTTACAACCATCCGAAGAAGTGTTGTAATAAGAATCTTCTGATTGATCTGTTGTAAAATTCATATAACAATTCTTATTGTTAAAACAACAATTATTAAATTCTGAATTTTGACTGGCAATGTTCCACAAAGAAATCGACGGTACTTTGTTAAATAAATCTAAAAATTGTTTAAAAAAACTGCAAGATAAATCAAAATCTTGACCAAAATTTTGCGCATCCCATTTATCACTCCACCAGCAATCTTCACAATAAACAGGAAATTTTGTATTTTTATCATAAATAGAAATTATTCGTTTTCCACATAAACTACATTTTCTTTGATACAATTTTCGTTCATTTCTCCAAGCTAATCTACGTCTCATACGTTCTTCAGGACAGAGCGTGGGAGCAGGGACACCCATAGTTTCATAAAATTTCATATCACCGTCCGTGATTTCAAACGCTACTCCAGAAACGGCACATATTTTTTTCATTTTACGAGCTGAAGATAACATTTCTCACACAACACCTGTTCCTTTTTTTCAGGTGAGAACGTGGTTTTAATGGGAGTGGAACACTCGTCACAAGAGCGTTCAAAAAGTTTCTGTGGATTACGAATTGCCATCCGATCCGCATGTCGGCAATCAAAGCATTTATGAGGAATTGGCAATTTCATCTTCTCATAAAACTTAAATTCCTGAGGCTGGATCTTGTAGTTTTTCTTACACGATTCGCAAGCGAGAATTTCATCACAGATAGCATCTCTTACATCATGGATTGAATCTGGAACCATAGATAGTGTCGCTAGTTTGTAATCGGTTTTCTCAGCCTCTTTCCAGTGCCACCCACGCGCAAGTACCTCTTTCTCCGTCAACGGATGATAGCCCTGTGCATCCGATTCATTGTAGCCAAATGGTGTCATCTCCGCTGGGAAGAACTCTCCCCATTCGGAGCTTTGCTCCGATCCTGAGCGAACGGAGTGAGTCGAATGGGTCCCCTTCATATGCTCAATAATTTTTTCACGAAGCACAAAGTAATCCTCTTTGGAATATTGTTTATTGAGGATGCAATAATTTTTGCGTTGCAAAGAAATACAACCGAACAACTCCCCGCTTCCTCGACAGTTATCGGAGCACGCGGTATTTTTACAATTCCAGCACCACGAAGAAAACACCACCATGTACGAATTATCAGGCGTAATGCAATCACAGCACCACTGTGGACACCCTGTTTGCACAATATCGTAGCAGTGCTTTGGCGAATCTATTCGATCCACAAACTTACTTTCCTCTCCATTGATGGTGTTGAATCCGATCGTGTTTTTACAATTGTAGAGATGATCTCCATCGCATCCGATCGTATTGAAAAATTGCGCATGTCGGTGTGAAAATTTTTTCACAAATTTCACAAAGTTTTCTCGCATTCCGTTTAGATTGGAATGTTTGTGAAGTTGCAAATCCTCCACTTTCTTCAGGTATTCTTCCTTCGTGCATTTCTCGTTGAGGAAGTAATACTCTTTGTTTCGCAGGTTCACACACCCAAAACAGTTCGAACATCCAATACAGTCTTTGAGAAACCAACAGTCGTGGCAATTCTGACAATCCTGCAAAAAAGCACAATTATAAAGACGCTGAGAATCAACACATTCATAACAGAGCTCACTTTCGGTAATCACCGATCGACAATCCATCACATCACGAACGCGATTACAATCGACAGAATAAAAAGAATCTTTGATGAACCAACTCCCTATCACCAAATAACAATTCTTTCCATTTGAAAAATCCTGACAATATTCGCAGTTCTCACTTTTACTTCCGTTGTCATTGATAATGGAAATTTGAGGAACCTCGTCATAGAGCTCTCGGAACTGTTCGAAGAAGGACCTGTTGAAATCAAAATCCCGTCCGTACTTGGTCGCATCAAAGTCATTTCCAAACCAACATTTATTACAGTACACTGGAAATTTCACATCCTTGTGATGAATCGCAATGATATTTTTCTTACACGAATCACACGTTCGTTTGTACAAACTTCGCTCGTTTCGCCACATCAGTCGTCGCCGCTCACGCTCATCGGGACACAGAGTGGGAAGTGGGATTTCCATCTTCTCGTAATACGCCCTATCACCGTCCGTGATTTCAAATTCTCCGCCGCTCACGGCACAGGTTTTTTTCATTAGTTTACGGCTTCGAGATAACATTTTTCACAGAAAATATTCTCACTCGCATCTGGGGTAAATGTTGATTGAACCTTTGCTTGGCATTTATCACAATCCCGTTCATAGAGTTCTTTTGGGTTTCTCAATTTCATTCGTGAAGAGTACCGACAATCAGGACAAGAGGTTGGAATCGGCAATCTCATCTTTCGATAGAGACTCAGTTCAAGCGCTTGTAGTCGATAATTCTTGGAACAAACAGTACACGCAAGTGCTTCATTAAGGATATCGTCCCCTACGTCTTCAATCCTGTCTGGAATACTGTATATTTGCGGATTTGTTTCTCTATCAATATCCTCTCCCCATCGCCAACCGCGAGCTTTCACTTCCGTCTGAGTCAATGGGAAATAATCCTGTGCCACAGTGTCATTGTATGGAAATGGAGAGATTGTAACGGGAAAGAATTTTCCCCACTCGCTTGTGCGTTGCATGGATTTAATAATTCGCGCGACCTCTTTCTCATATTCATCTTTCTTATATTCTTTATTAAAAATGCAGTACTGCTTATTTCGCAATCCCACACATCCGAAACAGTTTTTACAAGAGAAGCACTGCTCGCAATACCACATATCAGAACTGTAAAAAATGTAGAGACAAAAATGACAGTTAAATGTATCCATTGTCCCGAGCGTAAAGTAGGACAACTGCGACCCTGTATACATGTTGGAACTATCGAGAATGTCTTTCGCATCCACCGAGAGTTGAACATGCTTACAATCTTCCCCGTGCATCATGTCATAACATTCCTGGCAGTTTTTTGAATTGGTAATAAAATCCCCCGTACAATTTTCTACGTTTATCACGTTGGCATATTTGTAAGTTCGTTTTTTTCTTAGATTATCAAAGAGCTCTTTCGCTTTCTGAATATGCTTGTGGTCTAATAAAAAGTCATTCACCCGTTTTTCGTATTCTTCTCGTGACAATTTTTCATTCATGAAGTGATACTCTTTTTGTACTAAGTTCGTACAGAGAAAGCAGTGATGACATCCTCGACAATCATCACAAAACCAGCAGTCGTGACAACCCTGTGAGTAATACACCCATTTGCAGTCGTAACACTTCTCAACACTAAAACACTCGTACAAAAGCTCTGATTTATACGCAAAGGAAGTGTCCATCACACTCGTGCAATACTGCAACATTTTCCCATGCAAACAGTCCTCACAGTAATCCGAAGAGTTCACAAGAAAGCAATTTTTCGATTCTCCAATAGAAGTTGCATACGGACAATTCTCATTATTCGATCCCACGAGTCCTGCGTAGGGAACATCCTTTTGTAATTCATGAAATTGCTGGAAAAAAGGTTTCGTGTCATCGAAATTGCGTGAAAAATTAATCGCTTCCCAGCTATCAGAAAACCAGTCTTTTCGTTCGCAAACCTTAAGTCCTGAATCCATTCTATAAACAGACACCAATGGTTTTCCTGAAAATGAATTTTTATTGCGAAACAAAAATTGCTCGTTTCTGTGTGCTGTTCGTTGTCGTGCACGTTCGGTTGGAGAAATGTCGGGCAATGGAATTTCAAATTTCTCCCCTGCAAATGTCGGAGCAATATTTTTCAAAAAATCCTGCTCGAAATCCGTGATCTCGAACTCTTGATTTGATATCGCACAAACTTTTTTTATCGCCCCAAAAAATACTCATGAATGCGAGTTTCCGCAAGTATTTCCGGATGAAATGTACCAATAAGAAAATTCCGATCTTCAACCAACACGGGATCTTTTTCGCATGAAGCGAGTACCGTGACGTTCTTCCCGACCTTTTCGATCCGAGGCGCACGAATAAACACTCCCTTTAAATTCTTAAATTTAGGTGAAGTCAGATCCGTTGTGAAGGACTCCTGTTGTGCCCCGTACGCATTCCGATCGATAGTAATATCAGCGCCAAACTTTGCGCAGAGAATGGCTCCCGCACAAGTTCCAAACACTCGTAATTGATTATTCGTAATTGATAATTGAATCGTCTCCCACATACCGAATTCTCTCAACAATTTCTCCATCGTCCCACTCTCTCCCCCAGGAATGATCAAATGCGTGAGACCTTCAAGATCTGCAAGCGAACGCACCCAGACATATTCAACACCAAGAAGATCAAGCACTTCTCCGTGTTCTGCGAATGAACCTTGTAATGCCAATACGCCTATTTTCATAAATACATAATAAACCCGTCATTCTCGCTTGGCGAGAATCCTGTAAATAAATATCGTTTATATAGAACGAAGCGAACAACTGATGTAAATCTGGCGCTTAACGCTTTCACACATAAATATACCCAACAATAAGATCCTGAAACAAGTTCAGGATGACAAGAAAAAAATTGAAAATTGAAAATTGAAAATTTCCCTTCATCGTTCAGCATATTTGGTTTCGAGTGTTTCCATTTCATCGCCCTTCATCGCTGTTCCCAAACCCGATGAAACACGAGCCAAGATTTCTGGTTTGTCATAATTCATGGTCGCTTCCACAATGGCTTTGGCCATCTTTTCTGGATTCTCTGATTCAAATATCCCTGATCCCACAAACACACCTTCCGCTCCTAACTGCATCATCAATGCTGCATCGGCTGGTGTTGCGATTCCTCCTGCAACGAATGTCACCACTGGAAGTCTTCCTGTCTCAAACACACCTTGAACACATTTTTTGTTCACATTGTATTCTTTGGCTTTCGCTTCGATATTTTTTTCTGTGAGCAATCCGATTTCTTTTTGAATTTCCGTCCAGTGTTTGACCGCCTCAACAATATTGCCCGTTCCTGCTTCCCCTTTGGTACGAATCATGGCAGCCCCTTCTTCTAATCGTCGTAGTGCTTCTCCTAAATTTCTCGCTCCGCACACAAATGGCAATTTGAAAATTGTTTTCTCAATGTGGGCATCGTTGTCCGCCGGTGTCAGCACTTCTGATTCATCGATGAAGTCTATATCGAGTGACTCCAAGATTTGTGCTTCCACGAAGTGCCCAATCCGCACTTTCGCCATTACAGGAATTGAAACCGCTTTTTTAATTTCGGTAATCATGGTCGGATCTGACATCCGTGCCACCCCTCCATCTTTTCGAATTTGAGAAGGAATGCGCTCCAGTGCCATAACAGCAACCGCTCCTGCTTTCTCCGCGATCTTCGCCTGCTCGACATTCATAACGTCCATAATAACCCCGCCCTTGAGCATCTGGGCAAGTCCCGATTTGAGTTCAAATGTGTTCTTTTCCATTGATGCGATTGTACGAATTCAGTAAGAAATTGAAAACAAAACCTCGTCATTCTGGTTCTCGCCGTCGCGTAGCCACGCTATGGCGAAGCACGGTGCCCAGAATCGTTCCAATTATCCTCCTATATGAAGAGTGAAACGAAAAACTCACAAAAGGGCACCGCTAAACGCTTTTAAATAAGATATCTCCTCACCAGATCTCCGCCAAGCGAGGATGACGGGATAGCAAAGATTGTTCATTCGAAAATCGGCAATCGAAAATTGCCCCCTACTCGTCCACCTTCCTCTGTACTGGAATCGGTCCTATATCCGACAGATTTTCCACCACCAATTCTTTCCCAACACGTGGTGTTTTCTTTAAGAAAAATATAATGGCAATCATCGGAAGTACAAACGCAATCACTAACCGAACCGCCATCAGAATTCCAAGTTCCCCATAATTAGCCTCAACTAAAACATGTCCTGTTTGATCCAAAACTTCCCTCGTAACTTCAAATATTTGATTCAAATACTTTGTCAAAATCTGTCCTCCTGACAACGCCAAATTCATGAGAGATGCCCCAATCGCAAACCACGTCCCCCGATACCCAGCAGGCGCATAAAATGCCAGCAACGCCAAAAGTGGCACCATCGATATATTTATCAAAGGACTCCCCAACGCCGTATCAAAAAGCGCAACCGTCTGTGCACTCATCCCCAGCATATCGTGCACTCCGAGATACAGTCCAATCTCTGGCAAGGCCATAATCGTCTCCATGCACACAAGAAAAATCAACACCGAACGAATCGGTTTATTCGCAATGAAATCGGAAAAAAACCACAACACCAAGAGCGCTACCAGTGCTCCCAGTTGCGCGAGTATCCCAAAGAATGCCTGATTAAATCCAAGCTGATCGATCATCCACCACTGGAGTCCAGGACCCGTGTAGGGTGTGAGTCGATAGAGAAAAAGAACCAAGAGTGTCAGTGCCAATATGCGAAATTTTGCGCGCGGAAGTTCTTTGGTGATGATGACCATCATCGCCGACAACAGAACAAGTGAAAC
>CAZEON010000048.1:0-9966 GCA_964513975.1 uncultured Candidatus Peribacteria bacterium
TTGAATGAATGTTCACCAGATAATCATTCTTATCTTTATGTGGTGGACAAGCAATAGTGATATTATTTGAATTCGCGGCCACAAATCCTGACAAAGCATTAGACCTGCCAGCAATAGTAACAAGAATAGTTTTTAGATCTTGCTTGTGTTCTTCCACAATTTCCAAAACTTTCTTCGGCTCCTTATGAGCGGAAGCGGCAAAGAGTTCGGTACTAATTCCTTTCTCTATCAGCGGTTTAGTTATTTTTTCCGCGAACGGGAAATCTGATTCTGATCCGCAGACGACGACGACTTGTGTATGTGTCATGAAAAGAAAAGGAAAACGCTCGGAGTTTACAAATAATTCGTTATGATGCAAAATGTTTTCGTCTTTATTTCAAAAACATGCGAGGACTTTTAAAATTCATGCTTTCGGCTACAGTTGGGCTTGCTTACGGACTTTTATTTGCTCAGAAATCAGGAAAGAAGTTTCGCAGTGAATTATTGAAGTCTAAAAATAAAGGAGAAACATTGATCAAAGAACTTCAAAAGATCGATGAAGAGGCGAGAGGTTCTATTTCTGAATGGGCAAAAAACTCAGAAGACTTGCAACGAGTGATGGAAACAGGAAAAGAGCAGTTTGATGTTTTTGTAGAAAAAGTGAAAGACTTGGGAGAAGATGTGGCAGAAGT
The DNA here is from genome assembly GCA_964513975.1 of uncultured Candidatus Peribacteria bacterium. Taxonomy (GTDB): domain Bacteria; phylum Patescibacteriota; class Gracilibacteria; order UBA4473; family UBA4473; genus CAZVBV01. The sequence goes on from CAZEON010000048.1 coordinate 672, forward strand.
AGCAGAGAAAGAACTCGAAACCATGGCGAAGAATGCAAAAGGTGCTGCTGATCAATTGAAGAAAAAAGCAAAAAAAGAAGGAGAGAAGGTTGTGAAAAAAGTGGTGAAGAAAATTCAAACAAAAATGCCTGCCAAAAAAACGGTGGCAAAGAAACCTGTGAAGAAGGTGGTGAAAAAAGTTACTAAAAAGAAATAATGCCGATACTTTGGATCGGTTTTGCGGGGGCAGGTCTCATTTTGTTTGCGTTTGTGTTAAACCAATTTCACAATTGGAAGGATACGTATTTCATTTATGATTTTTGTAATTTTGTAGGAGCAATGCTTCTCGTTTGGTACGGAGTAGCAGGGAAGGCGTGGCCATTTGTCGTACTTAACGGCGTATGGGCACTGGTTTCCTTGAGAGATTGCATTATTGATTTACAAAGGAATAGTACGAAAAAAACAAAATGTGCATGGCCCAAATGGATGCATTGAACAAAAAATGTGTTCAATTAGTTTCGAGTTGCCAGACCTGCCTGCCGACAGGCAGGTGTGAATTCGTAAGTTTATTTCAAAAATTCGGACTTAATGTTTAACAATTGAATTTCTTGCCAGTCTGGATAGAATTCGCTAAAAGAAAAGCGGTTTATTAAAAATAAAAATATGTACGAACTTGATGAATATTTGGAGAAAAAGGGAGCGAAATATTTTGTAACCCTGTTAATGATTTTCTACGTGGTGGGAACGGTGATTTTTAATATCTACCTTCGATCACTCGGGATTGCAGAATTTGATTTATTGAAACTGAGATATATCTTTATTGGAGTGACTTTTGGGCTTATTACCGCGATTGCTCCGTTTTTATTTCTTCTTGGACGAAGAATATGGAGAAAAAGAACACAGCAGAAAAAACTCACGAATCGTGCAAAAACGATCTTTCGAAATCGATTTGAAATTGTTATTCTTGCGCTTCTTGTTCCCTGGACATTTGCGTATTCATTATATGTGTTTCCACAGATTCCAGCTGGATTTGGAGGGTCAAAGCCAGAGCTGGCACGACTTATCGGGCAAGCAGATGATATCCGTGGAATTAACGAATTGATTGCCTTTGAAACAGGAGTTCCTGTAGAGAAACTCGCTTTTGAATATGCAACAGAAAATTCAAATCTCGCGATTGGAGCGAATGTATACATCTTGGACAGAAATTCAGATCGAACATTTTTGCTTCTTACACGAGATCTCTATTTGAGTTCGACATCGAGCTTGGCGAAGGATTTGATTGAATCTGCTGGAAATAGGGGATCGGGGATTGTGACGGAAGATACAAAGAACTTTAAACCGAAACCGCTTATCGTGAGTTCTAAGAAGATTGAAGGAATCACCTTGTCACTTTACGAACCACCAGAAGTGCTGACGCGAGAAGATATTGTGGTGGCAGCTGCTGCGCTTGCAACGGGTTCTCATAATGAAAGGAAAGCAGAAATCGTTTCAGACTTTATTACAGAAAAGGCTCCTGAAGCCGCATCAAAAGTGATTGCAGCGGTGCAGAAACAGGTTGAAAAAACAACACCACCGGTTGTTGTTACTCCGCCGAATCCAGATGATCCGCCAGTGGTTGTTGATCCAGAACCGGATGAGGATTTTGCACAAGTGCTCGATGATCTTTTTGATAATAAATTTCTTGATTTTAGAGCGGTGGCGTTTGGAGATGCATCGAGACTTTGTGGTATTGAAAAACGAAAAGGGCGTGATTCGAATCAACGTTTGGCACTTGTCCGATTTATCTCAGAAGCGTTTGGATCTGATTTCTCAGAAGCGTGGGATAATTTAGCAGAAAAAAACTATCTTGTTACGGCACAAGGGGATGCAGATTTCTCTTGTAAACTTATGCAGATTTTCCAAGGAGCGGAAGATGGGCACATGGTCATTGCGCGTTTGAATGAAACAGAAGCTTCTAGCGGACCCACTTTTATAGAAGTTCGTGACGGGGCATTGGAACTGATGGATGTTTCCGCACAGGTGAATACCAATGCGAATCGAAAATACGTCAGCCAAATTTTGATTCGTCACTTTAGTCAAAAGGCGAAACAAGAGAATAATTTTTGGAACGAACCGAAGTATCTCTATGACGGACGGGGTGACGAACCCTATTTTGAAAATATTCGAAAAGCACTTACAGATCAGTCTTCATGGGAGGGTTTCCGCACAGCATTAATAGATTTTCAAACAGCATTTGAAAATCCAGTTATTGAAGAAACTTGTAGTGATGGAATCTTGAATCAAGACGAAACAGAGATTGATTGTGGAGGGGAAGCGTGCGATGCGTGCGTTATTATTCCAGCTGAAACTTGTACAGACGGAATCCTCAACCAAGACGAGACGGAGATTGATTGTGGGGGAGTCTGTGACGCGTGTGTAGTTCCTGAGACGTGTGTGGATGGTATTCTCAACCAAGATGAGACAGAGATTGATTGTGGGGGAACGGTGTGTGATGAGTGTGTCGTTATCATTGAAGAAACCTGCACGGATGGGCTTCTCAACCAAGATGAGACGGAAATCGATTGTGGAGGCTCTTGTGACGCGTGTGCAGTCCCAGAAACATGTGAAGATGGATTTCTCAACCAAGACGAGACGGAGATTGATTGTGGGGGAGTCTGTGACGCGTGTGCAGTTCCTGAGACGTGTACGGATGGTATTCTCAACCAAGATGAGACAGAGATCGATTGTGGAGGGACGGTGTGTGATGCCTGTGTCGTTCCTGAACCAGATCCAATGTGCAGTGATGGCATCCTGAATCAAGATGAAACAGAAATTGATTGCGGGGGAACGGTGTGTGATGAGTGTGTGAACAATGAATAATGAAGAATGAGTAATGAATAATTTGAATGAGGAAGCATGCTTCCTTGTACAACTCACATATCGTCATTGTCGCTCTAGCCGTCGCGTAGCTATGGCGTAGGTGGCGGTAATCCTGTAAGGTTAAATCGTTCTTAAAAAGCGATAGCGCTACAATTTACATAAGTTCTTCGCTTCGCTTTACTCAAACGTAACAAATACTTGTCGGATCCCCGTCAAGCGAGGATGACGGGAAAACTGGGGTCTTTTTAGTAATGAATAATTTGACAAAAATGAAAAAATAGAGTCTACTTTAAATAAACTTAATTTTTATACAAATGGAAAATTGCGATTCCGACTTCAGCGAAGAAGAAATTATTGAAAAAAAAAATTCGTTTGAGGATAAGCCGACGGCAGAACTAAAAGACATTTTAAAAAATGTCTTCGAAATTATGCTAAAAGAAGGAGAAAAATTGGAGAAGGGAGAGGAAAGTTATAATTACTATTGTGAGGTTTCGGGCTGTTCTCATTCGAAGTCGAGAACAATAACATTTGATTTTAAAAATCAACGAGCTGAAACTGATATGTGTATTACATACCAAAAGGGGCATTTGTGGATAGGAAACCTTATGGTACGCAAACGAGAAGAAGTGATAGCTTTACTAAACTTTTTCCAAACTAAAAAAATTGAGGGTAGCGTTTGATAATAATCGAAAAATGTCAGAGAAGAAGTCCTGTCGATTATCGGCGGGGCTTTTTCTTTAAAAGAGGATATCAACCCCGGGGTTGAAGTGAGTGCTTTTTCTTTCTCTCAAAATTTGTACACTACCGATGATGAAACAAAAGATTCTCGTCACCGGCGGTGCAGGGTTTATTGGCTCGAACTTCTGTAATATCAATAAAGACAAATACGATATTGTGGCGTTGGACAATTTGTTCCTCGGAGATCCCGATAATCTCGATCCTGAAATCACGTTCATCCAAGGCGATGCATGCAATCTTGTCGACCTCCAGAAATGTGGGGACCAATTTGACTACGTGCTTCACTTTGCGGGAACCAGTTCAGCGCCAATGTTCGCGGATGATGGGTTTGTAAGTGGATATGTGAATTCTATTGAAAGTTTTTGTCAGACACTCGATTTCGCACGCAAAGCGGGAGTAAAGAAATTTCTCTATGCTTCCACCTCTTCTCTTTATGCGAATAACGAGATGCCATTAATTGAAACGCAAATCGTTACGCCGCCAAACCATTATTCCGTCACGAAGTTTTGTTACGAACATTGTGCACGATGCTACACACAGACCCATCCAGAACTTGAGACGATTGGATTCCGATTTATGTCGGTCTATGGTCCCAATGAAGAAGCAAAGGGGCAGTTTGCGAACATGATTTCACAGTTCGTCTGGGATATTGCCCGAGATAAAGCCCCAATTATTTACGGAGATGGAGAGCAATTCCGAGATTTTACAAATGTTGCCGATGTCGTTCAAGGATTGACCTTGGCTATTGAAACAGACAAAAAATTGGAAAGCGAAGTCTTTAATATTGGAACGGGGAAGACGTGTTCGTTTAATGAAATTTTGAAGCACATCAATTCCGCTTTTGGAAAAGATATTCAGGCGACTTATATTGAAAATCCGGTGAAGGAGGTGTATGTGCGAGGACAGCATGCGGATATTTCCAAGATATCGGAAGTACTTGGTTATAAACCAACGGTGGAACTCGAGCAGGGGATTCGCGAGCAGGTGGAGAATCTACGGCAGGAAAAGATCCGAGAGACGAGTTCGGATCTTATGAAAAAATCATAACAGAGCTTGACTTTTCGTCTGAAACGTTGTATCATATTGACGTAATTTGAAAATATTATGAATGATTTCAGTAAAAATATCGAGAAGGACGAGGAATCAGATTTCTTCAACAAAGAGGAACGTTCTGGGAATTGGTGGACTCGACTCCCTAGAGGAGTGAAAAACACGATATACGGAGTGAGCGGATTTGTTGCATCGGCTATTGCTTTGAATCAACTCAATAAAGACGCACCAAGTGATGCAGAAATTTTTGAATGGGAGAAACAACACACAAAGGAATTAATAAAAGCAGATGAAGATTGGAAGAAAGAATTAAAAGCAATGGGAATTAATCCTCGTTTTGCATTAAATGTGAACGAAGCCTTTGAAAAAATTGGAAAAGAATTAGGTATTTCAAAAGCGGCTTGGGATTTTGATGTAAAAAGCACTATAAATTTTGTGAATGCAGAAGGACACGAGAAGTATAACGCGATTGAGGTGTTTATCGGAGAGATTAAAGGAAGTTTGGAAACACTTGAATTGATCGATAAATTTACTTCTGAAATTGAAAATGAATTGAGAATACAACTTCTTACGGGAAGTTCTTCAACTGTTTCGTACGAGAAGGCACTTGAGAATGTAGAGGAAAATTAAAAGTTTACACAAAAAATTTGACCGACAGGACTTTTCTCGTAGAATCTGCTCGTTCTTTTTCCGTGTGTGGCAGTGACATTTATTTAGATTCTTAGCGGGATCGTAGCTCAGCTGGTTTAGAGCGCCGCCCTGTCACGGCGGAGGTCGCGGGTTCGAGCCCCGTCGGTCCCGCCACATATAAAAACCCCCTTGGGGGCTTTTTTTACTTAGGCTATGTATCTTCGTTTTTCTACTCAATCTCAAAATCACATCCTCCAATCGGGAAGAATCCGATCTTTGTCTCCGTGTTGGCTTCAATCCATTCAGGTAAGAACAGCACCCAGCGCGAACTTCCGCTTTGTGCACTTGAAGCAATATCTACTTTTACGGTGATTTCTTTCACACTCGATCCAGCGGTGAGGGTTTGCTTTAACGGTAATCGTACGAGATCAGCAGTAGGGGTTATCTTATTGGTAATCGCTGTTCCGTTTGCTTCTATCCATATCTTCGCGAAGTCGGTATGTGTTCCATTTCCGATCTGTCGGAATGAAAAAGCGGAGATTTCACTCAATCCCTCTTTGCTTATTAATTGAAGTTTCTGGGCAGTGATGTTCGTATCACCTTTGCTGACAAACGTGTCCTTTGCAAGAGAGCGGTCTTTCTCGACGTAGAGCATTCCTGCACTGGCATCAATCTCAACAGTCCTTCTGCTAGAGGGGGTGTAATACTCAAAGGCAGGCGGAGTTCCTGCTTGAGGAAGTGTTGATTCAGTGGCTTGGATTTCTGGGAAATCCAACGCAGAGATCTTTCCTACCTTCTTCATCGCTCGGAAAATCTGCTCAGAGATCTCGGCTCGAGATGGATTTTTTTCAGGATCAAGTGTGTGGAACTCTGTTCCGTAGGCGAGGAGCTTGTTTTCATTGAGCGTATGAAAATATGTTTCATACCATTGCTCTCCCTCTTGTGCTTCACTCGCTTCAAATCCAAAGGCATTCCCAAGGATTTTTGCTACTTCTGCACGATTTACAGGACTTCCTGGACGAAAGGTTCCGTCAGGATACCCCGCTAACCATCCGTTGTGCTTTGCCGTTTCGACATAAGAAAAGAACCAATCACTGGTTTCAATATCCGGAAACGAAGAGGCTTGTGGGACGAACTTCTTTATCTTGGTCGCATTTACGAGAATCTTACAGAACTCAGCTCGGTTCAAATTCCGATCAGGTTGGAAACTTCCATCAGAATTTCCCGTTAAAACTTCTTTTTGAACTAAAACAGAAATGGGAATTTCGGCCCACTCAGGGATATCAGCCTGATCGGAGAAGTCTGTTGTGGCGAATCCAGTATTAATTCCAAGCCCAAGAACGAATGCCAATGTAAAAAAGAATCTCATCGGTGAGATTCTATAAAGGTTTCGATAAGAGTTCAAATTTTAGACAACGTTTTTTGTTGCTTCAGCAGGAATTACGTTTTCAATTGCTGACCAACGTGGACTTCCTTTTTCTGGAATAATAACCGTTACCTTGTCTCCAACATTCGCCCGGAAGAACGTTACTGATGCGTATAACACGTTATATGTTTTGTCATCACAGAGTACTTTGTACTGTCCTTCGTCCATAATAAGATGTCCTGTTGTGAGTTTCCGTCCAACCAATTCAATTTGTTTAAAGATAAACGCCCCGTTTGGTTTAATCGTAAGTTTCAATCCATCCCCTTCAATAAGTTTTGATTTTGATGCGTAGTTTGTAGGAACTGGATATTGGCTTCCTTCTCCATCCACCATGTTTTCTCCATCAAATACTCCTTCCACAATTTGTTCTTCTTCAGTAGAAAAATTCGTAACATCAATTGTTTTCGCTTTCTCGAAAATAGCATCAGAATCAACACCGTTCTTTTTAGCCAAGGTCTTCGTCCATTTCTCAACAGCGTCAAGAGATGACTTTGCTGCCACGATAGATTGGTTAAGTTTAACGAGAATGTCGGTGTCTTTCATTTGGTTTTATTTGTATATTTCCAGGTATTATAGCACAGAAAAGGGGCTTTTTCAAGTGAAAGGTCAAAAAGAATTTGACGGATTCCAGATGCTCTTTAAAATTCTGCGTACCTATCTTTATTTTTTATATGAAAAAAACATTTATTTTGGCTTTCGGTTTTTTTGTAGCTCTCTTGCTTACGGGTTGCACTATGGGAGGAGATATTTCTAAAGAAGAAGCGAAGGAAACGGTGGAGAACTTTATTAATACGGCGCTCATGCCACCAGGAGCGACAGCAACGGTGAAAGAAGTCACAGAAGAAGACGATATGTATAAGGTGGTGGTTGAAGCGAACGGACAAGAAATTACGTCTTACCTCAGCGAAGATGGAAAGATGTTCTTTCCAAATGTGATGAATATCGAAGAAACGTTAAAGAAAAACGAAGACCAAGTGGCGGCTGCAGCAACGGCGAAAAATGAAGAGCTCAAAGATATGGAGAAGAAAGAAGTGCCTGTGGTGGAACTCTTTATAATGAGTCACTGTCCATTTGGAACACAAATCGAAAAAGGAATTATTCCAGTGGTTGAAACATTGGGAGATAAGATTGATTTCCAATTGAAATTTGTGAACTACGCGATGCATGCGAAGAAAGAACTGGATGAACAAATGATTCAGTACTGTGTGAAACAAGAAGAACCAGCAAAACTGATTCCATACCTTCGATGTTTCTTGGAAGACGAAACAGGATCACAATCTTGTTTGGCTGAAGTAGGAGTTGATACCGCAAAAAACAATGCTTGTATTGCGGCTACCGATAAGGAGTTCGGCGTTACTGTTGGATTTGAAGACAAAACAACATGGGTAAATGAACGATTTCCAAAATTTCTTATCGATAACGATGACAACCTTAAATACGGTGTTCAAGGATCACCAACACTCGTTATTAACGGGAAAAAATTGGGGGCTTCTCGGGATGCGCAAAGTTTAATGACTCTCATTTGTGGAGGATTTGAAACGGCTCCGGAAGAATGTAGTACTCCAATGTCGAGCGACCAACCAGCACCAGGATTTGGATGGTCTGGGGCAGCGCCTGCAACAGGAGGCGGAGCTGAGTGTGAAAGCTAGAATAGTAAACAGTTTATAGTTTAGAGTTAATAGTAGGGTCTCGCATTGCGAGGCTCTTTTTTATGTTGAGAAACCTTCTTCAATAGATACAATGAGATCATGGAAAAAATTGTTGCGTTTGCGAAGAGAAGGGGATTTGCCTATCCGGGGTCTGCGATCTACGGAGGGTTTGCCAATTCATATACCTACGGACCATATGGGGTAGAACTCAAAAAGAATATTAAAGATCTTTGGTGGAAGACGTTTGTTCAGAATCGAGAAGATGTGGTGGGAATCGATGGAGACATTATATTACATCCTAAGACCTGGGAAGCTTCTGGGCATCTGGAGAACTTCAATGACCAAATGGTGGACTGCAAAAACTGTCGAGCGCGACTGCGAGCAGATCACATTGTAGAAGAACAAGCGAAGGTGGATTGCGAAGGAATGGATGACAAAGAGGTGACGGCACTCATTAAAGAACACGACATTAAATGTCCTAAATGTGGAAAGCGTGATTGGACTGATGTGCGGAAATTTAACATGATGTTCAGCACTCAAATGGCAAAAACCCATTCGGCAAGCTCAGGGCAGGTTGCCGAGGATGATGGGATGGCGTATCTGAGACCGGAAACGGCACAAGCTATTTTCTTGGAATTTAAAAATGTGGTCGATACGATGCGTGTGAAACTCCCATTTGGGATTGGGCAAACAGGGAAAGCCTTTCGAAATGAAATTACTCCTGGGAATTTTATTTTTCGACGACTTGAATTTGAACAAATGGAGATTGAATATTTTATCGAAGAAAAAGACTGGGAGAAAATCTTCGCTGAGTGGCAAAAAGATATGAAGGACTGGTGCACGCTTATCGGACTGGATCCAAAGAAACTCTACGATTATGAACATCCACAAGAGAAGTTATCGCACTATTCAAAACGAACAATCGACATTGAGTATGACTTTCCTTTCGGACGAAAGGAACTGT
>CAZEON010000049.1:0-9858 GCA_964513975.1 uncultured Candidatus Peribacteria bacterium
CTTCTTTTTCTTTTTCTTCTTCTACCAAGTGTTGCGTTTAACCCTAAAATGTAGGTTCCAAATATAAAAACATGAAATAAAACAATTTGACATTCTTGCCTAGTGAAACTAAGATGCTCAGACTAGTTTTAATGGCTTGTTTATGGTATAATACCTTGATTCAATGAAGTTTTTACATAACCCTTTTCGAAATTTTCAAACCAGTTGGAAAAACGGAGGTATTTTTGTGGAAGGAACTGTGGATGATGATGCTGCGAAAGCAGTCAATCAAGAAGCAGACAAGAAAAAGAAATTAAAACAAAAAGAAACAGAAAAAAATGTTGATGCGATTCTTCGTAATCCTTTGGCTTTTTCTGTACGACATATCAAACAACTTGAAGGAGAAATTCAAGGGTTTGATGCTATGCAAATACGGAAGTTTCAGAATATAGTTGAGTATTATCTCACACTTGCTTCTCGAGATGTAAATAGTGCATCAGCACGAACACTTTTGAAAATATATCAAAGTCCAAATCTTAAAAAGAATATTCAATCCAAAGTTCGGGAAACAATTGAGAAGATTGCTGATGACCAAATGGGAACATTCCAAAGAATTGTGCAGAAGAAAACAAGTTTATGGTCTGATTCAGAAACACTACAAGTTTCAACGCTTTATCGGATATTTGAAGTAGAGGGGAAGGATTCAAAATTTAAAGATCTTCTGATCGAAGCAAAGAAAAAATTAAAAGAAAAACGAGATGAATTTCTCGACCGTCTTGATGTTGCAGAGGTTGAAGGGCAAGTAAAACAAGTTATTGAAGAAGGAAGTGTCCAACGACCACTGACGCAAGAAGAGAAATTATTGCTTTTAGAAATAGAAAAGATTTTTCCAAACAAAGAAACTGATTGGGAAGGGAAAGAAAAAGAATACGAATACGAGCAGTGGAAACAATTGAAGACGAAAACACTCGAACTTCTTTTCCGTGATTTCGAGAAAGAACTTCAAAAACCACAAAATTCTATTTTATGGGATGTTATTCAAGACGTTGAATTTTCTCCAGAAAGAGAAGAAGAAATCAAAACGATTACATTGCGTCGAAATGCAGCACAGTTTTTGGTATTTGCACAAGAACAAGAAGTTCTCGTAAAAACTCATTGGAATCTTTTGAAAGAAATAGAAAAAGACGCAGAAAATCATTTTGCGCCCAAGACTCTTTCTCCGGAAGCAGAGATATCAGCTCTTGATTCAAAAAAATTAAATGATATTGAAGAAAAGAAAAAATCCATTGAACAAAAAAAGAAAGAAACGGAAGACACTCTTTGTAAGAGTGCAATTGAAAAAAGTTCAATAGCTGAAGAACCAACAGGACAAGATTCACGAGTTATTGAACTTGGAGAAAAATATACAAAAGCGATAGAGAAAAATCAAGCATCTGCAGAGGATTTGTCACAGGAGGAAATTGAGAAAGCACTTGCAGAAGAAAAACAGGCAAGAGAAGCTGTTATGAGTGCTGTGGATATTACAGAAAAATCACAAAAGGCTCTTACAGAACTTGATAAACAAATCGATGCATTGAGAACAAAACAGGACTTACTTGGAAAAGAAAGCAAGGCTTTTCAGAAATATAACGAAATGTATGGGAATCCCTTGGAGAGGTCGGTAGAAATTTCAGATGTTTTTGTAAAAAAACTAGAGGAAAGAGTTCAATCACATGCATTAAGAGCTTCAGACTTAGATGTGTTATGGGAGATTCAAAATGATACAGAAGCAAAACAAAAATTCACAAAAGAAGTACCTACTCAATATGGAGAATTGCGTGAGAAATTCGAAGAAGTTTTATTCGAACCAAATGGTCACTTGGATCAAATTATTGAAGAACTAAAAACAGATTCACTTTCAGAGTGGATGGGGATTTTGAATGAGAAATTATCAAATCTGACGTTGAAATCAAAATTGAAAGAAAAAGGATTCGATATTACAGAAGTATTCAAAGAACAGACTCAAGGGAATATTGCTATGGATACAAATGGTCTATTAGAAGGGGCTAAATTGCATTTTCGAGATAGAATCAAGGAACGACTTGAGAAATCAATTATGAATATGCACAAAGAAGATGAGCGAGAAAAAGCAAAAGAAATATTGGGAGCTTATTGGGACAATGCAACGGTAAGAGTTGAATCCAAAAAAGATCTTGATGATTTGAAAGGAAATGAGGATTGGTATTTAGCAATGAAACAATCGACAAATCTTTCCGTCGAACAAAAACGGGAGAGTTACAATAAAATTATTGATGACAAACAAAATACGCGACTATATAAAGACGAAGAAGGGGGAAAGGAAAAAGAACTTCTCAAGAAATCTTTTGATGTAAGCGAAGGGCATCTTCGAAAAGGGAAAGTTATAGAAGATAAAGAGTATGGAAAAGTTTTTATTCCAGGAAAAGATGATTTGGCAGAGCTTTCGATTAAAACACAGCGGAATCAAGAACAAATCAAAAACACAACATATACGCTTCAAGGGAAATTGAGAAATTTCCAAAAGAAAATTGAAACGTTTTATAGAACAAAAGAACTCGAACGAATAAATCTTTCTTTTGACCAAGAAACACTTGCTGACGATTTAAGGACTATAGTAGCTTCTTGGCCAGGAGAGAAAGGTATTCTCAACCAAAATATTGCAGAACAAAAAGCGCTTTGTATTGAGCATGCTGATGGACATCCACAAAAAAAAGAATTTATAGATCTTTTTGTAAATGAGCATTTTGGGAAAATTGAAACAATTGTTTCTTATACAGATGATATTTTTTCTGAACTAAAGGAAGAAGCAGAAAAGACACAATATCAATTAGACGGTTCGAAAGAATACTTTTTTGAACTCGGAGAACAACTTGGACTGATTTATAACCACTCAAATTTCAGGGATGGACTTATGGCACAAGAATCAGAAAGAATTCAAAAAGATTTCGAATCGAATGAAAAAGTTGTCAATTTTCTTAAACAAGAAAAACTTTTTAAAGATAAAGATGAATTTAAAACACGGTTCCGTAGTTTAAGAGGTACGTATAATTCAAAATTTCAACAATATAGAAAAAATATAAATGCAGCAGATCGTATTATAGAAAAAGACATAGGGTTTAATGATGGTGATTTTGTTGAAAAATATGGAATGGATAAGAGCGCTGCTCGGAAAATTATTCAATCACACTTATTACAGCAAGATACTTTTGAAGACAATTGGAAAAAGTTTACAAATGGAAATGCAGAAACAAGCTTCGAAGACGATTGGTTTAATGAATATGAACAATCTGTCAGAGAAAATGATGAAACAAAAATGAATGCTGTCCTTGATAAATTGAAGAGCATTGAAAATATGGCAGACATTGTCGAAACAGCAGAAATAAGCTCAGCAAGATTGGCGGATTTTTTGAGAGAATACGAAAAACAGAAGAAAAACAAATCTTTCTGGAATTTTGAATTAAATAAAACCGCATTTTCAATCTATGACATTTATCGGGTTATAAAAGAATCTTTTGATGCACAAGAAAAACACTGGAAACGAAAATCGGACAGAAGTGTAGCCGAGATTGGGATTAATTTCTGGGGGAAAGATAATCGTTGGGGGCGAGAGTTCTCGCGAATGCAAGAGGAATCAGAAGAAACTCGTTATAAAGAATTTGAAACACAGTATAGAGATAGTCCAGGATGGGTAATTCTAGAAGCTATTAATGGATCAAAAAATAAAGATATGGTTCGTGGATGTATCAATCTTTTGTCAGAGAAGGGATTTCTTAATTGGGAGGATCCTATTCTTTGGAGAGCCTTTAATAAATTATCAGGGCATACATATTTCAACATTCCAGAGGATCAATCTCTTTCGCCACATCAAATTAAGGAAAAAGTAAAAATAGCTTGTGAAAATATCTGGACACCAGAAGTTTTCCGACAATGGGACACAGGGCTTGATGGAAATCTCAAGAAAGCAAAAGAACAATTCGATGGAGATTTCGCAAAATATGAAAATGACGATAAACCTCGAACAGCTATTTTGGCAGGGATGCTTCAGAAATGGAGTCGAGGAGAATCAGCAGGAGTCGATCCTGCACAGTATGAACACTTTCTTTTCGCAGCATTTCGAGATGGGAAAATGAACGGACAACCAGACCAGAGATGGTACTTCCTTATTATGGGGATTGCAACGAGAAATCCTCGTACAGGACAATCATTACTTTCAAAAGATGCCTTAATGAGGGTGAATAAAGAATTCTTACAACGGTTCCCATTTGTAGATTTTTTAGCGGACAAAGAGTCGCCAAAACTTAATGGGCGAATTGTTCCAGAGAGAACACCGGGAACAGAAGGAAAAAGTACACTCTGGACAGAACATGATTATAAATGTTGGGCAGAAATGCTCGGAACAGGAAATGGATCATTCAATCCAACCACTCCTCCAGCAAATGATCGAGCGGAATCATTCTTTTATCAGGTTATTAACGAATCGATTACTTGTAAACAACGTGTTCAACGTATGGGGCATTTTGCACAAGCTCCCGATCATGACGATGGAGTAAACTATCAATCCGTTTGGGACCAAAGTCGTATTATCGAGAATATTAATCTTGAATCATCTGGACTTTCAAAACTATCAGAGGATTTCTGGAGAAGTTGGTTATCTGGTTTTGATAAATATGTGTTAAATAAAAAAGCAATGATTGATCATGGAGATATGGAATGGAAAGGGCAAGAGCAATGGGATGGATCAGAGGGAGATCGGCATCGGCATCTTCGGGAAATTGGAAAGAGTGTGAAAGTAGCACTCTCAGTAACACAATTGCTTCAAGGAAATAAAACAACGGCACGAGGGGCAACAACATTTGATAATGATGAATGGGCAAAAGATTCACAGTATTCGAAGCCTGCTGAACCAAACAGAAAGTGTATTAACAATTTTTCAAAATTACTTCTTGCAGAAGGTGGAGAAGAAGGAGAATATTATGAAGAAATTTTCGATTTCCAGTCACGACAAAAATTTGGTGCTAATGTGAAGGATCGAGAGGAAGGTCCACATAAAAATGAATGGAAAGGAATTAACACGAAAGTAAAAAAATTATTAGATGATGAGGAGTCAGATACACGGTACTTCAAAGATACGCCTCTTATTGAAAAAGCACTGAATACATATTGTGCAAACTCAAAAAACCCGATTCCAGACTATCTTGTTATTTAAACAATTGAGAATTGTGGGAAATAAAAAGAATTTTAGTAATCAGTCAGAGGTTTATTTCTTTACTATTTTCTCTTGAAAAAGAAAGGGAATTTTTCTTGAATTCCTTCGTTTAAAACTGCACAATAAGGCGGAAAACAAAATCCCACTTTCCCCCATGTTTTTCTTTGTAAAACAAAAAATAAACAAAAAGATATCAGCTAAAAAAAAATTCCTTCCTTGGGAGGGGGGTTTCTTGAAGCTATTGGTGAATTTTGTCCCTACACAGGTAGGGAACTTGTGGAGTATTATTTCTTCTCGAAAGTATATTTGGAAAAAGCGCTTAGCAGTGCTTCTTATTGGGGTATTACTCACTCCAAGTTTTACGCCTCCAGCACATGCTCTTTTCGGATATTGGAAATCTCCGACGGTTCCAGATGTTGGACGAGAGAAATTGGTATCGATTTTAGTTGAAGAAAGTTTGCTCGAGAATATTAAATTAAAGAACAAAATCGAGAACTATGCATCAAATGTACAGGAAAATATTAATGGAGAGGTTGTTCTTATACCTATTCCCCAAGACGCTTCACCACTGGATATTTACGAAGGAAATGCGCATTTGTACTTTTCAGGAAAAGATTCAGATGGACGTTCACAACTCGTGGGAACGATCTTTGTAGGAGATGTGCCACTCCCAATTGTAGAGAAAGAAGGGAATCTATGGCCAACGATTTTTCCGTATGTGGACTTCGAAGATCCTGTCTATAATTGGGATTATGAAAAAGAACGCTTTGTTTTTCGAGGGGGAAGTCATCAAGCGGAAGTGTGGCATGGAGTGATTCGTTCAGATCCGCGTCATGACGGGGGATGGGACGCAAAAAAATTAAAAGATTTTCGAGAAAAAGAACTTATTGCGTTCTTTCAAACAAATGAACAAGTGAACAGCGGAAGCGTCACGTATGACAAGAATATTTTTTCAGCAGATCTTATTACAGACCAAGCAAATGGACTGGGAGAAGTTCCAATGCAGCACTATGAGAATTGGATTAATAATATCGAAGACATTGCTTATTTACGATACACCAAGCACTGGGCGGCAGAAACAATGGGCAATCTTGATACGGAAAATATTATCGACACAGCGATCCTTCCCGACAATATGAAACCGCCTGCGGGTTCACAGAGTGCAGAAAGCATGATGGGGAGTGTTCCCGATATTCATACAAAAATGATTATCGAAACAGGATTGAAGCGATATGTTGAAGCGTGGAAAGAAAAACTTTCGATTGATAACACAGAGATTGAAAAAATAGGTCGTTGGGGTCCTGAGGACATAGAAAGTACGATTATTCTTATTTCACAAAAAGATGAACGATCGGCAGTAAACCTGAAAAATTTCAATGATCTTCTAGATTCGATATTAAACACAGCCATTGTGGCGAAAAATGTGTCAAAGGATATAAAAGTAAAAACAACAGAGAACGTTCCTATTTCTTATATTATTCCACAGATTCCTCCATTGGAGGATATTGCAATGGTTCAGGATAGAGACAAAGAAATGTATTGGAATGGGATTTCTCGAGCAGATATGACCATTACAGATTGTTCAATTCTTCGAGGAAGCCCGAGAACGACAGCACATCCACATGCACAAATGGTGGAAGCGAATCGTGCTTACAATCCATTAACCGCGGATCCAGATTATCCAACGGAAGCGGATCCAGATTATCTTTGTGAAAACATGAAACCACCACTTGGATCAGATCCTGATTGGACAGCCTATAGTGAGTGGTGGGAAGAAGATAAGGATGAAGACGAGACAGAGAATTACATCGACATTGGAGAAGATGTGTATGAAGGTTGTTGTGCAGTTAATGCAGAGTTTCTGGAGGGATCATTTGAATATGTAAATAATTATTGTGAAATTGGATCAGAGTGGGTGATTCGTGATTATAAAGGATTGGGTGAACTTACTCCGTATCCACCAGCCGCGAACGATGATCCAACGTTAGATAATCAGTATCGTGAGCATGTTGGGGCAACAGAGTCATTATTTGATATCACCGCGACAAAAGAAGTTCTTACCGGACAAACAGGAGCAGAAGGATGTGAGACAATTTTAGATCAAGATGGGGATCATGCAATGGACTCCTTGTCGTTCCACATAGAACCAACCGATAGCACTATTTCTGCACAGATGGAAAACATGGGAAGTATTGCTATGCCGGTAGATAAACCACGAGGATTTTCTTTTTATGATGAGCAATGGGACTTTCATCGTATTAATTATTTTAATGTTTTTGATCTTATTGGACGACATAAAGAAGTAGCGGATGAAGACGCTCGAAGAGAAATTCTCGAACAAGAAATTCTTGATAGATTGCAAGAGAAAATTGAAGAATTAAATGACATTATTCGAAACAATGCAACAGAGAACACGAACCTGATTGAAACGACCATTTTTGATGACTATACAGGGCACCTAGATGATATAGTAGACTCTCTTATTTGGATCGATAAAAATATCGAAGAAAAAAATAGACTCATGCTTGAAACGGCCTTTTCTCCGTTGAAGGATGCGAAAAAGTTCCTCTTTGATGATGAGTTTCATGATGGATATGAGTTCGTACAAATTACGGCTGAGAAGGCAGTGTCTGGAAATACTGGAGAAGAAGGTATTAGTATGGGATTCGAACAAGGAAATGCCCCAGACAGTAAGCAATTTCAAGAGGCAAAACTAAAGGCGTCAGAATTTTCTTTTGATGATGGATCTGATACAAAAGATATACAAAAACAAGATGAAGAACATTTTGATTTTAGTGGACAGGAATCGAGTCAGGTAGCCTGCAATGGAAAAAATATTCTGACATGGTTTCCTTGTTTTATTGAGTGGTTAACCGCTTTACCAGAAATTTTTACACAGCAGTTTATTATTCTTCCTGATCCACCAAAGGAGAGTAATAGTGATGATTCAGATACGTCTTCAGAAGAATCATCAAAACCAAATATACTCCCACCTTCTGACAACGATCCTTCAAATTTTCAAAATACGGTGAGCACAATAAAGACATCTGTTTCACAGATTCATATTGGGGCAGGGGACACAGATCCAGTTGTACTTGAGGCAGACTTAAAAAACAAAGCAGGAGGAACGATCCAATCAAGTGGAGACAGGGAAGTAGAAATAAGTTTCAGTAGTTCAAATGGAGAAAAGTTCTTTGATGTTTTTCCAGGGAAAAGTATTACTCCTATTGCAGGAAAGGCAGTCTTTACACTTTTTCCAGAAGATACAGATGTTGGAGGATCATTTGATATCAGTATGGAAGTTGATGGAGAAGTACTTCAAACAATTCCCGTCACGGTTTCAAAGAATTCATTAACGGTGCTTTCAACGGAAGAGACGGTTGTTGTAAACGACAAAGAAGGAATTGTAATAGAAGCAAAAGTAGAAGATTCAAAAGGAATCATCTCTTCAGAGAAAGATGGCAGCATATTGATCTTTGAATCCGACTGGGGAACATTTGAAAACAAAGGGCAATCAAGCGTTCTCAAAGGACGATCAGCAATTTTGTTTTTTCCAGGAATTCGTTCGGGTGAAGCTCTTATTCGTGTTCAAGATATTCAAAAACTACTCCCTCCTGCGGAAGAATCTGTAAAAATAGTTGCTGGAGATATCCACTCTATTGCTTTTGAAACAAAGACAGAAATACTTATTGCAGGAGCTGATTTCGTACCAATTGTGGCACAGCTTCGGGATGAGTTTGGGAATGATATTACAACTGGGTCAAGAGAATTTATATGGGAAACAGAAAACTTAGAAGTACAAGGAATTGAAAAAGCGAAGGAGTTTAAAACCACTATTGAAAGCGGGAAAAAGAAACTCTTAATTCGTCCGAAAAACAAACTGCCATCAGCAAGAGTGATCGTTCGTCTCAAACTTTCAGAAGAAGAAAAATCTTCATTACAAAGTTTGAAGAAAATAGAAACCATAAAAAAAGATGAGAAATCTGCCGAGGGGGCATCCAAAGAGACATCTTTATTCAAAAACACAGACAATCTTGAAACTAGAGAGTCAATTACAGAATCGCAGATAAAAAATAATGATTCCTTTCTGGAAATTCCAATAAAAAAAGATGTTCTACAAGAAGGAAAGCCAAAAGTGAAAACTTTTTCTCTTGAATCAACAATTGCATTGGATTCGAAGGATTCTATGGAAAATGTTTTTAAAGAGGGAATAATTCCAATGAGTCGAGACTTTTTAGGAAAAGAAGCCATCCTAACAAAAAAGAAAGAAAATCCAGAAATTATACAAAAAGATACAAAAACATTGTTTAAAGATATTCCTTCAGGGGAGGAGCTAATAAAATCAGGCGTAAAAACACTGATAAAAAAAGTTTTTTCAGAGACACAAAAAACAACGAAAACGAACGATTTTGAAGAGATAACGCAATCAAAAATTTTCAACATTCCCAAAGAAGTAGTATTTACCATTGAAACATCGGAAGAAAGTGTAACGGCGGGATCGGTGGATCCCATTCGCGTACTCGTTGTGGCTGAGACAGGAGAGGGTGAACAAATTGAACAAAACATGGTTGTGAATGTTTTAGGAGAACCAGAAGGAATAGGACAATTCCTCAGTACTATTAATATGGAAGATGGATTGGGTGAGTTTAAGTTTT
>CAZEON010000050.1:0-9736 GCA_964513975.1 uncultured Candidatus Peribacteria bacterium
TTAGAAGAAACCCTGTCCAGGGGATATATACCCTGGGTGGGGTTTTTTTGATGTTTGTTGATACCTGTTGATACCCGAGTTCGAACTGGACTCCAGTGGACTCCAGTTCGAACTCATTCCGAATCCTCGGCTCTCTCCAGTTCGAACTCTCGTTCTCAACCCCCAATCCGAGTTCGAACTCAAGAATCGGCTCCAGTTCGAACTCATCTTGAATGTGAAGTTTATATAAATTAGCAGGGTTGTTTTCCGAGTTCGAACTCATAGAGTTCGAACTCATGAATAGAATCGAACCACTTCAGGAAAATAAGTTTTATCACGTTTTCAATCGAGGATTGAATAAACAACAGATCTTTTTTGATGCAAAAGATTATGAGTATTTTTATAATAATATTCCGCGTTATAAAGAAAAATTTACACAAATTCAAATTTTAGCTTGGTGTCTTTTACCCAATCATTTTCATTTCCTGTTGGTTGAGAAAGAGAAAGCCAACAGTTCGAACTCTAAGAGTTCGAACCATAACTGTAGCATCTCGAAATTTATGCAAAAGGTTCAACAATCCTATGCGGTCTTTTTTAATCATAAATACGGTGAATCAATAAAACAGGGGAAAAAGGGTCCTGTTTTTGAAGGACGATTTAAAGCAAAAATAGTAGAAGATGATGATTATTTCTACCGACTCAAACAATATATTGAATGGAACGCCGTGAAGCATGAGATCGTCGATAAGCCTGAAGAGTGGGGGTATTCCAGCTATTCTAAGGATTCTAACCCGGATTGGGATTTGGAGGATGAATTTAATCCATATTTCGAATAATCGAAAATAATTGAGTTCGAACTCAATTATTTTTGAGTTCGAACTCAAATCTGAACAGATGTGAAATTTATATAAAATCGTAGAGTGGATATTCCTCAATAGATTTGTACTATAAGTAGGATGATAGCAAACAAATCAGTCGAATTCGAAAAAAATAAGTTCTACCATATCTATAATCGTGGACACAACAAACAACAGATATTCTTTGATGCAAAGGATTATGATTGGTTTTATCAAAATATTGCGCAGTTTAAACTTGCCTGTCCGAATATTCAGATTATTTCTTGGTGCTTCTTGCCCAATCACTTTCATTTTCTGATGATAGAGAAATCATTGGATACGTATCCTAAGGATACGTATCCCAAAACGGAACAAATCTCAATTTTCATGCAAAAATTGCAACAAGCTTATGCTACTTTTTTTAATACCAAATACGGAGAGTCTATAAAAGAAGGAAAGAAAGGCCTTGTCTTCGAGGAGCGATTCAAAGCTAAACTGGTCGAAGATGAGGACTACTTACTTCAGATCAAACAATATATCGAGTGGAATGCCGTTAAACATGAAATAGTCGATAAACCAGAGGAGTGGGGGTATACCTCCTTTATTCCTGGTACCATAGATTCAGAGTTATCGGTTGGGTTAGAGTTTAATCCGTATTTCGAGTAACCTTGGGTCCAGACTCACAATCATGATCCAGAAACTCTCCCTTTTTGATTTCCGAAACTACGAAGAAAAGCACTTCAAGTTTACGGAGAAAAACGTCGTTTTTTATGGAGGAAATGGAAAAGGGAAAACCAATATATTGGAAGCCATTTCTATCTTGAGTATGGGAAAGAGCTGGAGGGAAACGAATGCGGAGGACCTTATTTACAACCCGGGTTCAGAAAAACAGGGAACCCGGGTTGGATTGATTCAAGCAACCCTCGAAAATGGAAACTTATATGAAGTAAAGATTGCCCCGCGGTCGCGGGTATTTGAAAAAAACGCAAAGAATGTATCGCTGCGCCAACACTTTGGAAAAATCCCGACGCTTCTTTTTGTTCCTGAGCACTTGACGTTGTTCTCGGGAACGAAAAGAAACCGACAACGGTTCTTTGATAGATTCTTGTTTCAAATCTCTACTAACTACCGAGAGAATCTCACGAAATTTAATCGCGTGTTGAAGCAGAAGAATGCGCTGTTGAAATCTTTTCAGGATTTGAGTTCGAACTCTAAGAGTTCGAACTCGGAACTCATTGCTCCTTGGAACGAAATACTCGCCGATACTATTCCGTCTCTGGTGAAGGCGAGAGAGGGATTTTTAGCAGAACTGAACCCTTTACTCCAAAAGGAACTGAAAGGACTCTCACGGTCATCTGACTCGATCGAGATACGGTTGGAAAAAGCGGAAAATGTTGCGATGACCAAGGAAGCAATTTTGAATTTCTTCACAAAAAATTCTGCTCGCGAACAAGCCGCTGGAAAATGCTTGCTTGGTCCGCATCGTGATGACTTTGCGTTTTATTATCGTGACAAACCCATCCTTGCTTCGGCATCCAGGGGAGAGGAACGATCGGTGATGCTCGCCATGCTCGCTGCACAGAAACATATCCTCAAAGCACTTGGGGGACCTTCGCCAATATTGCTTCTCGACGACGTATTCTCTGAACTCGATCAATCACGTCAGGATTACCTCGAAAACCTCTGTAACGAGTCACAAATCTTTTTTACGACCACGCACGAGTCTCATTTTAAAAACTTCTCTCATCCGGTGCAGAAAATTGATTTGAGTCTCCCTAACCCGGGTTCAACAAAGAATCTTTCAGGACAGAACCCGGGTTAGGGAGTTGGGGTTTATTTTCCTTTTCCTTTTCCTTTGAATTTATCCATACTGTCGCGCAATTCGATTGTAATGGGAGTTCCGAAAAATCCGTATTTCTCTCTGATTTTATTTTCCAAATATCGACGATAACTAAAGTGAAATGCTTTGGTGTTATTCACAAAGAATAAAAACTTTGGTGGGCTTATATCAACCTGCGAGAGGTATTTAATAGTACCCTTTTTATTTCCAGCCATTGGTTGTATGTGTCCGAAATACACTTCAGGAACAAAGGCATTGAGTTCTGAGGTTCCAATTCGTTTTTGTCGTTCAGCCTTAATCGCAACGGCAGATTTCAAAACATCTTCAATTCCTTTCCCTGTTTTTGCAGAGAAAAAGAGAACTGGTGCCCACGGCAAAAATGGAATTTCTTTTGACAAATAATGCCAATAATTTTTTCGCACATCGTCAAGCTCTTCTCCCCACATTTTCACCTGATCGTGTTCTCGTTCATCAGTTTCATCTTCTTGTCTTGCCTTTTCTCGTACCAGATCGAATTTATTCACACATACGATGAGCCCTTTCCCAGATTCCACAATCTTTCCCGCAATCGCGAGATCTTGATGAGTTACTCCTTCCAGCGCATCAATTAACAGCGCACACACGTCAGATCGTTCAATCGCATCAGCAGAGCGAACGCTTCCCCAGAATTCCAATGATTTTTGCTCATCTTTCTGCCCTCTTTTTGAGTGCGTCTTTCCAGGACGACGAAGTCCGGCGGTATCGAGAAAAACAAACGGGTGCGTTTCATCTCCTTGTTTCCAATCAAACTGCGTATCGATTGTATCGCGTGTAGTCCCAGGAATAGCAGAAACGACTGATCGCTGTTTTCCGAGAAATCCATTCATCAATGAACTTTTTCCTACATTTGGACGTCCGACAAAGGCCAATTTAATGTCATCGGTTTCTTCCACAACGGCCGTATCGGCGAATCCTGCCTCTTTTAATTTCTTTTCAATTCCATCTTCGAGTTCAAAAACACCCGTGAAGTTTTTTGCAGAAATCGGAATCGGAACATCGAAACCAAACTTGGTGAGTTCGAGTATTCGAGAGGTGTTTCCGTCATCGATTTTGTTTGCCACAAAAAGAATCGGCACTTTTGTTCTTCGTAATTTTTTCACAATCTCCTCATCGTCGAATGTCATTTCAGACTTTCCATCAACCATAAACAAAATGAGATCGGCATTTTCGATCGCACTTTCTACCTGTAATTGAATTTGCGTTTCAAGATCATCGCCCTTCTCGTTCGTTAATCCAGCCGTATCAACAAGCCAAAAAGAGAACGCTCGCGGATTTCCATCGTCATCAAATTCACTCGAAAGCGTCACCTTATCCATCAACTGATCTCGAGTTGTTCCAGGGATATCAGAGATGATTGCTTTTTTTGATTTTACAAAGCAATTGAAAAGGGTCGATTTTCCGACGTTCGGGCGACCGATAATAGCGACTATGGGAAGGTCCATTTGCGCCGAGTGTACTTAACAATTGTCAATTAGCAATTACGAATTACGAATTTCCAACCCGGGTTAGAATTTTTCTATAAACTCTAAACTATAAACTGTTAACTATTTCCTATAAACTGTTCTCAGCATGCTTTCTTTGCTTCGAAAATTGATTCCAGAACGTTCGCCACTGCGTCTTTTGTACCACAAAATACGAGCCATCTCGGCTGCGTATTGGTATCGATTCCCAGGACAACAATTAAAAATTGTGGCTATCACTGGAACAAGTGGAAAGTCCACGACATCAGAACTGACATGGTACGGACTCCAAAAATCAGGAAAAAAATGCGGAATGTTGTCAGGAATCCAATTCCATTTCGGAGAAGAGACAGTTCCCAATCATTCTTTGAGGACAACATTGCCACCATGGAAAATTCAAAAATATCTGCGTCGAATGGTGCGGGAGGGATGTGAAATCGTAGTAGTTGAAGTCTCTTCTCATGCGATTGATCAAAACAGACTCTGGGGCGTACCGGTTGATATTGCTGTTTTGACGAATGTTGCGAACAACGAACATCTCGATTATCACAAGACATACGCTGAATACGTGCAGGCAAAAACAAAACTTTTTACTTCAGCAAAAATTACCATTATCAATGCTGACGATGAACAGAAAGAGGTATTCAAAAGTGCAGCAGGAGGAGAAAAACAAACCTTCGGACTCAGAAATGAAGCGGATCTTCGGGGAACAAAAGAGAAGTTTTCTTCTCACAACATCTCGTTCGATCTGCATATGAAATCAGAAACAATAAAGATTACGGCTCCATTGGTTGGGCGACATAATTTAGAAAATCTTCTCGCGGCCATTGCTGTTTTGCACACACAAAACATCCCTCTCAGCACAATTCAAAAAACATTTGAGAATTTTGCAGGGATTCCGGGGCGACTGGAGATTATCGACGAAGGACAAAAACCCAGCGTTATTGTTGATCACACGTACAAACCACCAGCACTGCGAGCGGTGTTGCAGACATTAAAAAAAATAATCGACGGACGACTTATTGTTGTTTGGGGAGGAACAGGAGGTCGGTTGCCTGAATTTTGGTCAGAAGCAGGACAGATTCTTGATGAGTTTGCTGATGAAATTATTCTCACCACCGATGATCCGTATAAAGATGATCCAAAGAAAATTGCACGGATTGTGCGAGAACAAATTCACCGAGAAGAAAGTGATCGTTTCTTTGAAATAGAAGATCGATATGAGGCGATCCGGTACGCACTCCTCACTGCCAAAAACAAAGACACAGTTCTCATTGCTGGACGTGGACATGAAACAACACAAACCATTGGAAAAAAAATAATTCCATTTGATGACAGAGCTGTGGCGCGAGAAATTTTGCGAAATTCGAGTTCGAACTCTTAGAGTTCGAACTCAGGGTTGGCAGATTCGCCAATTCTCGCTACACTCATGATAATTTTTCATCCCTCTCATTTATGATTGATTCCCTCAGCCAGACTCTCCAGCAAGCCATTGGACATCTTCGTCAAGAGTTTGGTGGTTTTCATACTGGTCGAGCAAATATTGGTATGGTGGACGATCTTCAAGTGGAAGTTTACGGATCACATATGCCACTTAAGGGAACCGCAAATATTTCTTGTCCGGATGCACAAACAATTCGTGTTGAGCCATGGGATAAATCTATTATAGGAGCGATTGAAAAAGCAATCCGAGATGCAGATATTGGGCTCAATCCACAAAACATGGGCGAACATCTCCTTATTCCCGTTCCTCCAATGACAGAGGAGCGACGGGGGCAAATGGTGAAAAAAGTGCATCAATCAGCTGAACAAACAAAGATTGCGATTAGAAACATCAGACAAGATGTGCTCAAAAAAGTAAAACATCAGAAGGATGAAAAAGAAATTTCAGAAGATGAATACGCACGACTCGAAAAACAAATCCAAGAAAAAGTAGATGAAGCGAACAAAACAATTGAGGAAGTAACCAAGAACAAGGAAACGGAGATCTCAACCATTTAATTTCCTATGTTTCGACGTACAAAATCACGGCAACATCGTCGAGAGTTTCTCCTCGATTCTCCTACTCAGAAATCTCGTCGTACCAAAAAAGTACGGAACAGATTCCTGAACGTACTGGCTCGTTTGCTTTTGGTGCAAAAAATTTCGAAACTTTTCCGCACATCGGTGCTCTTTAGTGTACTGTTTTCACTCATGGCATTGTTCATCGTTTTCGCACTTGCGACACCGTACTTTCATCTCAAAAAAATATCAATTGTGCGTGATAATCCAAATCTTGATGTCGTACAGATTGAAAAAAGTTTGAAAGAATTTTACGGAGAAAACATTCTTTTCCTTCCGCATAAAAACATCCGTGCAAAACTCACAACAGACTTTCCAGAGTTTCGAGATGTTTCCATTCATGAAAATTGGCCATCAGAAATCGAGTTGAGAGTAGAAATCTCCCCGCCACGATTCAACCTTCTGAACACCGAAAGTGCGAACTTCTCAGTTATTTCGGAAGACGGGGTAATCTTGCAGGAAGAGCCAGATGAAGACCTTCCCGTGCTTAAGATATTTCAATACGAAAAGCCAATTCAGATCAGACAGCAATTTTTGGCAAAAGAAGATTTAGACAAAATTGAACAGGCAGAAAATATTCTGGAATTGGAAATAAAACTTCCACTGCATGCCTCTCATGTGTATTGGGTGGCGAAAGAACTCCATCTTATTTCGCAATCGAATATGGAAATCTGGATCGATCTCTCCCAAGATATTAAGCCACAAATGCGAAAACTAGAACTTTCCGCAAATGAGATTGGATTGTACACGAGTCGCTTTGAGCACATCGATCTGCGAATACCGAAACAAATTTTTTGGAAGAAGAAATTGTAGAAAAATTAAAAAATCATTAATCCCCGTCATTGTCGCTTGGCGACAATCCTGTCAATAATATTCCCTAACTAAAAAGTCCTAAGTTTTTCATTTTAAAATTGGAATAAAGAAGTCTGCGAGGGTGGTCTCGTCTTTTTTCTGTAAACGTAAAAAGTCGGAAGAATCTAAAGAAAGAGTGAGAATTGATTGTCAGAGAGTATCGTTTTAGAAATTTTTGATAGTTTGCGCCTGTCCACAATCTTGAACAAAATAGGATTATCAACTCACAATTCCAGCATTTCAAAGATCTTTGTTTCACAAACAATCTTGAAAAGATCCATTCAAACACAAAAGATAACACATTTATAAGCGTTTATTTCTTTGTGGTGTTTGGTTTAAGAAACATCTCTTAAGGGATTAATGGTCAAGAAGAAGTTGGTAAATGTAAAAATAGGTTATCATTCCATAATATCTCCCACATTTCCCTCAAATTCCCCAACCCTTACTTCGAGTACGTATTTAGCCTTTTCTGCTGGGCGGAAACTAGGGCATTCTTCACTTTCGCAGGGCTGAAGTGTCTGCACATCGATTACCTTTTTGTCTCCAGAAATCCAAATCACGTCTAAAGGAATCAATGTGTTTTTCATCCAAAAGACATGAAAATCAGCTTCTTCAAAAACAAAAAACATCCCACTTCTTTCATCTAACGACTCACGCAACATCAGTCCTTGTTGCCTTTGTTCTTGTGTTTTTGCTACTTCCACATTCCATGATTGTTCCCCGATTTGTACGGTTATTTCATCTAGCTCGTGTGCTTTGTGAAGAATTTCCGAAGTTGTGTGTTCACATCCCATCAGAGGGAGTATAGCAATGAAGGCGATAAGTTTCCAAGAGTTCATTTATGAAGAGTTTAGCACCTCACTTTGTTCTTGCGAAGAATCAATTCTCACCTCGAGTCATTTCATTCCGTTTTGCGGGACTGGAATCGGACGAAGGCTTGGAACAGTGTTTTAAGCGTCAGCACGGTACCTATGATGGTTTTTCGTACTCTGTGTACAGGAGATAAACGGAACCGATTCTGGGAAAGCCAGAATGACCGAGAAGGAAAGTTCTTAATTTAAGAGGGGGTTCGGGGGTGTTATAATTTAAATTTTTTGATATTGTCCTCGCGATGACAAAAGATTTTTTATCAAACCTCAATCCTGCGCAGCGCAAAGCGGTGCAAAAAGTGTATGGACAGATTTTGGTTTTAGCGGGTCCTGGAACGGGGAAAACGCATCTCTTAACCGCGCGTATCGCTCACCTGCTCCAGCAAGATGTAGGGGCTCAATCGCAAAACATTCTCTGCCTCACATTCACTGAGGCTGGCGCAACCGAAATGCGAGATCGGCTTCAGAAAAGCATCGGGAATGAAGCGTACAAGGTGAAAATTTCTACATTTCATGGATTTTGCCAGTGGGTGATGGATGAGTATCCAGAGTATTTTGAAACGAAACGAGGAACGCGAGAAATCGCTGATGATCTACAAAAAGCACTCGCCTTCCAGGATTCTGTGCAATCGAAAAAATGGGAATTTTTCTCGAACGTGTGGGATGATTTTATTTTTCGGCACGACATCTTGAGCGCTATTTCAAAGCTCAAACGAGAAAATATTTCCCCGAACGGGCTTCGAGAACTGATCCCAGAGGAGAAAAAACGACTTGACGAGGATCCAGAAAATTTTTATAAACGAAAATTCGGGGAATTTAAAGAAGGAGATTTTAAACCAAAAAAACGAGAAGAGATTGATCGCAAAATTCGACGCATGGAAGAGTTGGCAGATTTCTGGGATGTGTATGAGGAAAAGATGAAAGAAAAAGGGTTCTTTGATTTTGATGATCAGCTCATGTGGGTGATTGGGGAGGTGAAAGAAAACGAAAACTTAAGACTCGATTTAGCGGAGCGATTTCAGTGGGTTTTGGTCGATGAATACCAAGATACCAATTCTGTACAAAACGAGCTCCTATGGGCGCTCAGCGACTTCCAGGAGGA
This sequence comes from uncultured Candidatus Peribacteria bacterium, assembly GCA_964513975.1. GTDB lineage: Bacteria > Patescibacteriota > Gracilibacteria > UBA4473 > UBA4473 > CAZVBV01. The sequence goes on from CAZEON010000050.1 coordinate 9,039, forward strand.
TCCTAATATCTTCGCCGTGGGAGATGATGATCAGGCTATTTATCGGTTCCAAGGAGCGAGTGTGGAGAATATTTTCGAATTCCAAAAACATTTCCCTTCTCATGAACAAATCACACTCACTGAAAACTACCGATCCGCTCAAAATATTCTCGATGGGACCTTTGCTTCTATTGCGAACAATAAAACGAGAGCTGATAAAGATAAGAAATTAACCGCGAGTGGGACAAATAAAGATTTCACGGGCACAATCCACAAGGCCGTCTTCGGAGCGAGACTGAGCGAGCTGGGCTTTCTCGTAGAGCGTATTCAGCAAGTGCTCAAAGATGGAACTCCTCCAGGAGAGATTGCGATTTTGTGTAGAAAAAATACTGAAGTTTTGGAAATCGCGCGCGAACTCCCGAAGTTTGGAATTCCGGTTTCGGCTCAGATTTTTCAAAATATATTTGAAGACCAATGGATCAGAATTTTGATTTTGATGCTCGAAATTTTTGCCGATCCACGAAACGATGAAAAAATGATGGAGCTTCTCCATACACAATTCTTTGGAATTTCTGGAGAGAAACTTCTTCAACTATCCCTCAAACGAAACGAAGAGAAAATATCTGTTATCGCACTCTTGGAAAAGGAATCAGAAAGTGATGAGTCATTGAAAAAAATCTTCGATCTCATCATAAATGCTCGCCAAAAATTCTGGCACT
>CAZEON010000051.1:0-9635 GCA_964513975.1 uncultured Candidatus Peribacteria bacterium
TTCTTACTCGAGATCCACGAAAAAAAGAACGAATGAAACCGGGACTCAAGAAAGCACGACGAGCTCCACAGTTCTCAAAACGATAAAGAGAATTTTCGATTTTCAATTTTCAATGTGCAATTTATTACTCACTTGAATTCTGTTTTTAAAATTGGAAATAGGAAATTGAAAATCCCTAAGTTTAAACTCTAGGCAGAAATGTTTTCCTGTTGTATATTCGCCTACGATAAAGAAAATCTGTGCCGTTTCTGGGAAAGAATTTGAAATCACACCGGAAGATGTGAAGTTTTATGAGAAGATGGATGTGCCAGCTCCTACGTTTTGTCCTATGGAAAGGCATCGGCGACGATTGGCTTGGCGGAATGAACGAACGCTTTATCGTCGAAAATGCGATCTCTGTCGCAAAACAATCATCTCGATATATCCGAGTAATGCATTATTTCCTGTATACTGTCCGGAATGCTGGTTTTCTGAAAAATGGGATGCCCGCTCTTTCGGACGAGATTTTGATTTTTCTCAACAATTTTTCCAACAATTTCTTGATCTTCAAAATTCTGTTCCAAGGCTTTCTCTTATCAATGCACGAAATGAAAACTCCGATTATTGCAATCTCGTTGGGGAGTCCAAAAATTGTTATCTTATCTTCGGATCGCTCGGCTGTGAGGATTGTTTGTATGGCAAACCAGAACGGAGTAAGGACTGCTTAGACTCTCTTATACTTTGGAAATCCGAACTCTGTTATGAATGTGTTGATTCTGATAATCTGTATCAATGTGCATTTTGCCAAGAGTGTTTACACTCTCGAGATTTAGCATTTTGTTTTGATGTGCGAAACAGTCATAACTGTTTTCTTTGTGCTGGATTACGAAACGCTGAGTACCGCATTCTCAATAAACAATACACGCGTGAAGAATATTTCAAATGGAAGGAGCAATGGTCCCTCTTGAATCGAAAAAATTTAATTGAGTTTTTTGAGAAATTCAAAAAGATTAAGCAATCCGTTCCACGGAAAAACCTTATCGGAGTCGCCAATGAAAATGTCATTGGTGATCATGTTTCTCATTCGAAAAATTGTTTTCATGTTTTTGATGTTTTGGAATCAGAAGATCTGAGGTATGCCACTACTATAGAGAAATGCAAAACTTGCATGGATGCAGACATGGGGGAATTTTCCGAACTTATCTACGAAATGTGTGGATTCCATCGGATGCAAGATGCGAGACTTTCCCACTGGTGTTGGGATGGGTGTCAGAAAATTACGTATTGTTCTGCCTGTCGTAATACGAGAGATTCGTTTGGCTGTGTGTGTGCTGATAATATTTCTCATTGCATCCTGAATAAACAATACTCAAAGGAAGAATATGAAGAATTGGTTCCAAAAATTATTGAACACATGAAACAGAATGGAGAATTCGGTGAGTTTTTTCCCGTCAAAATTTCTCCTTTTTCGTATAACGAAACCGCAGCACATGAATATTATCCTCTTGTAAAAAAAGAAGCTCTTAAACGTGGATATAAATGGAAAGATGATGAACCCAAAGATTATAAACCAGCAACGCTCTCTACTATTCCTGACAATATTCCAGACAACATTACGCAAGAAGTTCTTGCCTGTGAGACTTGTGAAAAGAATTATCAAATACAAAAACAAGAAGTTTTATTTTATCAGAAAATGGGATTACCAATCCCAAGAAAATGCCCTGAATGTCGACACGTTGAACGTCTGCATTCAAGGAATCCTCGAATATTATATACAAGAACGTGCAATAAATGTTCTACTAAAATCCAAACAACCTTTGCTCCCGATAAACCGGAGAAGGTATATTGCGAAAGGTGTTATTTAGCTTCTGTTGAATGAAAAAGATCTGTGCCGTTTCTGGCAAAGAATTTGAAGTCACATCCGACAATGTGGCGTTTTATGAGAAGATGGGTGTCCCTGTACCAACACTGTGTCCTGAGGAACGCAATCGTCGACGGCTTCTCTTTCGGAATGAACGAAAACTCTATTGGCGAACATGTGATGCAACAGGAAAAAAGACGCTCTCCATTTATTCTCCCGATAAGGATTATGTTGTTTATGACCCTAAATATTGGTTCTCTGATAAATGGGACGCAAAAGATTACGGACGAGATTTTAATCTTGAGAGACCCTTTTTCGAGCAATTTCATGAACTCTGGAAAGTCGTTCCACGGATGGCCATTGTGACAGCAGGAAATAAAAATGCTGATTATGTGAATTATGCTGGGTGGAATAAAGGGTGTTATTTAATTTTTGATTCCGATCATAATCATGACTGTGCTTTTTTGGTGCATGCCTTCTGGAATAAAAATTGTCTCGATTGCTTTTACACAAGTCGAGGGGAGCTCTGTTATGAATGTATGACATCTTTTGATTGTTACGATTGTCGATTTTGTCAGGACTGCAAAAATTGTGCCGAAAGCTGGTTTCTCAAAAGTTGTATTGGATGCACAAATTGTTTTGGATGTGTGAATCTGCGAAACAAGCAGTACTGGTTTCTCAATAAACAATGCACTAAAAGTGAATACGAGAAAAAACTAAAAGATCTCAACCTGCATCAGTATTCCGGACTTAAAAATATGCGGAAGCAATTTGGAGAATTCCTAAAAACATTTCCTCAAAAATACTATCAAGGAGTGCAAAACGAAGAAGTGCTCGGCGATTACATCGATAATTCCAAGAACGCGCAACACTGCTTCAATATTGAAGCCTGTCGTGACTGTAAATACCTCATTGATTGTCATAAATGCAAAGACTGCTATGACATTGATGAATGGGGTGGAACGGGAGCCGAACTGTGCTATGAAGGACACGTAGTTGGAGAAGGAGCGCAGAATATAAAGTTTTGTAGCAATGTCTGGGAATCCGTCCACGATATTACGTACAGTGAAATGTGCATCAAAGGGTCTCATGATCTTTTTGGATGTACAGGACTCCAACATGCTGAATATTGCATTCTAAACAAACAATATTCGAAGGAAGAGTATGAAAAACTGCGAGACGACATTATCAAACACATGAAAAAGACAGGCGAGTGGGGCGAGTTTTTTTCTATTGAACTCTCTCCTTTTACGTATAACGAAACAGTGGCTCAAGAATATTATCCACTCACAAAAACGGAAGCATTGAAGCAAGGATATAGATGGAAAGACGAAGAACTAAAGGATCATAAACCCACAACACTTAAAGACATTCCTGATTCTATTACTGATATTTCAAATAACATCGTCGATGAAGTGCTTGCCTGTGAGTGTTGCAAAAAGAACTATCAAATCCAGAAGGAGGAACTCAGGTTTTACAAAAAAATGGAACTCCCTCTTCCGCGAAAATGTCCTGACTGTCGTCACGCTGATAGAATGGGGTTGAAAAATCCGCGAATATTGCACACGAGAAAATGTGATAAATGTTCAGTTGAAATCCAAACGACATTTGCGCCAGATAGACCTGAGAAGGTATATTGCGAAGGGTGTTATTTATCTTTTGTAGAATGATGAAAACCTGTGTGGTCTCTGGCAAACCATTTGAAATCACTGAAGATGATGTGAGGTTTTATGAAAAGATGGGAGTTCCTATTCCCACCTTGTGTCCCAGTGAACGAGAACGACGACGAATCGCATTTCGAAACGATCGAAACCTCTACAACCGAACCTGTGATGCCACTGGGAAGAATATTATTTCAATGTTTTCCAAAGATGTTCCTTTCCTCGTGTACGATCAGTCGTATTGGTGGGGAGACAGTTGGAATCCGATAGAATTTGGACGAGATTTTGATTTTTCACGACCATTTTTTGAACAGTTTGAGGAACTGCAGAACGTTGTTCCTCGTTTTAATTGTACGGTAACACGGTGTGAAAATTGCGATTACAACAATTTCTGTGTTGATTCGAGAAATTGCTACCTTTCTCAAAGGATTGGTGGTTCTGAGAATGCTTATTACTCATACTTAAGCATCAGTAATCGGGATATCACCGATTGCTACAACGTCTCTGATTCCGAACTTTTGTATGAATGCGTTGATTGTAGAAAATGTTATGACGGAAAATTTCTCCAAAATTGTGACAACTGTGCGAATTGCTCTTTTTGTAAAAACTGCGTGGGATGCCATGATTGTTTTGGATGTGTAAATCTTCGTAATAAGCAGTATTATTTCCTCAATAAAGAACTCTCAAAAGCAGAATATAAAAAGAAATTGGCAGAACTTGGTTTATCTCGAGATTCAAAATTGTCAGGAATGCGAAAATATTTCTGTGAGTTTGCTCAAAAATTCCCTCATAAATTTATGGAAGGAATTCAAAATCAAAATGTCAGTGGAAACTATCTTTCGGGTTGTAAAAACGTTCAAGAAAGCTATGACTGCCAAAAATGCGAAGACCAAAAACACTGTTGGGGACACGTTGCCGGAAAAAATTCCATGGACACTGCCTTCAATTATCATTGTGAAAATTGTTATGAATTTGCCTCTGGAATAAGGTCTCAGGAACTTCGTTTTTGTTTCAACACCTTGGACGGTTGTCACAATCTCACCTACTGCGTTGACTGTGTGAATGGAGCGCACGATCTATTCGGTTGTATCGGTCTGAAACATGCCCAGTATTGCATTCTCAATAAACAATATTCCAAACAAGAGTATGAAAAACTGCGAGATAAAATTATCAAACATATGAAACAAACGGGAGAATGGGGAGAGTATTTTCCAATAAATATCTCACCCTTTGCCTACAACGAAACCGTAGCACAAGAATATTATCCACTCACAAAGACCGAAGTTTTGAAGAGGGGATGTCGGTGGAAAGAAGAAGAGAAAAAAGATTATCGCTCTGCAACAGTTGAGTCTCTTCCTGATGATATTGTTGATGTCTCTGATTCTATTTGCAAAGAAGTTCTCGCGTGTGATGTGTGTGGGAAAAATTACCAGGTGCAATCACAGGGTTTGAAATTTTATCAAAAAATGAATATTCCAATTCCTCATCAATGTCCAAGTTGTCGACACGCTGAACGTGTGAAACTCAGAAATACCCGAGACCTTTGGGATCGAAAATGTGATAAATGTTCTGTGGAAATTCAAACTACGTTTGCACCCAACCGACCAGAAAAAGTGTATTGTGAGAAATGCTACTTAGACTGCGTAAATTAGCGTTTCCCCCTCTCTTATTCGTTGAATACCCCCGGATTGTTGTTGATAAAAAAGACAAACGAGTGTCTTTGTCATTCGGATTTTCAATCCCTACATTCTGGAGCAATGGTTTCGTATTAACACTGAGTCTCCTCTGTGCAACTCCTGATGCCGAGTGCCAAACTCAGTCTCAAGAAGTTCGCATGACTGTTGAAGAATTGGCAAAGAGACTTATGGATGTCATCAAGATAGAAATGTCTGATTCGATATGAGTTTTTTGAGAAGAAACCCGTTGTATATTTGGATGAAAGTGGATTTGTATTAGATGCTCCACGAACACCTAGTTACGCAGAACAAGGAAAACGCTGTTATGGACAACGCCAGTTTCCATAAACGTGATGACATAATAGAAGCCATAGAAGAAGCTAGTCATATCATAGAATTTCTTTCTCCATACAGTCCTGACTTTACTTCCAAGATACCTTCTTGCAACTGAAATTTTGAGGAGAACCGGTTTTTCGAGAAGAACCGGAAGAACTGGTTTTTCTTTTCCTTTTTTTAGTACGTCCTTTATTTAAAGAAGTCGTATTTATCTTTTCGGGATTGGGATAAAAAATTAAAAGACGACCACAATTTTTTTGCACTGTTTTAATAGGTTGCGATATGATTTTTTCAGAAATTACTTCTACATTTGTTTCATTCCACTGTTCATAAGCTTTGGAGATAAGTTTTTCATTTGGCATAAGTATCTCCTGATAGAGTCGTTCTTTCATTTCGTTTGTAAATTTTTTGTTATTTAAAAGTTTCTTTTGAGTGATTTCTCCGGAAATAATAATGTCATTTTCCTCTAACCATGGTTTTAAAATCTTTTGAACATCTTCAGGATAGGGACTTTTGCAATCCTTAAATATTATCATTTGCTCTGTATGTATTTTTTTGTAAGAAGGGGTGACCGCATAAATAGAAGGAGCTCCAATAGCACCTAATTGCGTTGTATTAATTTCTATTTTTTCTTGTAATTGAGGAAATTGTTTTTCTATCGCAGAAGAAAGGTGGTGTGTCCAAAATTTAGATGCTAATTCTTGATAATTAGGCGGATTAGAAAGAGTGATATCCAAATTTTTTGCAAACTCACTAAGTTCTTTTTGGGCTAAATTTCGTACATAACGAAGTGTATTTCGTGAAACATTAATTTTTATCTTTTTAACTTTTTCAAGTTGATCTCCATAAGTTTTTTGTAATGACTGTACTACTTCATTAGAAAGATTGGCAATGGTTCTCTTATCCATAAAATCATAATTTTTTTGTTCTGCAGTCTTCAATAATTGATTGACATCAATTATTGTTGAATTTATTTCGGGAAGGGGTTTTTGTTCTACAGTTATATTGTGTATATGTATTCTTATAAATGGATATATCCCTCGACTTAGTTTTTCGATTCGTTCCTCATTTTTATAGTCAACAACAGATGGGACGATTCCTTTAGGGCATCCCATTGAATTAAATGCGCGAATTGTTGTTATCAATTCATCAGGGGAAATGTTACGAAAAAATTTATTAAGAGAACTCTTCGCTTTTGTTTCATTTGTTTTCCATTGCTGTTTAAAATTTTCCATAAGTTTATTAAAAGCTTCTTGTTCTTCGGTGGTTGTTTCTTGAAATTTTGTTAAAAATTCGTTGTTCCATATACCGCCATTTGATTCAAGATATCCTTGTATTTTGTTTGGTATTTTTATAATTCCAGGAAGGTCGATGTTTTTTGAGAGACGAGACGAATGTTTGTTTTTCCGTCTTTTTGATTTGGTATTTAAAAAAGTAGATATTTTTTGGTTTAGAACACCCTCGGGATTATCTGTCGTTTCTTCTTTCGCATAAGTTTTTACACAAATAATGGCTTCTATAAACAGTTCTAAACATTTTTTAATATCTCTATTGATTGCATCAAGAATTTTTGTATCTTTTATATCAAATTTTTGTTCAAAAAGTTCGCGTATCTCCTTTTGTGTTTCTTCAAATAGATACTCCGAATCAATATTGTTAATAAAAATTTCTTGTATTTTCTCATGACTGAAAAATCTTTCTGTGTATTTCTCAACAATATTTATAATCTGTTGAGCTGTTTTTTCGACTTTATTTTCGTACTCATTAGAATCGACAGTCGCCTCGCCCTCATCGATATTTCTTTCTATATTCCAACAAAAAATTCTTGATATTTGTTTTTGAGAGTATAAAAATTTCATTTCAGAAAAGCGTTAAGTTCTTTTTCTAAAGTTTTAAGTATCATTACATCTTCTTTAAGGGAAATGCCTTCTTCTTGTTTTTGTTCGCGATGAATAGCTTTTTTCGTGATGCTTTTAATCTCGTTTAATATTTGAGGATTTTTTTTAATTACTCGAACAAGAAGATCGTGTTGTTTTTGAATGGATTGTTTTAATAGATCTTCTATTCTTTCAGATTGTTCAATGGAAAATGTTTCCATTTGTTTTAAAATTTGTCGTCGCGCGATTATATCCAAAAAGAAATTTTGGTTGAGAAGTTTTTTGATTATATTTGGATGCGTATCCATCTTTGTTATTTTAATATAGATTAAATAAATTATACAACCATTTGGACTAAAAAACCACGACTTTCAATTCCCTCATCATGGTTTCTTTGACCTTCCTTTTTTTCATCCTCTTTCTATCAAGTGTTGCGTTTAGCCCTAAAATGAGTGTATCCATCTCCTTATTATAACACAAATAATACATTTATACAAGAACTATAACGAAGAGATGTGGAATGTTTTACGACCTAACGTTTCCCCAAAAACAACCACTTCCATTTGTCAACAATAGGTACATCTTCTCGCACCACTTGATCGAGTTTTCGTTGTTCGGTTTGTGTTGGCAGGATTTCTAGTTTCTCTTCAATGAAAACGAGAACGTTTTCCCCAAGTTGCTTCTTTCCCATTTGCATTTTAGCTTCCTTATCCACATGTTGTGGAGTTTTGAGGTATTCGAGTCGTCGTTTCTTGTCTTCTATTTCCACTAAGTTTTCTTCGTTCTGAACACGAATCGCTTCGATTTCGTCGTTAATCTTTTTACTTTCGTGCAGGAAACTCGCCAAACTATAGAGAAGGTAGAAGATCATCAAGAAGATCCCAACCAACCAAAATACGTTTTGTGAATGATGAATATTATTTCCTCGCATCGCAGACGGGATTGAAACAAATTACGGAACAAATTACAATCAAAAAGATGAAACTTTTAGTAGGACTCGGAAATTATCCAGCGAAGTACAACCAAACACGACACAATGCGGGCTTCTTGGCGGTGGAACAATTGGCAAAGAAGTATGAGTGTGAGCCATTTAAGAGCGATAAGAAGTTCTTTGGACAGGTCTCTGTAGGACAAGTGGGGAATGAAAAGGTTGTCCTTCTCAAGCCCGAAACCTATATGAATCTGAGTGGGAAGTCGGTGCAAGCCGTTGCCCATTTTTACAAAATCAAACCAGAAAACATTGTACTTTTCTTTGATGATGCGGATTTAGAATTTGGAACGGTGCGGTTCCGGACAGAAGGCAGTGCCGGTGGTCATAACGGAGTAAAGTCGGTCATTGAGTTATTGGGGACGAAAAGTTTTCCTCGTATAAAAATGGGGATTGCGAACAGTGAAAAAGAGAAAATACCAACCGAAGCTTTTGTATTGCAAAAATTTTCTGCGAAAGAGTGGGCAGAAGTTCCGGCCATTATTGATGAAGGTATTTTAAAATTTCTTGAAAAAATTCCATGCTAACGGACTTCTTCTCAAGCCAAAAAACCTGGGTCTTCTCCAAAGGAAGTGGACCACGCATCCCTGTGGGAAAATTGGTAGACTTCGTTATCAACCCTGACACAGGAACTTTTGAAGCCTTTTGGATAAATACAACACGAGGACTCAAGCTCCTTTCTCCGAAAGATATCCTCCGATGGCATCGCGGAAAAATACTCATCGCCGAGAGCGAAGACTTCTCTACCCCTGAACAATTACCGAAACTCAAGAAAATTATGGAAAATGAAGTTTCGATTCTTGGCGCGAAAGTTTTTTCTGTTCACACAAGCATCCAAGACCTCGCACAAAAAAAGGCAGGTATAAAGACCTACATTGGACGTGTAACGAATTTTTCCTTCGACACCCTCTCTCCACGAATTGTAACCATTATCGTTCAATCAGGCGCCCTCTGGTGGGTAAAACGACGAATCATTACCCGAACCCGAATTTTAAAAATTGAGCAGGAGGGAATTCTCGTTTCCGAAAACAAAATCCTCGTTGATGAGAAACCGGTGATTGAAGGAAAGCAAAGGGTTTCTGAGGTGGAATAAAAGGATTGTCAATTTTCCATTTCCAATTGCCAATTTCTTTTGTATTTTTTCCTTCTAAATTTTTTCTTGTTTTAAATTGAAAATTGAAGATTGGAAATTGCAAATTCAAGAGTATACTCACACTACTTCCTTACTTTTTCTTTTATGCAATTTTTCAATCACTT
>CAZEON010000052.1:0-9567 GCA_964513975.1 uncultured Candidatus Peribacteria bacterium
CAAATCAAACGCGTCCACCAGTTGGTCAAAAGAAAAGACTTCTTCTGTTGACTTGGGATTCCAACCCAACAGGACCAGTCCATTTACCACAGCCTCTGGAAGAAATCCTTTTTCTTGAAAATCTTTAATCAAAACACAGGTGTCAGGATCAACATTCCGTTTGGAAAGTTTCCGTTTCTGCGCATCGAGCACGAGTGGAATATGCCCAAATCGTGGCAGGTTTGCCCCAAGCGCTTGATACAAAAGAATTTGCTTGGGTGTATTGGAAATATGATCTTCACCTCTCAGAACGTGTGTCACGCCCTGTGTCCAATCATCAACAACATTTGCCAACAGATAGAGCACTGACCCGTCGCCTCTCGCCACAACAAAATCCCCGAGGGTGTTTGTATTCACAGAAATATCACCTCGAATAAGATCAGTGAATTGGATATCTTGATCTTTCGTCGTTCGCAATCGCCATACGAATTTGTCTCCAGATTTCATTTTTTCTTCTAACGCCTCTTTTGTTTCATCACGAAATGGAGACCAAAAAACAAAGTTGGTTTTGTTCTTAGCAGCCGTTATTCGTTGAGCCTGAATTTCTTCGGGTGTCACAAAACAAGGAAAAATTTCCCTCTCTTCCCATAATTTTTCTCTCCATTGTGAATGTATCTTTTGATTTTCCGACTGTCTGAAAAAATGAGAAGACTCTTTTTCAAAGTCCATTCCCAACCACGAAAGTCCGTCCAAAATTTCTGTTTCAAATTCTGCCTTACTTCGTTCTTTGTCCGTATCTTCCCATCGAAAAATTATTTTTCCGTTGTTATGTTTCGCAAATAAGTAATTAAACAACGCCGTGCGAGCGGTTCCCAAATGAAGGCCCCCAGTTGGAGACGGTGGCATACGAACGATAACTTCAGACATAGAGGAAGGATAAGATCGTCCCCATTGTAGAAAACAATCTTCAATTATCAATCTTCAATTACGAATTATAAGTAAAGAGACGATGAAATAATGAAGAAAGAATGCTTAAGGCTAAAGGGAAAATGTAAAAACATAATAACTGAAAGCTATAAACTCTTAACTATAAACTCTTAACTATAAACTCATCCTTACTTTCGGATGTTCCCAAAGATGCGAGAAGAGGCCATTGTTTGGAGAGAAAGGTTCGAAAGTTCCCCTTCTTCCATTCCAAAATCAGATGGTTCTCGAAGTTTTGTTTCCATGGATATAGATACATATGGATGCACTTGTGCTTCATTAACGGCAAAACTCAAAAACGGATCTCGGTTCGGAGCAGGGACAAAGGAAAGATTTTCAATTTCTATATTTCCAGGAGAAACAGGAGTCCACTCGTGAGCTTGCATGCAAAATTCTTGAGACGCTTCATCTCCCAAAATTTCGTATAACGTTCCACTTCCATTTGCTATTTTACAAACTCCACTCTCTACAACATCCCATTGGCCAACAGCATTCCAGAGATCAACGACCCCATCATTGTCGGTATCAGCTCCGAGTTGTTGTTGGATTTCGATTTTTGCAAAATCCTCTTCCAGAGGATCTATGGTTAGTGTTTTTTGAACAGCCATGCGGAGTGTTCGACTACTATTAATGAGATAAAGAGTTGTTATGGGATTTGCTTCATCCCATGCCTTTGTACACCCATCCGGATTACCCCCAAAATCACTCCCCCCAAGATTTCGATCAAGAATGTCATCATCATTGGTATCCCAATTAAAAATAGTTTCATACCCGAGTGCTAAACGATTGGTCTCATTGTTTATCTGACTACTTCCCGTTGGAGACTGGTCTTCGTCGAAGCTGGCGCAATCAGAAGTGTTCGGTCCAACTTCTATAAAATAGCGATCATAATCAATCGTATTAGTTCGAACGAGTTGAACGATTCGTTCCATGAGAAACTGAGTCTCAGTGGCGAAACTTTGTGTGACGCGTATCTTCTTTTGAGAAAAGTAGATACTGCCAATGCTTTGCATAGCAGCGGTGATAACGATGGCAGAAAGTGCCATCGCAACCAAAATTTCAAGAAGAGAGTAGCCGGAATGTTTAGTACGCATCACGTTGGTAAAAATCAAAAAGGTGAGTTTCAAGAGTAACGTTTTTGGAAACATTTTTTTCAATCCATCCCACACGAACGGTAACTTTCAATTTTTCTTCATTGCATGCGGCTCCACAAACCTCATCAGTCGCTACATCAAGCTCTATTTGTCGATAAAAAGGCGTTGGAGGATTTGTTCCAGAATTGTGTGTGAATTTTTGTGTGGTTGCATCAAGATAGAGCCGAAAAGATTCCAACCCTGCAGAAGCATTGGGAATATCAAGCTCTTGGGAACTAGCAATGTTAACGAGAAAATATCGAGATTTTGTTTCTGAAAAATTTACTTGGTAAAATCCATCTGTCATTTTTGTGGAACTTCCCGAACCAGCACATTCATTAAGATTTGAAACACTATCGAGACAGAGCCACTTTTCTCGTTTGTTTCCCGAATATTTGAGCCAGTTTGTATCACGAATGTTGCGAACGGCCTCCATTCCTTCGCGCGCTAAATTGATAGCCACAATTCTATTTTGCACATTGACGTTTGTTTGTGTCGCACGATTAAGAGAGACAAACGCACTCGCTAAAACCGTTACCAAAAGCACAGTGGCAATCATTACTTCAACAATAGTTTCTCCGCAGTTTTTATGAGAATATTTCATGATTAAGGGGTGCAGTCAGTATCTCCACTGGAAAGCTCAGGGATTCCCATGATACGGTTAAAGCAAATAGTTTTTTGTTCACCAGAATCATGAGTAAAGAGAATTTTAGCATTATCCCCTTGATTGGTTCCAATCGGATCTCCATAAGGAATAAATGATTGAGAAGTATCAGGTAAAAACTCAATCCGAACAGTTACCTTAGGAACATCATCAAGTTCGATGGTGTGTGACTGGTGCCATTGTGTGTCATAGGTCTGAACCGGAACCTCTTCAATATTATTTTTACAAGATATTGTGGAAGTCGTTGCGTTAAATCCAAATATCCATTTTTCACTTGCCTTATCATCACACATTTTTTCCGTTAATGCATTCATGCGTACTTCCAAAATTTGATTAAAGATGGTGTCAATCTCTCCTTGAAAGTTCACCCGACTTCTCATTCGAGAAAAACCAGGAATAGAAATAGTGACGAGTATTGCAACAATCCCTGTCACAACAAGGAGTTCAATAAGAGAGAATCCTTTCTTTTTTTGCATTGAACTCATTGTAGAAGGAGGGGGCGGAAGTTGCAAGTTACAGGTTTCTCAGTACAATCGCGCGCGAATGGACATACGAAATTTTTGCATCATTGCGCACATCGATCATGGAAAGTCGACACTTGCCGACAGATTTCTTGAAACAACAGGAACAATTGATAAGCGAGAAATGAAAGAACAGTTGCTTGATACAATGGACTTGGAGCGAGAACGAGGAATTACCATCAAGCTTCAGCCGGTGCGAATGAAGTGGAAGAATACACAGCTCAATCTTATAGATACACCAGGGCATGTAGATTTTTCATATGAAGTTTCTCGTTCGCTCGCGGCCTGCGAAGGAGCCGTTTTGGTTGTCGATGCGACACAAGGAATTGAAGCTCAAACTTTAGCAAATGTATTTCTCGCGCTTGAGCACGGACTCACCATTATTCCCGTTCTCAATAAAATAGATCTTCCCGCAGCTGAGCCAGAACGCCGAGCAATGGAAATAGAAAAACTGTTGGGATTTCCTGCGGAAGACATCTTGCAGGTTTCTGGGAAAGAAGGGACAGGAGTGCCTGAATTGTTAGATAGGATTATAGAACGGGTTCCTCTCCCAGAGAAAAACGAAGTCTTTGAAAATACTGAAAACATTTTTACAGAAGGTGAAACAAAAGCACTCATATTTGATTCCATGTTCGATTCTTATCGAGGAGTGGTATCGAGTGTGCGCGTATTTCAAGGAGAAATTAAAAAAGGAGATAAATTAAAATTGCTCAAAACAGGCCGACAAATCGAAGCCATTGAAGTGGGATTTCTCAATCCAAAATATTCTCCAACCACGTCTATAGAAGAAGGGGAAGTGGGATATGTTGTCACAGGATTGAAAAATGTTGTCGATGCAAAAGTCGGAGAAACGCTCTGGCAGCCATCCCCTAACCCCTCCCAGAGGGAGGGGAATATCTCTCCTATGCCACTTCCCGGATACAAAGAAGTAACGCCGTTCGTATTTGCGGGTATCTATCCCACAAGCGGGGATGATTTCTCCCTCCTTCGGAAAGCATTGGAAAAGCTTTCTCTCAACGATGCATCATTGCAATTTACGCCAGAACACTCAGGCGCCTTAGGACATGGATTTCGAGTTGGTTTTTTAGGACTTCTTCACTTAGACATTGTTCAAGAACGACTCGAACGAGAATTTGATATCGACATGTTGGTTACAGCGCCTTCAGTTTCCTACGAAATCGTGCTCAACGACAAAACAACGAAAATGATTTCCAATCCTGGTGAACTTCCAGAAGCCGGACACTATCTCGACATCAGAGAGCCATGGATGAAGATTACAATTCTCACTCCTTCAGAATTCGTTGGAGCGATTATGGAACTTTGTGCGCAGCGTCGAGGAATTTCCAAAAACATGCAGTACACAGATCCGACACGAGTGGAACTCTTTTTTGAAATCCCACTCTCTTCAATCATTACCGATTTCTACGACGACTTGAAGTCACTTACTTCAGGATATGCCTCTATGTCTTACGAACCGATTGATCTGCGAACAGAGGATCTCGTTCGTCTTGATATTCTCGTCGCAGGAGACCGAGTAGATGCATTGAGTCAGATTGTTCACAAGGACGGAGCTTATAATATCGGACTTGCGTGGTGTCAGCGGTTAAAAGAAATTATTCCCAAGGCACAGTTTGCAATTGCCATTCAGGCAACCATTGGCGCACGAATCCTCGCACGGACAACCATCTCTGCGATGCGAAAAGACGTAACAGCGAAGTTGTACGGAGGGGATGTGACTCGAAAAAACAAACTCTTAAAGAAACAAAAGAAAGGAAAGAAGAGAATGAAACAGTTTGGGAAAGTGACGATTCCGCAAGATGCATTTTTTGCGATGATGAAGAAATAGTCTTGACTTTTTCTCAAAAATGGCTCAAAAAGACTTCCGTAGAATTCCTTATTTTTTCAAAGAAACGAAGAATTCTCAGTTCTTTATTACTTTCGTGGCGATTTCTGGTTTCACGGTTTTGTGCGTCTTGCGTGCAGTATCGTGGAACCAAAAAAAATGTTTATATGCCAGATTTAAAATCAAAAAAGAAAGCCGAAAAAAGACAAAAAACGGAGACGAGCAATAAAAACAATCAGAAATCTAATCAGGTAAAAACTGAAAAGAAACGGCATGTTTTTAAAAAGCGCCACCACACGTAAAGAACCAACTGTGCTCTGTCGTTCCAAAAGAACGACAGAGCCAACACCAATTATAAAAATCCATAGCATTGACTTTTAGTGGGGAATGTGTAATTTGACTTTTGTAGAATTTCTTCGTTCTAATAAAGAACGAAAAATTCTCAGTTCTTTTCGACAATGGAGAATCAGTATTTCTAGTCGTGGTTTTGTTCTTTCTGAGGACAGGATCACGATTAGAAAATGTATAAATGCAACTTAATTATTCATGTTTAAAATTTATGTTTATGGCTAAGAAGAAAGCAAAAGGATTTAGAAAACTGAGAAAAAAAAGGGAAAACAAAAGGAATCGAAGAGACGGTGTTTTCAAAAAGGAAGACGTAAAGCGAAAGACGGGAGGTATTAGAAGTTGTGGTAATGGTGGAAAAAGACACTGCCGATCTTCTTGTTTTCGAAAGGGAAAGATCTGTGTTTAATAGCACAGGTCTTGTTTTTTATTCAAACACTTCCTCCATTTTCGAAAATTGCTCCATAAATTTCATGTGAGTCGGAGTCCAGAATTGAGATTTAAATATACGAATAAGTTTTGATTTTTGTTGATCAATCTCTGTCCCATTGGAAAAGGATTGTCCATGAACACGATAGGAATGTATTTGGAGAGCAAGGCCTTGTTCTTCAAGCACTTCTCGTACCAGAGAGGCGGTCACTTGGTAATCAGGATGTTGATCGTAGAGAGAAGAAAGATAAATTTCGTAAGTCCTATACCGTAATCAGAGTAAATGTATTTATGGGTCATGCCTAGAATAGCAAAATATGTACTGGAAATAGGAGCGACGAAGTTTGAGGGAGAGATGGGAGACAATTTCGAAAAATAATCTAGAGCTTTATTATCTCGTTTAAATGTGTGATCAATTCTTTTTTAAACAGAATCTGGTCTTCGTTTTTAATAATAAAACTATTTTGAAAATCATATATTATTTTTAATTTTATTGGATCATAAATAATCCTAATATTTACATTATCTTTTTTTAATATGATTTCCTTCCCCTTTTGTTCAACACAAACATAAACATTTCTTTTCCCAAGCTGTTTATAAACATCCCCAATATCAAGAATATCAATATTCTTTAAATTCACTTGTGTTGCTGTGGGATCACCATCAGAATCTGCTCCAATCACCTTGAATCTTCTATCCGTTGGATAGTTTCTTTGCTTAATATACTTATGATGAAACCTTATAATGTGAGACTCTTCGTCGATTTTTAGGTTTTCAAGAGTTCTGTTCAACTTCGCTTCAATCCATGAAATGACATTTTTTGAATCGCCGAACAAGTTTATATATTCACCCTCCATATTTTCAAACAATACTTTTAATTCATTTACATTCTCTATTTCTTTTAATCTATTATCAAACTCCTTCTGTCCATAATTACTTATAAAATTTTTCATTTCCCAAGATGAAAAAGTGTCCAATGTCCTAATATTTTGGGATAAAATAGACAAATATCGAACATATCCCTCAAAACTTTTCTCAAAAGGTTCCTTCACCTCAACCAAATCCCTCTTCTTCATTGTGTTTACATTTCTAAATCGATTTACGGAAGGTTGCCGTCCATCAGGATAACAAATATACGCGTCTATATCTGGTATAATATTAAAGGAGTTGTAAATATCCAATAACCTTAACAAGTTATCAGAAATGCTATCATAATATATTTTTTTATCCGTTATTAATAGTTCCTTAATAACTAATGTTTGTATTCCAATCTGCCAATTATCTCCTTGTATAAACTTTTTTACATGTCTTGAGAACGGGGGGGCTCCTTCGAAGAAAAAATCTGCTCTTATTTCCGTATTTAAATGATTCTTTTTTATAGAATAATTGGAGATCCCTTTTATTTTCAAATTATTCAATTCATTTAGGAGGATGCTTTCATCTTCTTGCTGTATGTATTTCTCAACTCTTTTTAAAATCAAAGAAATTTTATCTTTAAATCCAACCTGAAATTCTCTTCTAAATGCCTGACTTTCCTTCTTGATGTCTGGAGGAATCTCTACAAAAACTTCCGATGCGTCATGTTTCAATCTCTCTTGTTCTATTTGTTCTTTGATAACTTTTTTATTTATCACTTCTATTGCTTTGATATTTTCTTCATATTTTTTACCCGATATTTTTAAAACTTCCTGTAATAATTTTTCGATTTCTTTTTGAGATTTTAATAATACCTGTTCTTTTGCTTTTACAGAAAGCTCCCTTTGGTTCAAAACTACACCTTTTTTCTTTAACGATTTTTCTTTTGCTTGTAACTGTTTTTCTTGTTCTCCTATTTTGTATTTTTTTTCTGTTTCAAAAATATCATTAGCGCGATTTTCTATTTCTAAATTAACGGTCTCTTGTATATTTTTAATAAAAGTAGTTCCAATCTCAGATAATGGTGTTTTTTCAATAACCACTAATATCCGCTTTCTTAAAGAATCTGATAGTGGAGGTAATTGTTCTTTTTTAAGTGGAATTCGCGGAATGTCATAAGGCAACACTGGGTTCTTGACCCCTGCTATTGAGGCATAATAACTCAATACCGATATCACAAATCGTTCGTTTAAATTTGGAAGAATGTCTTTTGATGCTTGCAATAAATCCTCAAAATTATTTTTTTGTTGATCGTAAAATCCCGTAACCTCCTTGTATTTTTCAAGTGCTAATAGCTGAAATTCTAATTTTTTAATGTTTTCTTCCGTATTTAATCGTGTCGCAAAAACTTGTTGAATAATTTCTCTGTGATTATTTACATCGTAAACATCTATCCCGACCGGAAGTATCCCCTCATTACCTTCTGTCAAAGAAGGTAATGTTCCTGCTTTTTTTTGTGTCGAAAAAGATAATTTTTTTAATTTTTCTTGCACCAATGCTATTTCTTCCTTTTCTGGATCCGTTCCTAATTCGGCTATAACTTCAACCGAATTATATTTTTCATACTCTTCTACGTTTACCACTATATGTTTAATCTTCGCTGAAAAGAAATCCTTTGTTTCTTTCCACACTTTCTTAAAATGGATTTGTTTTCTATCTTCTAGCTCGCACCGAATGAGTGTCTCTGTGTGAGCGAAACTAATTTCATTTTCCTGCTCTTCGGTTACGACAAATGGATTTTGAGACATTCTTAATTTTACAGAATTTTATTCTGCCAAAACTTCTTCTTTTTTTTCTGATTCTTTCAAAAAGAGCGAGTCCTCTAGTGCTATATAAGACGCTTCTATTTCATTGAGAACTGTTAAAGAAGTGGTAATAGACATGTTAATTTTTTCCTGAGCCCCCTCTTTATTCATTGCTCGATCCGTCATAGATGTCTGAATTGCTGTTAAATGCCCTTGCGGAATAACCGAAGTGGAAGCGTATTCTATGAGCTCCTTCACCATATTTGTGGTTCCTTCTGTGGCATGAACGAGCATTTGTCCCGACAGTTCGGTAGAAGACTGCCCGATATTGATTGAGTCCTTTACTGTCTTTGTTATTTGTGAGGACAAAATTGCATTATTGATATTTTTAAACGTAGATTCTGCCCGTTGCAATAATTGTTGTGCTGTAAGAATCAAGGCTTCTCCTTGGTCTCGTGTATTGTTTAACGATGTTTTTGCTAACTGTAATTCATTCTTCTTTTGTTTAATGTGATATTCAATTTTGTTTATCAAAGAGGGGTCGAAAGCTTCATTTTCTGAATTTAATAAATTTTCAAAATGAATAATTTCATCCTCTATTTCTAGAATATCGTTCTCATCAAGTTGTCGCTTCTTTTCAATTGCGGGAACAATGTTTTTTAATTGAATAACTGCACTTTTGTAGACACCCTTAAATTCTTGTACTTTTTCCTTGGTTGGTAAATTAGAAAAAACTTTTTCTTTTTTTTCCTCTATCGAAAAACTACTAATAATGGATCTTATTTTAGCAGGGACAAATCGCAATAAACCTTGAGGAATATTTTCCGATCCCGGAAGAACGGGAAATACCTCCTGATGAAATTCTATCAAATACTCATCAACCTCTGTTACCTTCTTTGAATAGTCTTCAAAATATTCTTCTGAAATATCTTCAAAGGCTTTTGACGATTCATTTATGAAAATTTATTTTTTAAACGCAACACCTGTAGGAATTAAACTACAAGTGTCA
>CAZEON010000053.1:0-9217 GCA_964513975.1 uncultured Candidatus Peribacteria bacterium
ATACGAGAATAATAGGCCACAATAAATACCAAATAACATTCAATGAAAGCAAAATATATTGCCACAAGTAGTGCCACGCGTCAACAAAGTAAATTTTAAAGGATGATCGTATTTTCTTTTTTGTGTAGTTCTTTAAAACAATCGTGTTTGCTATTTTCCCATTTGCAGAGAATACCGTTACAAAAACAGCCCACACCATTACCAAGAGGAGAATAGAGATAATACCGAGTAAAAAATCTCCTCCAAAGGAGAAGTTAGCAATAATGTTTTCAAGTGTATTTCGAAAGGCAAGGTATCCAATGCCTGCAAAAATTCCTGTTCCTACGATCAATGTCAACATCGTGAAGATGTTTACTGAAGCAATACGCCACCACACCTTAGAAAAGGCTGTAAGCGTATCTCGGAAAAGTGTTTTCCAAACGCTGAGTGAAATAGTTTTTGCTTTTGCCATGAGAGAAAGGGATTATTTTGCCACCTTTTCCATCTGTCGTTTGAATTTCTCAACACGACCAGATGTATCGACCAATTTTTGTTTCCCTGTAAAGAACGGATGAGAAGCTGATGAGATATCTACGTGTATAACGTAGTGATCAACTCCGTCTATTTTCTCGACATCTTTCGAAGTGAGCGTTGACATCACAACAAAGTCCTTCTTGGCACTTGCGTCACGAAAAACTACTGGATGCGTTTTTGGATGAATATCTTTCTTCATAATTTTATACTGAAAAATCGCGCCGATTGTAAGGGTTCAAGACCTTTCGTCAAGCTTTTTTTGTTGAATAATATTCAGACACAAAAGATAACGAATCCACAAGTTTAAAAGTCAAAAAGTCGAAGAGTTAAAAAAATCACAAATCTACGATTCTACGAATTTAAAAATTTGAAAATTGTGATTTCTTTTAACATTTTCCCTTTAATATTTAACATTTCCCTCCCCATATGGAAAAACCGCGACCCCTCACGGTTTTCCCTCTTAACCCACAAATTCCCACTATAAGTCTAATTTATTTTCGTCGCCCTTTTGCTCCTACAACCATGCATCCAAGTCCTAAGGCTGCAAGCCCCAAGAAAAGACCTGGACCGGTCTGCGGTAGAAGTGGTGCCGACGAATACACCTCTTCCCCTTCTCCATCAATTGTTGCTTCTTCACTTCGCACCACATTGGCGCTTGATCCTGAACCAAAGAAATTTCTCACGTGAAGTAAATACTCCATGAGTCCCGCATCTTTATTCTCTTTTACTACAACCTCATCGGGTATATCATTAGACCTTGTTCCTGATGCCGCATTTATTCGTGCTACACGATATTTATCATTCCCCTCTAATCCTTCTGTTGAAAGTTTGTGATCCATTTGATTTGGACGTGCTCCCGTATATCGATAGTAACCTGGACGCCCTGGTTTTTCTGTTATACCCGATGAGAATTTCCAGTTTTGCACTTCTTCAGAAAGTTCTAGGCCTGAATTGGCAGCCCCCCTTTCCAAACATTTCATCGTTCCATAATCCAATTCAAATCCTCGGTCACAAGTAATTAAACATTCTGGTATTCCTGCAATAACTCCATTTACAATTTCTGTGTCTGAATATGTTGTTCTTGGGCATTTCGTAAAAAGTTCTCGTATTAATGCTACTGCATTAAATCTGTTTAATTCCAATTCGCAAGATCCATTCGTAGCAACACAAAAATCACCTTCTTGGATTACCCACTCAGCATCCTCCTCCTCAGCAGGAGTCCCTTCTTCTTTGAAAGCAAGCCAAAGCTTTGTTCCATCAGGAATTTCTGTCGGAAAGCGGAAGAAGGCTGGTGTTGAAAACACAAACGTTTCATTCGAAATTCCCATTGTAAACGCCGACAAGACCTTCACCCTACTATGAGGGTGTCTGTTTCCATCTTCAAAACGCACGTTCCCATAATATGGTTTAATTCCTCTTCCTGGAGCCGGTAAAATCCCCTCGAACCATGCTTTCTTGTCTTCTGCTTCCCATTTTCGCTCCGACTGAATAGTCGTTTCTCCAAACACTGTCACACTCGTTCCCCATTTTGTATTTTCAATAGTTAGACTTCCTGTCCCCGTCAATTCCAACGTACTCACCCCCTCCGTATCCTCGGCAGAATCTTGAAGTTCTACTCCATCAATCAATACGAATTTATCAAAAAAGAAATCCTCATCGCCAAGGTCTCCATAAAAGGTATCCATGGCAAATGCGGTGCTCGATAAAAAAGCGAGTCCTATGAGAAATGTGCGCCAATCAAGTTGTTTCATTTTTTTGAACGAGAATAATAAAAGTGATCACCTTAAATTGAACCAAAATTATTGAACATGTGCAATAATTTTACTCACTTTCTTGTAGCGCGAAACCACCTTTTGTTTTCTTTATATACTTTGTAAAAAAACGAGTCTATAAATGAAACATCACTAAAATCTTAATTTTATAGAAAACGATCAACAGAAAATGAGTTTTCTTAAAAATTTAAATTTTTATTTCTCATTCTTCATTGTTCCTCTACAATAGAATCATGCGAATATATTTCCTTTTTCTTCTAAGTATTTTCGCCTTCGGAGGACTCGTTTCTCAAGCACAAGCAGACATCGACAGCAATACTGTCCGCGACCATCTCTGCGCACGAGAGACTCCCCTTTTTACCGAAGCTGGATACAAAGATTTGTGTTCTTATAGTCTCGCCACTGCAGAAACTATTGCTGGAAAAGTGCTGACAAAAGAAATGACCGATTTTCAGACGGAAGACTTGGCACCTTTATTACAAGACAATGGATCCAATGGACATTTTATTGCCCAAGAAGGTATTCGGAGACTCAGACGACATGAATCTTGTTTGCGAAAAATTTGTGCCAACTGGTTCTATAATTGCGCGGGACAGACAGCAACAACGAATTTTGGAAGAGGAACTTCTAAGCAATCTCAATGGTGCGACCAAAAAGTCGATCAGTTATCACAAATTGCTCGAACTGAACTCTTTACAGCTACGACGCAAAACCAAACAAGAAAAAATCGATCCATTCTCTCTGAGAAATTTCGACAAATTTCTACACGGTTTCGATACTATCTTCATTTTTGGGTAAACGAGACCATTGCTGATTTCAATTTTTTCAAGGGAAAAATAGATGGGACCATCCAAAGTCCGAAACATTAATTCCCTTTGTAGCACTTATCTCATTGAGTTTTGCACATAGAAAAAAGTGAGGACTTTTTTCATTGACACGAGAAGCAAAAACTCCTACATTTCTTCTCGCGACTCATCCCTCATTTTTTGATCGCAAATCCACAAAAACATGAAAAAACTGCTCTCAGATCTCGGCCAAAATGTAGTCATTATTGGAACTCAATGGGGTGATGAAGGAAAAGGAAAATTGGTCGATGCGATGAGTGCAGAGTTTGAGATCATCTGTCGAAGTGCTGGAGGCGCAAATGCCGGACACACTATTGTTGTTGATGGAAAACAAATCGTTTTCCATCTGCTTCCCTCTGCCATGCTCCATCCAAATGCGATTGGAATTATTGGAAATGGAACGGTTATTGATATCTGCGACGTAGCAGAGGAAATCAGATCACTTGAAGAAAGTGACCTTGAAGTCGCTTCACGAGTAAAGATTTCACTCCGAGCACATATGATCTTCGAGTATCATAAAAAGATTGATGAAGAACTCGAAAAACGAAAAGGTGACAAGAAGATTGGAACGACCTGCCGAGGAATCGGTCCAGCGTACACTGATAAGGTGTCTCGAATCGGGATCCGATGTGAAGATCTTTTAGATAAAGAATTATTGCTTGAAAAATTAAAACAAAATTGCGAATTCCACGCAGAACACATGGGGATAGAACTTGATGCACAAGCAGAGTTTGATCGACTCATGGAGGCACGAGAGATTATTAAACCGCTCTTAGCTGATACAAGAAAATACCTACAAGACGCTATTACCTCTGGAAAGAAAGTACTCTTCGAAGGAGCGCAAGCGCATCACTTAGATATTGATCACGGAACGTACCCATTTGTAACATCCAGTTCAATTTCTATTGGAGGTGTTTGTACAGGACTTGGAGTTTCTCCAAAAGCACTCTCTGGAATTATTGGAATTTCAAAAGCCTACACAACACGAGTTGGATCAGGACCATTCCCTTCTGAACTCAAAGAAGAACACGGAAATCAAGTACGAGAAGCAGGAGATGAATTCGGAGCGACAACAGGACGTCCTCGACGATGTGGATGGTTTGATGCAGTGGTCGTGCGAAACTCCGTAGAAACGAATGGTATCGATGCCATTAACCTCACAAAGTTAGATGTTCTCTCTGGAATGAAAGAAGTCAAAGTAGTGACGAAATACATGCTTGATGGAAACGAAATCTTCGGAGTGCCGACAACACGAAAGGCAAATCAGAAACTCAAACTCGAATACGAAACATTCCCAGGATGGGAAGAAAAAATTGGTGGCATTCGGAAGTTTGAAGATCTTCCACAAAATGCACAAAATTATGTTCTCGCTTTAGAAAAAATGATCCATACTCCTATCCGCGCTATCGGTGTTGGGGTAGAACGAACCGATCTCATTTTTCGATAGAATATTTCAACACAAACAACTTTTATAAATGGACAAAAAACAGGTCTGGGACGCTGTATTACAACGAATGTCTGAGAAAATTTCTCGGATGGAGTTTCATACCTGGTTCAAGAAAGTTCGTATCTCTAAAATTTCTGGAGAAGCAGTGCTCTTAAGTTGTCCAACAGAAATGAACAAAAACTGGCTTGAGACAAAATATCACGGAATGCTTTTGCAAAACTTAAAAGCTATTTTGCCTGAGATTCAAAAACTTTTTTTTGATGTCGATCTTTCTCTTGCCGATAGTCCAACTTCAAGTCCTGATGTTTTTGGAGACAAGAAATCACCACGGAAACTCCCTAATCGTCCAGATGTAAAACTGGAAGGAGGACTTGAATCACGAATCATTCATTACAAGTTCACTTTGGAAAATTTCGTTGTGGGAGATGAAAATAGACTTGCTCATTCCGCATGTGCAGCAGTAGCAGAATGTGGTCCAAAAGATAAGAAAAAATACAATCCTCTTTTCGTGTATGGCGGTGTGGGACTCGGAAAAACACATTTGCTTCAAGGAACGGCGAATGAAATTCTCCGACGAAATTCGAACGCCGTTATTGTTTATACGACGGCAGAACGATTCATGAATGAGATTGTAAAATCTATTCGAGAACGAAACACGGATCGTTTCCGAAAAAAATACCGTCGAGTTGATGCCCTCATTATTGATGACGTACAGTTTTTTGAAAATAAAGAAAAAACACAGGAGGAACTCTTTAATACGTTTAATGATTTATTTGAATTTAATAAACATATTATTTTTGCAGCGGATAGACCGCCTGCAGATTTGGTGGGGATTTCTGATCGTCTCCGAAGCCGTATGGGATGGGGATTGTCGGTTGATGTCCAGATGCCAGGATATGAAACTCGACTCGCAATTCTCCAAGAGAAAGCAAAAGAACTCGGTCTTATCTTACCGAACGATGTACAGGAATTTATTGCTGCCAATGTGCGCAAAAGTTTGCGAGAACTGGAGAACATTCTCAATCAAGTATCAGCAGAAATAGAACTCTCTCATCTCTCTCCTACCGTTCAGTCTGTAGGAAAGATGTTTCGAAAGCTCAATCCGCATGATGAATTGCAAACCGTTGATGGAGCCAAAGCGGGATACGCCAAATCACCAGATGAAATTATCACCGCTATCAGTGATCACTTCCAAGTACCAGCAACTGAACTCTTGGGAACATCTCGAAAACAAGAGTTCGTCTACCCACGACAGATTGCGTGGTTGCTCTGCAAGGATCTTTTGCGAATGAGTCACGAAGCAATTGGAAAAGACTTTGGAGGAAAAAATCACACGACTATCATGCACGGAATCAGAAAGATTTTAGATCTCAAACGAAAAGATTCTGCCACCGCTCGGCACATTCATGCATTGAAGAAGGATTTGGGAGTGAAAGGGTAAAGGGTAATTTACGATTTTCGATTTTCGATTTCAGATTTTTTCTATTCCCTCATTCCTGCGAAAGCAGGAACCCAGTAAAAAAGGAATTCCTTATTGACTGGGTTCCCCTTTTCAGGGGAATGAGGATGCTTCTTCTTGAACAAAAAATGTGTTCAATGAAAATAAAACTCCAATCCGAATTAGAACTTTTCTCATTAAACCAACCCACCTTCCCCACAAAATCCTTGACAAAACCGGAAGAAGGTATATACAAAAATAGAAATTATTATTTAACTTTTGTAAAAATGGAAAAAGACAACAAAATTGCCTTCAAAAATCCTTTCTCTGTAGATATTAACCGCACGGATGATGATATAGATTCTGGAGCCCCAGAAGATGATTTTTCCGATGAAGAACTCCTTGTGGACGAGCTCATTAAAGCATATAAAAACGAAGATCCAGAAACTCTATGGGGAAATACATTCCTTAATATACCGCAATTAAAAGATTTGACACTAGAAGACGTACTTACTGAAATTTGCAAACGAAACGAAAAGGGAATAAATTTTGTGGCTATTTTAAAAAAAATCTACCAAACGAAAGACTCAATCCTTCAACACATACAGACTCTAAGACCACTTCAATACTAGTAAGTTAAAAACTGCTAAATATTTAGAAAGACTCGAGCACGCTCGGGTCTTTTTTTATTACCAGTTCGAACTGGAAAATACACAGCAATGCTGCGTCTCTACCATTTTTAAATGGTAGGGGCGTGCCAATGGCACGCCCCTACATCAAAAACCAACCCCGAGGTTGGTAAACGCAAAACGGGCAACCACAAGGGATTGCCCCTACAACTTTTCGATCCCCGCCTTCGCGAGGACTTGCTTTTTCTTCACCTTCAATAACTTCACATCTTTCACCAAATCCTCATACCATGTCACCGGCAGTGCTGTAAGTGCCGTTTTGAGGGCAGTAGCGGTAATCGTCCATGGAAACTTCGACTTCTTCACGAGATCAAACACTTGATCAGCGGTGAAATCACGCCCCATGCGCAATACAATCTCGTAATCTTTGTGTGTTGCCTTGTGGATTTTGACTCCCATAATGTTTCCCTCACGTAAATGCATCTTGAGTCCAATAACACGACAGAGATTCTCCACCTCCTTCGGCAACGTTCCGTAATCTTGGCGCAGATCGTATTTGTATTCTTCCAAGGCCTTCTGATCTCCAGCAGAAGCCAATTCTTTATATACCTGAATTTTCTCGTCTGCATTTGGAATAAATGACGGCGGAATGTAGGCCGCGAGTGGAATCTCAACCGTAATGTTTTCTTCTTCGATCACATCTGAGGAAATTTCACCCGATCGCATCTCTTCAACGGTTTTATTGAGCATTCTCATAAAATGCGCCACACCGACCGTTTTAATCGTTCCCGCTTGCGATACTCCAAGCACCTCCCCCGCTCCACGAATTTCAAGATCTCGCATGGCAATCTGAAATCCAGATCCCAGTTCTGATGCTTCTACAATCGCTCTGAGACGCTTTTTGGCTTCTAGTTCTAGCTTCTGTCCATGATAAAGAAAGTATGCGTAGGCTTGTGTCCTACTTCGTCCTACTCGTCCTCGTAATTGATACAATTGTGAGAGTCCAAATTTTTCCGCTCGATTTACCAGCAATGTGTTGGCGTTCGGCAGGTCGATTCCATTTTCAATAATCGTTGAAGCAACCAACACATCAGCTTCCTTATTTTTAAAGGATCGAATTCGTGATTCCAGTTCTTGAGGGGTGAGTTGACCGTGAGCGACAATGAACTTCGCTTCTGGCAATAATACTCGCAACTGTTCTGTCTGCGCTTCAATCGTCTGCACTTGATTATGAAGAAAATACACCTGCCCTCCCCGTTCGACCTCTGCCATGATTCGTTCTCGAATCAGGTTCAAATTATACTTCCGAACCTCTGTCACCACCGGCAGTCGCCCTGGGGGCGGTGTCGTGATGGTGGAAATATCTTTCAACTTATTCAAGCTCATATTGAGCGTTCGAGGAATCGGGGTTGCTGTCATCGTGATGATATCGACCGAAGCCCGCATTTTCTTCAGTTTCTCCTTCTGGTTCACTCCAAACCGCTGTTCCTCATCGATAACGATAAGTCCCATGTTTTTAAATTCGATGTCGTCAGAGAGTAATCTGTGCGTTCCTACAACAATATCCACAAGCCCGAGTTTAATGTCTGCCAAAATTCTTTTTTGCTCTGCTGGTGTTTGGAATCGAGACAAAAGCTCAACCCGCACATTATAATTTTTTCCAGCAATACGTTTTTGAAATGATTGGTAGTGTTGCTCGGCAAGAATGGTAATCGGCGCAAGAATCACTGCCTGCATTCCAGACCGGAAACATTTGAAAGCCGCTCGCATTGCAATTTCCGTCTTTCCAAATCCCACATCTCCGCAAACTAATCTATCCGCCGTTCGTGATGATTCCATGTCACGCTTCACATCTTCCCATGTCTGACTCTGCCCAGGCGTTAATTCGTATGGAAATCCATCGCAGAAGTCCCGCACCATGTCATCGTCTTCCTGGAATTTCTTTCCTTTCGCAAGCTCTCGTGCGGCGTAGAGTTTCAACAGATCTTTCGCGATTCGTTCTGCTTCTTGTTTCAATTTTTTTTGTGAGCTTGCCCATTCGGTTGAACCGATACGACTGAGCTTCGGATCATCATCTCCGATGAACTTTGTTACCTTTTCCGCAGATTCTACAGGGACAAATACTCTATCGTTCTCGGCATACGCCAATTTCAAGTACTCTCGCACCCCTCCAAAATTTTCCCCTACATCCCGACGAACGATTCCTTCAAACTTCGCTAACCCATGGTCTACGTGCACCACGAAGTTCCCTGCTTTCAAGCTCGTCATCAAATCGAGATTCACTCCTCCGATCGCTTTCTTTTGCCGAGAGGTTCGTGCAAATTGAAAAATCTCACGATCAGTCAGAAACAAAATCTTTCGGCTACTGTTTTGAAATGAATGGGGCACAAATCCATCACTTTTGACGGAAATCAACTTCACTGTCGAAGGCGCTGTTTCATCCATATCCTCGGTAAACATAATGTCATTCTCTTTGAATATCTTCGTAATCTCGTCTTCTTTCTTGGTGAGAAGAACGATTTCAAATTCTCGTCGCAGTCGTTCTTTGATATCGACCACGAAGTCTTGGATTG
>CAZEON010000054.1:0-9197 GCA_964513975.1 uncultured Candidatus Peribacteria bacterium
TCGCAAAAAATACATTTCGAATCTCTCTGTCAAAGCCAAACACCCCCATAGGTGTTGAAGAGAAAAATATAAAAGAACAGGACATCAATTATGGCTGATAGAAGCCGTTTTGTCAATACTCAACACTCCTTTATGAACAATGGGTTTAAACCCCTTGTTCATAAAGCGATGGAGTCAACGACATTGGGGAATGTCGTCTGCAATATTCATTTTTAATTCCCCACTATTGAACACATTTATTGTCCAACCTTCCTTCTCCTTTCCAACAACTCCGGATGCTCTCTTCTGAATCGTTCTCTCATTTCCCGAAGTTCGGGATGATCTTTCCTGAACTGCTCTCGTTCCTCC
Organism: uncultured Candidatus Peribacteria bacterium; assembly: GCA_964513975.1. Classification (GTDB taxonomy): domain Bacteria; phylum Patescibacteriota; class Gracilibacteria; order UBA4473; family UBA4473; genus CAZVBV01. Next base: position 349 of record CAZEON010000054.1, read on the forward strand.
TTTGTTCGTGGATGATTTCGTTCTTTCTTTCCCATAAACTGCCCCTTCCGCCCAATTAAAGGGCGCATCATCGTAGCAGTAAAGTTATGCCCCCCTGTCTTTTTCCCCATTACTTTCACTTTCCTTCCTTCTTCTCGAGGTCTTCGTTTAGATACGGCAGTAACGTCAACGACCCATTGCTGATGAGAGAAATCATCAAGGACAATTATATCCTCTCCTTGAACTTCAATAATTGTTCCCGACAATCGTCCTTCGTCTGGCTGTGTCCACATTTCCTGCATACGATGTTGCATACCTTGGTACATGGGAGCGTTATCCGCAAAGACTTTTTCAAATTGTTCCGCTCCTCCCACTCCATACACCAGTCCTCCAAGGAGAATGCTTAAGACAATATTCGTCATCAAGATTGTATGAATAGAAAATCGGTATCCTTTCTTTGTTTTTCGGATTCCCCACATCGCAACACCGACAAAGGTTATGAAGAAGAATATCCAGAATACAGGAAGCCAGCTGAGAAAAAGTGAAGTCCCTGATCCAGAGAGTTCTGAGAATAAATCAAAGTCTGCTTCCATAAGTGCGAAAATAAGCACTGAGACGCCCCCTGCGCCCAAGAGCACTGAAAGATTGAATATCCCCCAGAAAGTAACGTTTCGCGCTATAAAGTGCCATTTTGAGCGCGGCTTGATGTGTCGTGCCTTAATCTTTCTGAGTACCGATTCTGAGAATTTTGAAGGATTCATGATGTAAATTGAATATCTTGTTTTTCTGCCTCATTGCGGAATCGTTTCTTCGCCCTAGAAATGAGCGTCGCTACCGTCCCCATAGGACAACGAAGAATATCCGCAATTTCTTCGTAGCTTTGATCTTCAAGGAATTTAAGCACCAAGGCTTCTCTGTATTTCTCTGGAAGATGTTCCAATGTCTTTTTAACTTTTTGAGCTGTGAGTGATTGATCAAACTCCTTTACGAAGTCCGTCTTATCAGGGATGAAAAGAGTTTCATCAAGTTCCACCTGTTGATCATGTCCACGAGATTTGGCTTTCCGAAAAGCAGAAATGGTCTCGTTATGCGCAATCCGATAAATCCAACTCGAGAACTTCACGTTCCCAGAAAACCCATTGAGGTTCTTCCAAGTTTTGAGAAAGACATCTTGAAGGATCTCTTCAACCGTCTCAATTGGGAAGCTTGAGATTCGTAAGATGTAACGCTTGAGTCGTGGCTCATATCGTTCCACAAGAAGTCCAAACCAATCAACGTCTTCTAACGCTAATTCGACTAACTTCTCATCGGTCGCTTCACGACTATTTGTCATGTGTGTGTTTTAGAGCAATTCCCATTCCGTATCAATACCAATATGAAATTTTTTCATCTCAATAAATAAGACGCTGGTATTTTTATTTTCTTTCACTTTTTAAATCGGAAATCTGTCCTCGACTCTGAGGGAAGAGCTTCGCTCGGACTCGAATGAGAAATCAAAAATCCGAAATTATTATTTCCTTCCATAAAAAAACAACCGCGAGAATATCCCGCGATTGTTTTTCATATATACCCACTCCCTTCTTTATTGCTTCATCCAACCTTGGAATCGTTCTCGAAGCGTTTCTTTTCGTTGTTCATTCATATTCTCTCCTTGTCCACCACGTCTGTTTTCTTGTCGAAAAGATGGATGTTGTCGTTGTTTCCCTCCTCGTTCCATATATCGCCCTTCCATACCATTTCCCTGCATGAATTCACGTCGATCTTCTCGTTCCATTTTATTCCAGTTTTCTGGCATATCGACACCAGATTCCTCGAAACGATCTTCTATGCTTCCCTTTTTGTTTTCCTGCATGAACGCGCTTCGTTCTTCCATTTCCATATCATCCCAGTTCTCTGGTTTATCGAATCCTGCTTTTCCAAAAGTTCCTCTACTTCCTTGCCCCTGTTTCATACCTCCTCTAAACCCTTTTCTATCAGTACGATTTTGCATACGTTCAACGATTTCAGGATCATTCGAAGTAGTGGTCACTCTTATACCATTTGATAATTGTTCTACGGTGCGAGTAACATTTTCTTTTTGTGGAGTATTTTCTACTCCTCGTGATTGAATTTTGATGACAACATCTGCGTTATCAGAAGTCATTGTCTTTACCACTCCGTTTTCGATATTTTCAACAGTGTGTGTAATTGAATCTTTCATAGTTTGCATTTCTGCTTTATGTGCTTCGCGAATCGTTTTCATAGATTCTTGAAAAGACTCAACATCATCACTTTGCATGACGATAGCTTTAAATTCTGCAAACCTGTCTGGTGTCATCATCTGACGACCTCCCATGAAAGCACTTGCGGATGCAACACTCGTTCCAAGAACAAGTAATGCGAGAGCGAAATTGAAGATTGATTTTTTCATAATGTAAGTATTAAGAATTAAAAAATAAGAAGCTTCACCTCGTTATACGCGGGAGGCAATTTTTTCTTTCAATTTTCTACAACCCACTGCTTTAGCTGTGGGCAAGAAGGATTAAGATCGAAGGCTAAAGCCCTCGATTGTTTCGTGATAAAAAACCCCGCCGAAGCGGGGCTTTCAATTCCTTATTTGAATTACTTCCTCTTAGTTATTCCAATCCATCATTAAGTGATCAACCACATCTTTTTCTCTATCCTCAATCTCAGAAGCAAGGTATCGGTATATTTCGTCACAGAACCCAGCATTTTGACTGAGACAAAGCGCAAGTTCTTCGCTTGCTGCTTGGTACATTTGTAAAAGAGATTTCGTCTTATCAAATTTATTTGCCATTGCAATCACCATCTCCTTCTCTTCGTCCACTTTCTTTTGCATGTCACTCTTTGCCAAGAGTCCGCTCTTCATAGTCGCCAGTCTCTTTTTAAGGGAAAGATCTTGATTTGCAAGCATCGCCGATGATCGAGGTGAAGAACCTCTGTACGCCACATTTGTTCGGCGAACAATATTCTTTTCCATTTGTTCTGTACCTGATCGTCCTGCTTTATATCCAAGGAAAACTTTTTCACCTTCACTATCAATTGCCGTTCGTGCACCTCCTTTGTTTCCAGAATTAATCATTGCAATTTCATTAAGTGATCGTTGGTATGCTGTTTCAAAGTTGGATTTGTTTATTCCTCCTTCAACAGCAACTCCTCGAAAGTCTTCGCGAGCCATTCCTCGACGACGAAGTGTTTTTGCTTTCCCGCTGAAACTTTGTGCAATTTCATTCATATATCCAAAGACGCCAAATGTTGCAAACTCTGTTGTTTCGCAAGTCACTGTATTGTTAAGTTCATCAACTCTACATCCACCATTTGCATGACTCCAGAATTCACCATTCCATCGGAAAACAGAAATCGTAGATTCATCAATCATTGATATCTCTCCATCCGAATAAGAGAATTCTACTTCCAGGTCTTTTTTGAATGTTGGAATATTTGTAGACATATCCTTTACCACTTGCAAATCATACATTCCTGTTCCAACGATATACATATTGTCATCCGGAAGTCCTGTTTCTTGTAAGACAGCCCCTACCTGGATTCTTTTTAGTTGAAACTGAACATTTTCTTCTTGCTCAATAAAATTTGTTGGTATGTTTACGATTACTCCTTTGTTCGCCTCATTTAATAACTGTGCTTTTCCTCCACCTGCAGGAGTAATCATTGCATGTGTTTGTGCTAATGCAGTCGCATTCCCTGTACATCCACTTGTCGTAAGTGTACTTGTTTCTCCAATTCTTTCTTTTCCAAATCGATCAGAAGATCTGAGACGATAATCATACGTCACACAATCAAGTAAATCTGGAACAACAACTTCTTGTGTAAGAGCATAATTTTTCGTGAAGAAAGTCAGTTCACTCATATCCCCCATTATTCCATAATCCACTCTTGATTTCGCATCTTTATCTGTTGTCCATACAAGTTTTATATCTCCATCTTCATTTGTATCTCCATCTTCATCATCTGTTCCCACCACAAGATTTGACAGGACTGGCGCTTGAATAGGATTCACATCTACACTCAAATATTTGTCGTATGTATTTCCTACCGCATCTATAACATGAACAGCAATATCATAACTCTCTGCCAAAAGCTTCACTCCATCAAGAACAACAACTTGATTTCCATTGGCAAGTTCAAATCGACCATCTGAATCATTTGTAAGTGTATAAACAAATGAATCTCCAGTATCAGGATCCACGGCGCTAAGTGTTCCTATTAGAGTTCCTGCTTCTGCTCGTTCATCAACAGCGGCACTGTCGAAAAGAATATCCGTTGGAGATTCATTTCTGTTTTGAATAAGAATAGTGAAATTCTCATCGTAGGTATTCCAATCTAGATCTCGAACGAGAATAGTAATGTCGTGAGTAGCATTGGTTTCATAGTCAAGATATTCATTTCCATTACGCACTTGCAATTTGTTCCCATCAACGATGGTAAACCGTTCCCCTGCATCACTCGGTATAAAGAATGTTAATTCTTCAGTCGTGTTATCAGGATCAACCGCTAAAATATTTGCGATGAACGTGCCATTAGCTGCATTTTCATTCACCATTATTTCACTCAGGCTAATATCACTTGGTGCAACTTCTGGATCCCCTGTTGCTTCAGCAAAAGTATTGGGTGTAAAAATTAGAAAAGAAAGCGCCAAACTAAGCGCTAGCGCGACTATGGTTGTTTTTGTTTTTCTCATGGAAATGAGTTAAGAATTGGAGACAATTTAATTGCTTTAAAAAACAACAAATGTCTCGTATAAGAATACTACGCTCTGCTATATGGAATCAATAGAAGTCGCTTGCGGTGGAATATTTTTGTTTTATGGAGCTATTTCTTCATGATAGCTTCAACAAATGCTTGGAAAAGTGGATGTGGTTTAAACGGTCGAGATTTGAGTTCTGGATGGAACTGCGACCCAATCATAAAAGAGTGATTCTCTACTTCGACCACTTCTACTAAATTTTTATCGGGTGACTGTCCTGCAATAATAAATCCTTTTTTCTCAAATCGAGCTCGATATTTATTATTAAACTCAAATCGATGTCTGTGTCGTTCTGATATTTTTGTTTCTTTATAAATCTTCGCTACTTTCGTTCCTTTCTTGAGAATCGCAGGATAAGCCCCGAGTCTCATTGTTCCTCCTTTTTTGTGAATCAATCGTTGTTCTGGAATGAAGTGAATAACGTGATTTTTTGATTTCTTGTCTTCATCAAATTCTTCTGATGTCGCATCTTTAATTTTGAGAACATTTCTTGCGAATTCCATTGCCATGATTTGCGATCCCAGACACAACCCCAAGTACGGTTTATCATTTACACGACAGTACTCAGCAACTTTTACTTTCCCTTCAATTCCTCTGTTTCCAAATCCTCCAGGAACAATCACTCCGTCCACCGTTTCGAGTTTTTTCCATTCTTCTTTATCTTTTTCTTCAATCTTTTCCGTATCAATCCATTCAATATTCACCTTTTGATCGTGAAAATATCCTGCTGATTTTGATGCTTCAATAACCGATAGATACGCATCATCCAAATCATTGTATTTCCCCGCTAATCCAATGAAAAGTTCTCCTTTTACATTCTTTCGTTTTTCGACTCCTTTCTCCCATGTTTTCAAATTAAATTTCTTCTTCTTCAAATTGAGTTTCTCTGACAAAATTTCTCCTAATTGAAATTTTTGAAATCTGAGAGGGATTTCATAGATTGAACTCACAGTTTCTGCAGGAATAACAGCTCGCTCTTCTACATCGCAGAAGTACGCTATTTTTTTCAATAATTTCTTTGGGATTTTTACATCCGCACGAGCAAATATGAAATCTGGTTGTACTCCTAATCGACGCAACTCTCGAACGGATAACTGCGTTGGCTTTGTTTTGAGTTCTCCAGATGCTGCCAAGTACGGAAGCAATGTTGTGTGCATGGAAATACAATTCTCTGCATATTTTTTCCGCATCTGACGAAGCACTTCAATGAACGGCTCTCCTTCGATATCCCCCACTGTTCCTCCGATTTCCACAACGAGTACTTCTACTTTTAATTTTCTCGCCGCGAGTTCAATTTTCTCAATAAGTTTTCCCGTAATATGCGGAACCACTTGAATCGTTCCTCCGAGATATTTTCCTTCCCGTTCTTCTCCCAACACTTCTGAATAAATCTTTCCTGTTGTTACCGAACATTCCTGAACGAGTGATTCATCTATAAACCGTTCATAGTGTCCCAAATCCAAATCTGTCTCCGCCCCATCATCCAACACAAACACTTCCCCGTGTTGAAACGGACTCATTGTTCCCGGATCCACGTTTAAATATGGATCGAGCTTCATGATGGCAACTTTTACCCCAGCGGATTTCAAAATCGCGGCAGTCGAAGACGCTACGATTCCCTTTCCTAAACTAGAACAAACACCACCCGTGACGAAAATGAATTTTGAATTAACCATTACGGGATTTAAGTTTAAGAAGATTTTGGGGAAATGCAAAGAAATCAAACGAGTTTTGGTTTCCCAGAAATTCCCAAATGCGCAAACGCGCTCTCCGTCGCAAGTCGTCCTCGTGGAGTTTTCTGGAGAAATCCTTCTCGAATGAGAAATGGCTCTATCATGTCCTCCACCGTGTTTTCTTCTTCTCCCATGGCTGAAGCAATAGTAGAAAGTCCCACAGGACCACCTTTGAATTTCTCACAAAGAGCTTGTAAATACATTTGATCTCCATGATCGAGTCCTTTCTTATCAATAGACAAACTTTCCAATCCCTCACGAACAACCTTCTCGGTCACCTTTCCTTGATGAAGGATCTCTGCGAAGTCTCGCATCCGTCGCAGTAAACGATTGGCGATTCGAGGTGTTCGTCGTGCACACTTCGCCAGCATATGCGCGGCATCTTCATCAATATAAATATCAAGGATACCTGCTGATCGTTCGACTATTTTTTGAATTTCATCAACTTCATAAAACCGCAGTCGTTCCACATGTCCAAATCGATCTCGCAGTGGACCCGCCAGCATCGAAGCTTTGGTCGTCGCTCCAACAAGCGTGAATCGCGGAACATTCAAACGCATTGTTCGCGCAGAAGGTCCCTTTCCAACAATAATATCAATGGCAAAGTCTTCCATCGCGGAATAAAGAATCTCTTCCACAGGTGCCCGCAATCGGTGAATCTCATCTATAAAGAGAATGTCATTCTCCTGCAAATTTGTCAGAATCGCCGCCAAGTCCCCTGGTTTTTCAAGTGCTGGTCCTGCTGTCATTCGCAAATTCGTTCCCATCTCATGAGAGAGAATCATCGACAAAGTCGTCTTCCCCAGCCCTGGAGGACCGTAGAACAACGTATGATCCAATGGATCGTTTCTCTTTCGCGCTGCTTGACAAAACACTCGCAAGTTCCCTTTTACTTCTGCTTGTCCCACATAGTTTTCAAAATCTTTCGGTCGGAGTGTATTTTCAAATGCCTCCGAATCCCCATTTGAGTTCGTCGAAACAACCGAATCATCCGTCTTTACCGAAGTAAGTTCTTCTTCTATCATCAAGCGAATTGTCTTCTCTTTTCAAGGAATTGGCAATCATTCACTCCATCCCATAAAGGGAATATACGGTATCATCAATCCCATCCAGTGTATTTTTCACCATTTCGGTACACCTCTTTACTTCCGCAAGAACCGCTTCTCCTATATCATCTGACTTCTCCGCTACAAATGCTTCTATCTTTTTTCTTATACTTTTAATCCAATCTTTCCTCAGTGTTTCACTTGTGAGATTTGAAACATTTAAAACCAATAAACGTATTTTTTTATCAATAAGCTTCATCGTTTCCTTGTTTGGAATCTTTGCTTTTAGCTGTTTCAGCGGTTTTGCAATCTCAGTACACAATCTCATTTAAAACACCTTAAGAGTACTGAGACTTTGATTCTTTTCCTTTTTTTTGTCAAAACTTATTGAATACAAAATATATACAATAAAACATTACGCCCACTCCTTCAAGACATATTCTTTGACAAAAATGTTGCGCCTGAGTAAAATGTCTTGATTTCATTAGTTCAGGAACGAAAAACAAAACAAACGTTTCCTCGACACTCTCGGAATCACAAGTAAAAAAGTTCTTTCAAAATTCGGTTGGAGTGGGGAGTGATGAGGAAGTAGGCTTGCTGATCAAAAATTATTTATTCTAAATTTTATAAAAATTCATTTTTTATTAAAACTTTCAGACCAAGGTTGCTTTCTCTTTTCTCTCCGCTTTGCGATGACGTTCTTTCCGCTTTAGACAACGGATAGAGTGCACCACAAAACGCGAGAGTGCGATTTTCACTGGACGACTTATCTTCCCTTCGAAGAAGCCGCCCTCTCGAAAACCGTTTTGAGGTTCGAAAAAAAGACGAAAGCATTTATGCATTCATCTTTTCTTCAAAACCAAACAGCCTGTATTTTATAGCAATCTGGCCTAACAGTCAAATTCTACGAAGCACAAACAAGGCCCCGATAGGTAACGCGGGTCCCGCTCAGCGGGATAAAAAGTTTTACCCGAGCAAGGCAATGAGAGTTTTTGGCCCTTTGTCAGGGCTTTAAAAACCGGCGAGAAGTCCACCTCTATATATTGAGTTCTGAGATTCCTTCGTCGGTTTTTTGCTATCCGAAAATAATGTTCAATTTCAAAGGTGAAATTTTGAAAGAATATCTAAGTCTTAATTTTTAATATTTAAATTTAATATTTATTTTTACATTTAACCTTTAACATTTTACATTTAGAAAATAAGGGGCCCCGCAATGCGGAGCGCCCTACTTTTTAACTCTTTAACTTTTTGACTTTTCAACTCTTCTTCACACTTTCTTCAACTCCATCCGGTGTGAATCCACGTTAATCTTTTCAATCACTCCTT
>CAZEON010000055.1:0-8827 GCA_964513975.1 uncultured Candidatus Peribacteria bacterium
CGGAAGTAGTAATTGTAGCACTTCTGGATTTTCCGCTCTTTTAGCGGGCTACCGAGGTGTTTCAGGAGGCTTCAGCAGTAGTGGCTCCTATGTAAGCGTCTGGTCATCTTCCCAGAGTAGCTCTACAGATGCGTGGAGACGCTACTTGCGTTCGGGCTACTCTACCGCCAACCGCAATACCTACGATAAGTACAGTGGGTTCTCTCTTCGGTGCCTCAAGGACTGATTCGATACTTTGACTCTTTTTCTCTTTTTAAAATCGTAATGCAATACAACCAATGAATATTCTAACCCGGGTTAGAATATTCATGGAATGACTTTGAAAATTTATCCCATTTTCTTCAACGTCACCTTCTTCCACTTGGCAAAATCCCCTTTCATAATATGCTTCCGTGCATCACGCATGAGCTGATGATAAAAAGACAAGTTGTGAATGGTTAAAAGTCGTGCCCCAAGTAATTCATCCATTCGGGATAAGTGATGGAGATATGCGCGAGAATGCCCTTTCTTACAAACTTCACAAGAACAGTTCTTATCGAGAACGGCTTTGTCATTCGCGAATTCAGCATTGGTAATTCGTAAAACTCCAGTAGAAGTAAATATCGTTCCGTGTCGTGCATTTCGCATTGGCATCACACAATCAAACATATCAATCCCCCGCTCGATCGCTTCCAATAAATTCTGTGGTGTTCCCACTCCCATAAGATAATGAGGTTTATCGACCGGAAGTTGTGGGCAGATTTCATCTAAAACCTTGTACATTTCCCGCGCCGTCTCCCCTACTGCCAAGCCTCCGAGCGCAAATCCATCAAACGGCATGGCCGTAATTTCTTCTAAACTTTGTTTTCTTAACTCTGGGAAACATCCTCCTTGAATAATTCCAAAGATTTGAGGTCGTTTGAGTGGAGAAAGTTTTTGTGGGTATTTTTTGAAATGCGTTTTGAGACTTTGTGCAGCCCAGTTAGTCGTTCGCTCCACGGCTCGTCTAATAGGGTGAAACTTTGGTACATTTGGTGGGCACTCGTCGAAAGCCATGATTATGTCGGCTCCGAGATTGTGTTGAATCTGGATAGATTTTTTTGCATCGAGGAAGATTTTCTCCCCATCGATATGAGACCGAAACGTAACCCCTTCGTCAGTAATCTTTTTTCGTTTCAGTGAAAAGACCTGAAACCCTCCCGAATCGGTGAGAATCGGACCGTTCCACTTTGTGAATTCATGAAGTCCTCCGAGTTTCTTGATGCGTTCAGATGTCGGACGCAGATGGAGATGATAGGTGTTTGCCAAGAGGAAAGGCGCTCCCATATTCTCTAAATCTTCAACACTCACTCCAGCCTTTATTGCGCCTCGTGTAGCAACAGAAAAAAAGAACGGCGTCTCAACACTCCCCTTTCGTGTATGAAGAACTCCCGCTCGTGCGAGACCATCAGTTTTGGTGAGTTCGAAGTTCTTTGTCATAACGCGACCGATTGTGCATTAAGGATACCGCAATGCTTTAGCAATACCAAAGAAAATTAGCAGAAAAACGAAAACAATTATTTTGTATTAAAACATTGTTCTCAAGCATGCGGCATGATACGACTTTTTATTTTTAAGACAACGGAGTATCAGTTTTCGAAAAGGTGGAATTCCTCAATCGAAAAAAGCGTGTGACGCACCTCGTCAAAAACCTCTTTTGGGAGCTTTTCTTTCTTCTCCAAAAATGTCGTGCAATCCGCTCGTCTGAGGAACTCGATGACTTGCCGAGCACTGTTGGAGAGTTCAACCGCGTTCGCAGTTCTCTCTGCCGAGAACTGGAAACTCTGAGGATCAAAGAAAACATCTCCCTGAACTTGATCGAACCGTGCCATCAGCCCGAGGAAGTCGAGAATGACCACGTGAAAGAAGAGATCAAAGACCTCGGCTTCCTCTGTGTTGATATTCGCACAGAGCGTAGAAACGGTTTGAAAGAGAATTGGAGTGGGTTTCTCTGGTGGCAAGACTTTCCCCAACATCTCAATCCATGCGAATCCGATTTTATTGATTTCAAAGTTTGACTCAAACGCATGGAAGACCTTTGTAGTATTGGCAGACTTTAAGGATTTACTACTTCGTCCTTCAAAAAGAGAAAGATCGATAATTCTAAAGAAATCGATTTCTGCCTTTCGTTTTTTTGAATTCCCAAATTTTTTCACGGACATCGATACCTTTCCAAATTCTTCCGTAAAAAATTCAAGAAAAGCATCATCATTCGCGAGGAATGTTTTTTTGAGCAGAATTCCATGTGTTTTAATTTCTCCCATCAGCTACTGAATTTTCCGGAGAGATATTTCCGGATTGCGATCCATGCCCCTGTCATTCCTACGAGCCCAGAGACGAGTATTTCGAGTGAAAAGACATTGTTCCACAGATAGATGAAAATTTCTCCAGCAGGCAGGATATCGACTTGTCTGAGCACAAATGTAAAGACGGCAATGGCAATCACACTCGAAGCGACTCCCAGAAGTAATCCTTCTACCAAGAATGGTCCAACGATAAATTTGGTTTCGGCTCCTACAAATCGAGAAATGAAGACTTCATTCTTTCGAGAGAAGATCACAATTCTAAACGTGTTTACCATGAGCAGTACTCCACCAGCGAGGAAAAGAATAACAAGCCAGAATCCAGCTCTTTCTACGCCATCTCGAACACGCAGAAGATTATCGATGATATTTACAAAGTCGCGCTCCCCTTCTCCATCCCATGCTCCGATAACTGAGTCATATCGACCTTTCTTTAGAATTTCAAAAACATCATTCACTTCTCGCAAATCTCCAAATCGAACATGAAGGCGTGGTGGAAGTTGAAAATTTTCAACGACTTCGGCTTCCAATACTTCACTCTCAATGTCATACATTCCCAGTTCGTTCTTCAATGCATCGAATTCAAAGGCATCATAATCCGCTCTCAACTCAAGTGAGAAATCAGCTCGTTGTTCTAGGTTTTGCAACGAGTAATCAGCGAAAAACTGAATAGAAAAAACAAAGTTTAATAAAAACAAGATCAACGCTCCGAGGAGCATTGTTGTTCCCGACAAAAACTTATTTCGCCAGACCTGGATTGATCCTTCGCGAAAACTCCGAAGCAGGAGTGGTTTTATATTTTTCATGTTTGTTTGTTGGATTGTAGAGGAATATGAAAATCTACTCAACCTCTCCTTGTCATTCCCGCGAAGGCGGGAACCTAGTAAAAAAGGAATTCCTTATTACCTGGGTCCCAGATATTCCTTCGGAATTCTGGGATGACATTTAAGAAGAAAATTTCGAGCTTTTGAAATGTTCGGGCGCATAGGGTTCTGCTCTCAGAATCTGAATATTGGGAAATCGCTCCCGACATTGTGTTTCATCAAACTGCTGATCATAACCCAGCAGTATCCCATCCGGTGATTCTTCTTGAATCGTTTTCCAAACATCACCATCTTCTCGTCCTAATCTAACCCGGGTTCGATTTATATTTTCTGCTTGAATTCGTTCAAGGCGTTGGTTTTCTGAATGTCGTGGTTTTCGTCCCTTGATCCGTTCCACAGTCCCCTCTCGTCCAATAATAATAACAAGCTCATCACACATCTGACTCGCGTGATGAAGGAAATGCTGATGTCCTACATGAAAGTGGTCAAATACGCCAGCAACGAGAAGTTTGGAAAATTGTTTCACGGGAGGAGTGTACAGAAAATTGGGTAGGGTTAACAGAAGTGTCGATTAAACACTCCTGTTAGTAAAAAAATTCGGGTTAGCTTCCTAAATATTTGAATTTTTCGGGATCTGCACCACACTTAGGGCATGAACGATTAGTAGCTTTTCTTTTTATCGTTCGGCCACAAATTATACAAATCTTTAATCTTCTTAAACTTTTTCTTCCTTTCACTTTCTCAATCGCGATTTTCATAAAATAAATTTAAATTTAAAATATTTGATTATACTTCCCAACAGGAAGAGAACACTTTTTTTCTAAAGTATTCTCAACTATTGGGAAATATATTTTATAAACAGAGCCCGAATTTCTCTTTTTGAAGAATTCACTGAGTTCTCGCGTTCAGAGAGAAGTTGAAAACTACAAGTATGAGTTCAAAGAGAGAAGAATGAGCTCTGTGGTTGAAATGTAAAAGAACGGTCCCGTTTCCTGTTGGAGGGGGGTAAGTACACATGAGAACCTAATGTATAATCATGACTTTGTCAAGCACTTCTGACATGAATTACGAAATATCAAAAAACGCGTTGTCATCCTGAGATGTAATCTTTATGTATGTACCTACGAACTCTCTCCGACTCTGGGAGGAAGATATTTTTTCTTATTTGATGTTCGTCGCCTCTCTCTTTTTCCTTCGACCTCGTTCAGGACAGGCAAGAGAAAGGCTTTCATGTGAGAGATTTCTGCAGTTTTATGAAAACTTTTTGTGGAGATTCTAATACTTCCTTGTTAGAAAATCGGATCACCTTCATTCCCATTTGATTCATAAGAAATGTTCGGTAACTATCATAATCCTTCTGTGTTTCATGAATACCACCATCAATTTCCACAACAAGTTTTGATTCACGACAATAAAAATCCGCTATGAAAAATCTATAATTCCTTTCTTTCTCATACTCAAAAACCATTGGATATTGGCGATAGAATTTTTTATCAGCACATTGTTTTCTTCTTACAAGTTCCCAAAAAACAGTTTCGGATTCTGTTTGACTTCGTCTTAATTCTCTTGCGACCTGGGTTGCAAGTGCTCTTACTTTCATCATTTTTATCCTATATTTCCCCCTTTCTCTTGGCAAAGAGAGAGGGGAGAGAATATTAACAAAAAGTTTATATCATCTGTACAGATGGGGAGAGAGTTTGTTTTTCAACATCAAATTTTTTGAAATCTCTCTCAAAAACCTCTACACTCTTTCAGACAAATTCAGACTCCATGATTTCAGAAAAAGAAGTCCGTCATATTGCGAAACTCTCAAAATTAGAACTCACGGATAGTGAGGTAAAAAAGTTTTCGGGAGAGCTTTCGGATATCTTGGATTTTTTTAAAATGTTACAGAAAGTAAAAACCGACAAAGTCGAAGAAACCTCTCAGGTAACGGGGTTACGGAATGTGATTCGGACTGATGAAATCGAAGTCGATGGAAATGAAACCGCCCTGCTTGAATGCACGCCTCACAAAGTAAAAGATCACTGCGTACAGATACCCAAAATTATGTAATGGATTTAACCACGAAGACACTTGCAGAACTTTCACAACTTTTCCAAAGTGGAAAAGCGAGTTCTCGTGAAATTACAGAAGCGTTTATTGCGAATATTGAAGAACGAGAAAAAGACATCAATGCATTTGTGACGACAACCTTTGATCTCGCACGAGAGATGGCTGACGCCGCCGATTCAAGATTCAAAAACAACACACTCCTCTCCCCCATCGATGGGATGCCCATTGCACTCAAAGATGTGGTGTGTACGAAAGAAGCAAAAACAACCGCGAGTTCAAATGTCTTGAAAGACTTCCAATCTCCGTACGATGCGGAAGTGTGGAAACGATTAAAAGATGCTGGAGTTGTGCTTCTTGGAAAAACGAATACAGATGAATTCACCATGGGAGCATCTACAGAGACGTCAGCCTTTGGTGTTACTCATAATCCCTATGATTTGAAACGAGTGGCTGGAGGGAGCTCAGGAGGCTCGACAGCTGCAGTCGCGACGAACTTCTGTACGGCTGCGATTGGAACTGATACTGGAGGATCTATTCGTCAGCCAGCGCACTTCTGTGGAGTGACAGGTTTGAAGGTATCCTACGGACGTGTCTCTCGTTGGGGAACAATCCCAATGGCATCAAGTCTTGATACGGTTGGACCGATCGCCAAGACAGCGGAAGACTGTGCGATGATTCTGAACGTCATTGCCGGACAAGATAAAAAGGACTCGACAACGCTTCAAACAGACGTTCCTGATTATGTTCAATTGCTTGAAACTTCTATTGAGGGAATGAAAATTGGTGTTCCTGAAGAATATTTTGCAACCGAAGGTGTGGACACAGATGTTTTGGAAGTGATCGAATCCACGAAAGCGATTCTCACAGATCTTGGAGCAAAGCTCGTTCCAATTTCTCTTCCTCATACAGAATACGGATTGCCTGTGTACTACATCATCGCACCGTCAGAGATTTCCGCGAATATGGCACGATTTGATGGAATCCGATTTGGAAGTGGAAAGGAAGGAAAGACGTTGGAAGACATTTACAAAAAAACACGAGAAGAAGGATTCGGAGATGAATTGAAACGACGGATTTTAATTGGAACCTATGCTTTGAGTGCGGGATATTACGATGCGTTTTACCGGAAGGCGCAAAAGGTACGAACATTGATTAAAAAAGATTTTGATAATGCTTTTGAGGAAGTAGATGCGATTCTCACACCTGTTTCCCCTACTCCTGCCTTTGAGATTGGAGCGAACTCAACACCTCTCCAGATGTATCTCGAAGACACGTTTACGATTCCAGCGAGTTTGGCTGGTGTGTGTGGAATATCAGTTCCTGTTGGACGATCTGAAAATGGAGCGTTGCCAGTTGGAGCACAATTAATAGGACCTCAATCACGAGAAGATCGGATTTTGCGTATTGCGCATCACATGCAGAAGTTAATAGTTGAGAGTTAATAGTCTATAGTTAAGGAAATGAAAAATTACAAAGATTTGCAGGTTTGGCAAAAGGCTTTCGACCTTAGTGCCAGTGTTTATGGAATAACAAAAAAATTCCCCAAGGAAGAAATTTTTGGAATAACTTCTCAAATGAGACGATGTTCAGTTTCAGTTGTAAGTAATATTGCAGAAGGACATGGACGAGGAAGTAACAAAGAGTTTTCTCGTTTTTTAAAAATAAGTATTGGTTCTTGTAATGAATTGGAAACTCAAGTACTTTTATCAGAAAAAATGAAATACATTGATAAAGAAAAATCTCTTGAATTTCAAGAATCTTGCAACGAAATTATAAAAATGATTCACGGACTTATCAAAAAACTATGAACTCTAAACTCTTAACTATAAACTTATTCAAATGAAATTATTTCTAGAAAATAAATCGATTTTAGAAGGAGAAAGTTTTGGAGCAAACGTTGAATCGGAAGGAGAAGTTGTTTTTACCACGGGAATGACTGGGTATTTGGAAATCCTCACCGACCCAAGTTACTATGGACAGATTGTGGTGTTCACTTTTCCGCTCATTGGGAACTATGGAGTATTCGATAAAGATATTCTCCCCCTTGCAGGGGGAGTTAGAGGGGGTATTGATAAAATGTATGAGTCTCAAAAGATTTGGGTCAAAGGCGTTATCTTGGCAGAAGATTCAAAAGCGTTTTCACATGAATTGGGAAAGACCCAATTCGCAGCATGGCTTAAGAAGAATAATATCCCTGCGTTGTCAGGAGTGGACACACGAGCCCTGACACAAGTGATTCGTGAACACGGAGTCTTGCTTGGGAAACTAGGAGCAGAGGCTCCAAAGAAATTTGAAGATCCACTGAAAGGACGATATGTTCCGGAAGTTTCTCCTCAAAAAATGGAAATTCTTACTCCCGAGAAACCATGCGGAAAGACAATTGCCTTTATGGATTGTGGAGCGAAGAACGGAATCTTTCGAAACTTTTTGAAACGGGGTGTAAAGGTAATTCGACTCCCCTTCAATCAGAATCCGTTTAAACTCAAAGAAAAGTTCGATGGGATCTTTTTCTCAAATGGTCCGGGTGATCCTGAAACGGTTACCGAAACAATCGCGATTGCTCGTGAAGCACTCAAAAAAAACATCCCGATCTTTGGGATTTGTCTCGGGAATCAGATGTTGGCACTAGCGGCCGGTGGGAAAACACGAAAGATGAAATACGGACATCGAGGCGTGAACCAACCAGTGCGAGATATGCAGTCTGGACGATGTTTGATTACGACGCAGAATCACGGATTTGAAGTTGATATGGACAGTTTGCCTGATGACATAATCCCTTGGTTTGAGAATTTAAACGATGGATCAAATGAAGGACTTAAACATAAAACACGACCGGTGTTCGCGACACAGTTTCATCCAGAAGCCTGCGCGGGACCAGAGGATGCACAGTATTTGTTTGATGAGTTTATTAAGACACTTTAAATCCCCGAATCACAACAATGTGTGATTCGGGAGATTTAATCTGTTTTTAGACAGTGGAGGTATTCTGCACTTTAAATGCTAGAAAACCTATTATTGCTCCAAAGGTTCCTATCATAGATAGAATCCCTTTTTTAACCCCAAAATATTCAGGGAAATTTAAAAAATCTGAAATGAGTAGCAATATAAAAAATAGCATAAAGGCTATGATAAAACCTTTTTTATTTTTTCTTTTGACCTTATCGGTCTGTTTTTTGTTTTTCATCTTTTTAATTTTAATTATAATTACTTATTAATTTAAGTTTAATTCATCAGCCATGCCGTCACTCGCACAACTGACGAATCAAACTCACCACTGCCGAAAAGAACAAATTTGGCACACGTTTTTCTGGAGAAATCGGAGTGCACGAAGTTTTGTTTATAACTTTTTTAGGTCAAAGTCAAATAATAAAAATCACGTCATTGCGAATCGGGTGATTTCGATCCCGATGTGTTGGGACAAAAGCATACGATGAAGCAATCTACTTCTAGTTTTTCAAACAAACCCCCTCTAACTTCCCCTTAACAGGGGGAGAAAAAGTAATCTTTAAAGAAGCTATGTAATTCGAAGTAGATTGCTTCTCCCGCAAAGCGGAGTCGCAATGACGAAAAATTTAATTAATCCACAATAAACCACCGGCTAAGCCGGTGGGAATATTGAAGGTTATA
>CAZEON010000056.1:0-8415 GCA_964513975.1 uncultured Candidatus Peribacteria bacterium
CTTTTTCTTATTCTTCTTCTACCAAGTGTTGCGTTTAACCCTAAAATGTAGGAATTCCTCCATTCTTTATATTTTACAATATTTTTGATAAGATAGCAAGTACTATCGCAACATTTTTCCCTTTTTATAATTTTCATTCGCTTTCAAGAGTCGAGTTTTTTACAATAGTCCCGACATGGATAAAGCTTACGATCATAACGCCACCGAAGATGGAATCTACCAATCTTGGGAAGACTCTGGAAATATGCGCGCCAACAACGGTTCTACTAAAGAACCATTTACCATTGTGCTTCCGCCACCGAACGTGACTGGACAGTTGCACCTCGGACACGCGGCGATGCTCGCAATTGAGGACATTATGATCAGGTATCAAAAGATGACCGGCAAAGAAGTGCTTTGGCTCCCTGGAACCGATCACGCTGCGATTGCGACGGAGAATGTCGTGCTCAAACACTTGGGACTTCAGAGTCGCGAAGAAATGGAGCGAGAAGAATTTCTGGGAGAATGTCGGAAATTTGCTCAAGAAAAACACGATCGCATCGTGCATCAGATTAAGAAAATGGGAGCATGGCTCGATTGGTCACGGGAAGCCTACACGTTTGATGATGAACGAAATCATTCTGTAAATACGATCTTTAAAAAGCTGTACGACGATGAACTTATCGTCCGAGGACACCGAATGATTAACTGGTCGGTGGGCGCACAATCAGTGATTGCCGATGACGAAGTAGAATGGGAAGACAACGAAGGCGAGTTCTACGACATTCAATGCGGTCCCTTCATCATTGGAACGTCTCGGCCAGAAACGAAATGTGCTGATAGTCCGGTGGTAATTAATCCCGCGGCTGAATACGTGAAAGCCGAAAAGAAAACTGATAAATCTCCTCTCATTATTTCCAAGCACAAATGGGATGACGGGGTACATTTTCCAAATGAATATGATCTAAAAGAAGTAGTGAAAGGAAAGAAGTTAGAAGGCATGAAATTCGAGTTTGAGACCTATGCAGGAATACGAAAATTCTACGTATTGGTCGATGAGTGCGTCGATCCAAAGTTTGGAACCGGAGCCATGACCATCTCTACTTCTCATTCCTTGGAAGACTATGAACTCGCTCAGAGACACGATTTACCAATGTTGCAGAAGATTGATTTCAAAGGAAAGATGACCGCCATTACCGGACCGTGCGAAGGAATGACGGTAGCCGAAGCACGAAAAGAATCGGTAAAACACATGGAGAAAAAAGGACTCTTAGTTTCAAGAATTCCGTATTCAAACCGTGTTCCAAAATGCTACCGAAGTGGATGTGTTATCGAGCCAATGATTTCTCCACAGTGGTTTGTAAGTGTTGAGAAAGAATTCACCGACAAATTCACAGGAAAGAAAACGACCTTGAAGAAATTGACGCAAGAAGCGGTTCGAGAAAAACATGTGAATATTATCCCGAAGCAATTTGAAAAGACCTACTTCCAATGGATCGACAATCTCCGTGATTGGTGTATCTCTCGACAGATTTGGTGGGGGCACCAGATTCCAGTGTGGTATGACGAGAAGGGGGAGATTCATTTACCTGAAGAACAAAAAATTATTTTTGCACGACACGGGGAAAAAGAATGGAATGAGGACTCTCAAGATTTTATTCTTTCTGAAAAAGGGAAAAAACAGTCCGCAGTTCTCGCCAAAGAGCTTAAAGATCGAAATATCTCACACATTATTGCGAGTCCGATGGTGCGGACCCAAGAAACGGCTCAATTTATTAGCAAAGAGCTGGGAATCCCCTTTGAAACGGATGAAGATTTCCGAGAAATCGGAGCTCCGTACAATCCAAGTGTTGATGGAAAATCCGTGTGTGATGCTGAAAATTTCTCCAGCATCTCTGATGAAACATTTGAAGAAGTACAGGGTCGTGCCCAAAAATCATGGAAAAATCTAAAAGAAATTAAGACTGAGGGAAGTATTTTGATCGTAGGACATTCCTTTTTTAATTCTATGATTTTTGCTATCCAAAAGAATGTTTTGGAGGAAGGGGATTTTTGGAAAAAAAGAGATGGTTGGCGTTGCACGAAGGATTGTGAAATAAAAGAACAAAACATCCTTGTTCCACCAACAGAGAAAACCCTAAATCAAGACCCTGACACGCTCGATACCTGGTTCTCAAGTGCCTTGTGGCCTTTTTCAACACTCGGATGGCCCGACTCCGCTGAAGCTACGCCGGGCAAGCCCGACGATTATTCAAAGTTTTACCCAACATCGGTTCTCGAAACAGGACACGATATTTTGTTTTTCTGGGTGGCGCGGATGATTATGTTTGGTCGATATGCAACTGGGAAATACCCATTCGACACGGTATATCTCCACGGGATGGTGACCGATGAACATGGAAAAAAGATGTCCAAATCCAAGAACAATGGAATCGATCCTCTTGAGATGATTGATGAATTTGGGGCCGATGCGGTTCGGTTATCACTGGTGATTGGAACGAGCCCAGGAAATCCAATCCCGATTGGGAAAGCGAAAATTGGAGGATACCGAAACTTCGTGAACAAGCTCTGGAACGCAGGACGATTTGTACAAATGCAACTTGATTCTCAAACCCGGGTTCAAGAACCCCCGAACCCGGGTTTGAATCCCAAAAGTTTGGCGGATAAATGGATTGCATCTCGATTTAGTGCTGTTTCAAAAGAAATTGCAACACACTTGCAAAAACATGAAATATCTATTGCGGGAGATAAGATCTACCATTTCGTATGGGACGAATTCTGCGACTGGTACATCGAAGCGAGCAAAGTAGAAAAAAATCCTGCTTTCCTAAAACACATCTTCCTTGAAATCCTGAAACTCACCCATCCACTCTGTCCATTTATTACAGAAAATCTGTGGAACGAATTAACAGACGATGGATTCTTGGTGGATCAAGACTTTCCTGTTTCTGATTTCACAGACAAAGAAGCGGTAAAGATGTTCACTTCTACACAAGCAATTGTGACCAAAATTCGAAAAGTTCGTGCAGAAAAAAAGATAAATCCCAAGAATAAGCTTTCTGTGCAAATGGAAACCAATGACAAGGAATTGCAAAAAAACTTAGAGCTTATAAAGGTGCTCGCACATCTCTCCGAGATAAAAACCTCAGATAAAATAAAAGAGTCTAGAAGTGTTTTTTCAATTGTTGTAAATAAAAACAAACTTTATATAGAAATTCCTACAACAGAGATAGATGCCGAGAGAAGCTTGAAAGAACAGATAAATCTTAAATTGTTTATCAACACACTCCAGGATAGATTAAACAATAAAGGATACGTCGACAAAGCACCGGCGCATTTGATTGAACAAACGAATAAAGAACTCGAAGAGGCGCGGGAAAAGTTGCAAAAACTCTCCTAAAAAAGGTTCCATTGAAAAAAAATCCCCCTAACCCCTAATTATACCATATATTCGAAATAAAAGCAAGTGTTTTTCAATCTATAACGGACAATAGTCTAAAAGTTGAAAAGTATTGCAAGCGACATTCCCCAATGTCGTCGACTTCTGTTTGAATCCTCGCTCCCCCTTTGTGAACAAGGGGTTTAAACCCCTTGTTCACAAAGATCCCAGGATACGTATCCGAAATCGAAAATTCTTTTATTTCTGCACCAACGCAAACACTTTCTGAATTATTTTTGCGGCTTCTGCTCGAAGGATTGAATTCTTTGGTTTAAATGTCCCATCTGGATACCCGCTAATAATCCCGAGTTTCTTCGCGTGCTGAATCACGTGGAGATTGGGAGAGTGAAAATCAACGTCGACAAAAGAACTCCTCACTGGACCGGTCGGAACGTCGACCTCAAAAATTTCAAAGATTGCCCGAAGAACATCAACTCGGTCAGCTTTCTTGTCTGGATTCGGATAATCTGCCCACATCGTCAGCCCCATCGCTTCCCCCATTGCCATCTCTGATGCTGCCCAGTGCCCTTCTGCATACGGGTTCTTTGCCTCAAGTTCTGCAACGAATGGTATATCTCCAATCTGAAATAACATGTTGGTAATTTCCGCTTTTGTTACTGGATCACCGGGACCAAAGAGTCCTGTTTCGTTTCCATTGTCATCGAGATATCCTCCGATAATTCCAAGTTCTTGAAGAAATTGAACTGGTCCCAAGAACCATGCTTCTTCGTCGACATCAATGAATGGAATCTCCCCGACACGAAATTTTTCTTTTGCTGAATTAACACGCGCCTCCACAACAAGTGAGTTAAGAAGTTCAATCTCTTGTTCGAGTCGTGTCCTGTCTGACAGCGCTTGTGTGAATTTGAGGAAGTTCTCGATATACGCAATGAGTTCTCTCCGAGGTCCTGGTTTGAACTTGTACTGATGAAGGACAAATGAAATCTCTGTCAGTCGCGCATTTCCTTTGTCTGTGATTCGTGGACGAAGTGCGTTAAGTTCAATATGTTTCACGTCAAAGAGTTCCACTGCTTGCTTGAAGTTTAAAACGCGAGGAACCTCCACAGGAAAACATTTCCCTTCGTGACGGTGGAAAACTCCTTCTTTCCGCATGAGGAAACACATGTTGTCATAGGTCCATCCGTCAGTTCCGCACACTAATTCTTTCTCCGTTGGACATGGTTCTGCTTTGGGAATACTCCATTTTTGACACGCACCTTCGTGCAAGAGTTCTACGTTTTTTTGAAATGGAAAACATCGATTGTAATACGTTTTTCCGTCGGTTCCGCATACTGGATCTTCTCTCAAATTACACTCTGGAGACGGGCTCTCAATATGGTTTCCGAGAAGGATTTTATTGGCGGTAATGGGGAAATCTCCTTGAAACCAAGTTTCAAGATCACGGAAATCCTCCTCCTCTGTCAGTAAGAAATCAGGATTTGGAATGGAAAATTGATGTTCACCTGAGAACGTTCCCACTGAGGTGTCCGCGAGTACCCGGAGTTCCGTTGTTTTTTCATCTGGAAGCCAAACATTTAAATTGGAAAACTGCATCACGTCACTGTCGACAAGAGACATTTTCCCAAGGGATTTGTTCCCCTGCAGGAGTTCATATCGAATAAATTGATCACGATTGTCTCCTTTGTGAATGAATCGAAATTTTTTCAATGTTACTCCCTCTCCATTGTGTCCTGTTGGGAGAAGCCAGACTCGTAAGATTTCTACATTTTCTTCCCCTGGTTCTATCCACTGTGTTGGTAAATTATTCGAACTGAGACTTACTTCAAGCTCAGGACGAACAGTGGCAAAGGCGCTTGAAATAAGGAATAGCACGCCGAATGCAATCACATATTTTTTCATCAAGTTTAACTTTACACTCTTTTGGAAAAAAGCAAAATGCGAACAATTTTGGAATAAAAACTAGAACGGCAAATCCTCAACCGAAGACTCTCCAAGGTCTGCTGGTGCTTCTTTCGCGGGCGCTACATCTCGTTTTTCTTGGTTTGGTTTCCAGTCGTCCACTTGCAAGTAATGGGTCATTCCTGTTGCACTTGGCTCTCGTCGTTCGCAGACTTTTACATTCACCCATCCGTTATCAAGGTTTTGTTGCATAGCCTGAACATCACTCTCTGAGATACTTAAACGCATCATGTCTCCGAAGCGTGTTGTTATTTTCTTTCCGTTTCCGCAGTAAATTTTATCACTCATGTTCTATATTTAAATCGAAGAGAGTGTATCAACTTATATAAAATTCTCTAGTCAAAATTTTTTAATAAATCGTCATTGTCGCTTGGCGGCAATCCTGCAAGTTGTTATCGTTCTTGCAGAACGCAGTGAAAAACTAATGTGAAGATAATTCGTGGAACCTGTCCTCGTGAAATCGGGGATTCAAGACGAACGATATTTGTTAACAGGATCCTTTCCCCGATAAAAACGGGGACAGGCTCTCATCGAGGATGACGAGGTAAAACAGTGTCTTAAAGATTTTGGAATAAGCCTAGGAACTCTTCATCTCTTAAACTTTCGCCCGGCAATTTTCGACCCACTCTTTATTATTGAGGTACCACTCAATTGTCATCGGAAGTGCTTCTTCAAATGTATGTCGTGGTCGCCATCCGAGCTTCGCTGCAATCTTGTTCGCATCCATTGCGTAGCGTCTGTCGTGGGCTTTTCTGTCTTTTGTGAACGTAATCTGAGACACGGAATCGGGAACGTTTGCGAGAATCAGTTCTGCAATTTCAATATTATTTTTTTCATTATGTCCTCCAATATTCCAAACATCGCCTGAGTCTGATTTCTCAAACGCGAGAAGAATTGCTTCGCAGTGATCCTCCACATACAACCAGTCGCGGATATTTTTCCCATCTCCGTACAAAGACAGGTCTTCGTTCCCCATCGCTTTGAACAAAAAGAACGGAATTAGTTTTTCAGGAAATTGATACGGACCGTAATTATTCGAACATCGGGTGATAATTGCATTCAGTCCGTAGGTCTCTTGCCAGCTGAGCACGAGCAGGTCTGCCGAAGCCTTTGCCGCCGCGTACGGGCAGTTTGGGGCAATGGGCGTATCTTCTTTGAAATAATCAGTAGAACCATCTCCAAGGTCCCCATACACCTCGTCGGTAGAAACTTGATGGTATCGTTTAATCTTGTATTTCCGTGACGCCTCGAGAAGCGTGTGTGTCCCCACGATATTTGTTTGAATGAAGGGATTCGAATCTTCAATCGATCGATCCACATGCGTCTCTGCGGCGAAATGAATTACCCCATCAAACGCCTCTGTTGCGAAGAGTTGATCCACAAATGCGACATCAGCAATATCCCCTTGAATGAAGGTGTACCGAGGGTCGTCTTCAATGTCTCTCAAGTTCTCAAGGTTTCCTGCATATGTGAGTTTGTCGAGGTTTACGATCTGGTAATCTCTATTCTTCAGGAGGTAATGAATGAAGTTCGATCCAATAAACCCTGCGCCACCAGTAATCAATAATTTTTTCATCGCGGGGAAACTATCATATTTTCAGAAAAAAATCTTTGAAATTTTCAAGAATTCGCGTATAAGTTTCCCAGTCGCAAAGACGCCGTCGTAGCTCAGTGGTAGAGCACCGCCATGGTAAGGCGGGGGGCAGGAGTTCAAATCTCCTCGACGGCTCCAGTAAAAAATATTTTGAAATCTTATCTCTTCGTCCTCGGTAGAAACCCGATTCTCTCTCGCAGTGAACTGGTGCCTTTTTGTGACGAACTGCTGTATGCAGAGGATAAATCATTAATGTTGGTAGAGAATATAAAATTTGAAAATCCACGAGACTTACCGAAATCACCCGAACAGATTTTCCTCGATCGACTCGGGGGAACGATTCGAATGGGAGAAGTCTTGGGAGAATGTAAAAGTGAAAAAGAGGTGCAAGACAAGATTATTGAGCAAATTCAAACAGATAAACCTGAAGGCAAAGTACAGCTCGGGATCTCTGCCTGGGGATGCGGGAACACCTTTCTCAGACACTTTCTACCAGAAATGAAGAATGCGCTCCGCGATCAGCACGACCGAAACTGTCGTATCGTAAATGCGCCTGGAAAGAATCTTGATTCTGGGAAAATCTTCGGAGAAAAATTATTGAAAAAAGGATTTGAATTTTTGGTATGGAAACGAAAAGATTCTTTTCTCGTGGCAAAAACAAACGCGAATCAGAACCTGAGGAACTATGTCCTGCGAGATCGAGATAAAGATTTCCGAGATACACGCATGGGAATGCTGCCTCCAAAAGTAGCGCAAATCTTACTGAATCTTGCCAACCCGGGTTGGAATGACATTGTAATTGATCCTTTTTGTGGAAGTGGAACTGTAAATATTGAAGCCGCGATTACAGGGTTTAAGACCATTGGTTCTGATCTCGATGAAACGAGAACCAAAAAAACGAAAGAGAACTTTGAACAAATGTCGGATAAATTTCGATATGAGATAACAAGTGGTGAATTTTTCGCAAGCGATGCAATAAAATTCCCAATAAAAAAAACGAGTGGTGTTATTGTTACCGAAGGTTTTTTGGGGGATGTTTTTGCAAAACATGCTACCAAACAAGCTATTGAAAAAGAAAGCCAAACAGTCCTGCGAATGTGGGAAAAAGTTATTGCACACCTTGAAGATTCGTCTGTACACACAGTCGCACTTTGCCTTCCTGCATGGAAATTTAAAGGAAAAACAATCTCGATAAGCGAAAAATTATTTGCTAAAATAGCGAAAAGTTCTTATATTCCGTCCGCTCTTTTTGATGGAAATCGCACGTTTATTTATTCTCGACCAGACAGTTTTGTGATGAGGGAAATATGCGTTTTAAAAAAGAGTGACTCTGTCACTCCCGGGTAGCTCAGTGGTAGAGCAATTGGCTGTTAACCAATTGGCCGTCGGTTCGAATCCGACTCCGGGAGCCAGTTAGAAAATTCAGGCACAGAGAGTGATTTCTGTGCTTTTTCTTTGTCTGTGTCAATCTGCGGAATCAGCA
>CAZEON010000057.1:0-7639 GCA_964513975.1 uncultured Candidatus Peribacteria bacterium
CATTCTTTGATGGGGTCGCATAATACCTCGTACCCTTGGGTCGAGGTAGTTTATTCGAAAGAAAAGCGCGGAAGAATTCATCCTTGCTGAGCGGAAACTCGGGAACTGGGCTGCTGCTAACTCACTGGTCGCAACGGCTATTGGTGGGGGACTCTTGCTTGTGGGAGGAGCGTATATTTATCAATTTGGAATTGGAGGGATTTTCTTCTTTATCGGAAAAATTGTTGGGTACGCCTTGCTCACGCTTTTTATATCACAAATCCAAAAACGTATTGCGGAGAAAAAATACTCGACGTTGGCGGATTATTTCGGTGATTTCCATGGAAAGAAACTCCATCAGTTTGTTGCGGCTGTTGTCGGAATCACCTATCTGGGATGGTGTTTGGTAGGGTTTGTAGGGGGAGCGGGGATTATTGTGATCCTCAGTGGTATTTCCTTTGAATTGGCAGCATTGGCGATGCTGGGAGCGATCCTGCTCTATACCATTATCGGAGGATTTCGAAATGTGGTTCGTACCGATTACATTCAGTGGATCGCGATTGCCGTGGTGTTTTTCCTCTTCTTTGCCAATTTCTCCACGAACCTCAAATCAGTGGAAGCGGTGCAGTGGGACTTTTTCTCGGCCCCTGTGGATATGTTGATAGGGTTCTTTGTCATAGGACTCGCGTACCCATTCTCGGCGATGGAAGTCTGGCAGCGGATGTTTGCATTGGAAAAGTCGAAGAAAATTGTTGCCGCGATGACGCGGTTTGGAATTATGTATTTTCTCTTCGGGGTAGTGCTGTGCCTCATTATGATGATTATTCGGACATTTGATGCAACACTCAATCCTGACTTCGCAATTGTAGAGGGGATTGTGAGGTTCTTCCCAGCGACGTTTGTGGCCCTGGGAACGGTGGCGTTCTTTGCTGCCATTATGAGTTCACTGGACTCATACCTCTTTGTCGCCAATGCGACCGTGGTGCACGATTTCTTTGATCCTCAGAAAAAAATGTCTCCACAAACCATTGAAAAAAAGATGCGTTGGACACTCCTTACTCTTGGAATTCTGACACTCTGTATTGGATTTGTGTGGCGTGATATTGTCGATATTGCGATCTATTTCTCGGGGATCACGATTGTTGTGTCGATGCTCGTGTTTTTTTCATGGATATGGAAAACTCGCATTCCTCAGGACATATTTATAATTTCTGGAACACTCGGACTTATTGCCGTGACGGTGACGGCTTTTCTTGTTCCAGTAGGACCAGTGTGGGTATTTCCAGGGATTATCGTTCCGATGGTCAGTTTGCTTTTTTGGTATTTGCTTCGTAAACTGATGCTACTTTGTAAAACAAAAACATGACTGAAAGTGGACCAGAAAGTATCGATGATTTAGTACTCGGAACGGTGAAGGAAGGAGTGACTGAATCTGATGAGAAATTCAAAGCACGAGTTGTTGCTGCGCAAGCGAAGCTCGCCAAAATAAAAAAAGATGAGAGCAAGACAAAGGATTTTGATATCAAGCTTTCAAAACTCATTTCCCATCTTGCATCACACACATTGAAACTCGTGGTATTTCTTATTGATAGTGGGGTGCCGAGTCTGACGATTCTCGCCATGATTTCGTTGGCTTCTTCGAAAGCAGAGAAAATATGTCACACAGCGTTTCACAAATTCATCGAAGAATTAGCGGACTTCTCAGAAGCAAAACTCAAACCAGAACTCGAAAAACAAGTGGCTCAATGGTGGACGTACATGTTTGCCGCTGATCAAGTGTCGGTGGATACGAAGCTGGCATCATTCCATTCCAACGCGGTGTTTGTAGAGTTCGTGTCGTTAGAATTTAACGAGATGATGAAACGATTCCTTGCAGAACACGAAGGAGAACACGTCAATCAAGACGAGTTGAATCGAGCACTCAAGAAGTACCAGAATATGCTTTTCGAAGGGAAATAAAAAAACACGTCATCCCGGAATCTTGGAGGGATGTCCGGGAACCAGCCATTAAGAATAAATTATTGCAAAATTTTAGCAGGAGCGTTGTTTACAGCTGGGTCCCAGATATTCTTGCAGAATTCTGGGATGACAAGAGGGGGGAGAATTACTGCAACGTGAACATAACTGTTTCGATCTTTTCTTCTTCCGCTTTTTTAACCGTGAACTTGAATTTGTTTCCCATTTTATCGAGAGATATCTCTTCGTCTTTCTCAGGGAATCGTTCGAGTTTCTCAAGGAGGAAATAAGAAAGCGTTTTATTCTCATCTTCACGTTCCCACGGCCAATGTTTCGTAGGCGCGCTATGACCAAGTGTTTTCTTTACGTATTCCTCAATCTGTTCGAGCTCAATGTCCGCACTGCACTCAAAAGAACGTTTTCCTATCCGTCGAATGAGAACATTATTTTCATCCGCTTCGTCTTCAAACTCCCCAAAAATTTCCTCCAAAATATCTTCCAAGGTAATCAGTCCAATCAATGCTCCGTGTTCATTGAGAACGAATGCGAGGTGCGTGCTTTCGTTCTGAAATTCTCGCAGTAACGTATCGATCTTCATCGTGAGCGGAATTTTCATCGGAGGGAGCAATGAGAGGTTCGCGAGTTTCTTCTTTTTAAAGTCATCCTTCAGAAATTCCTCGACGAGAGACTGTACTTTCAAGACTCCAACAATGTCATCGGGTGTTTCGTGATAAATGGGCACACGTGAGAAGGTCGCTTCTGTAATCTTCACCAACGCCTCGGGGACTGGCATATTGTCTTGTAAAGAAAAGATCTTACTTCGAGGTGTCATAATCGATTCTACATCGTGTTCATCAAATTCAAGCACGCGCTCAAAGAGTTCCTTTTCCTCCGTCTCAATTCGTCCTTCTTTTTCGCTCAATTCGATAGCCGCCTTTAATTCATCTTCCGTGAGTCCATGAATCTGATCTCCTGATCCAGTAAATGTTCTAGAAATAACAGCAATGGGCGTAACAATTGGCCAGAGTACGATACTAAGGAATTTTAAAATGGGGGCAGCAATAAGTGAATATCGTAGCGCATATTTGTGGGCGAATGATTTTGGGATAATGTCTCCAAAAATTAAAAGGAGAAACGTCATCACTCCTGTTACAATTCCGATAATCGTATTCGGATTCTCCCCAATTCCCATTTCGGTTCCCATTCTCATTGCTACAACGGTTGCCATGGCAGAAGCGGCAACGTTCACGATATTATTTCCAATAAGAATGGTGACGAGCAACTTATTTGAATCAGACTTAAGCAGTTCAAGACGAGTTACCCTTTGTTCCTCTTTTTTCGTTTTGGCTTTATTCTTCAGCGCCTGAATTTTCTCAGGACCAAGAGAAAAAAGTGCGATTTCTGCTCCAGAGAAAAATCCAGAGAGAATTAAAAGTAGTACCAGTAATCCAATTTCATTCATGATGGAAGTATAACACAAACTTCAATTTTCAATTTTCAATAAAACATTGTCATTGCGAGTCGGATGATTTTGATCCCGACGCATCGGGACAAAAGCATGCGACGTGGCAATCTACTTCCGAATATGGTTTCCAATAACAAAACATCGTAGACGACATTCCCCACTTTGTGAACAAGGGGTTTAAACCCCTTGTTCACAAAGAATGGAGCGAAATGCCAGTGTTCTTGGTAGGTTATTTCTCTTGCTGATTCAATCCTCGTTGTTTCCTGTTTTAGTAAGAATGTTTTTTGCTCACAAGCATCAGTGCTCAATTCGTATCTTTGAGTGATCAGAAACCAAAACTTTCAATCGAAACGATTGAAAGAGTAAAAGTTTTCGTCCCAAAACCCCCATTAGATAGCAATTTTAAATAATCGATTCTTTTAATTTTTCTTAAAAAAATCTTTTGACATCTCCTATTTTGCTGTACAATTTAGCCGATATGAAAGTACTTATTTCACAAGAAGTTCTTCTCGACAGTTTAAAGACCGTATCACGGGCTGTTTCGGGACAAAACACGTTACCAGTACTTGGAAACGTGCTCATCCGTGCAACTGGAAAAAAGTTGAACTTTGCAGCGACAAATCTTGAGATTTCTATCTCGACTTCATCTGAAGCCGTGGTAAAAAACGAAGGAGCGATTACCGTTCCAGCGAAGATTTTGACGTCTTACGTTTCTCTCTTAAAGAAAGGCGAAGAGGTAGAACTTTCCGTATCAGCAGGGACGGCTTTGGAAGTAAAATCTCAGAGCTCAAAGACAAAAATTAAAGGAATTACAGCCGATGAATTTCCGTCTATTGCTCGTGTAGAAGGCGGAACAAAGTTGGATCTCGATACAAAAGACTTCCGAGAGTCTGTTCACCAAGTGGCATTTGCCGCACAGGAATATTCTTCACGACCAATTTTGTCAGGAGTATTCTTTGCAACCGATAAATCAAAATTGAGGATGGCAGCGACTGATTCATACCGACTCAGTGAGAAGGTCTTGAAATTGAAAACAGACGTTGCAGAAACATCATGTGTGATTCCAGTGCGAGCTGTATTTGAAGCGGATCGTTTGGCAGGAAGTGAGGAATCAATTGAAATGCGAATCTCAGAAAACCAAGTGATGTTCTCTGTTGGAGGAACTGAACTCACTTCTCGTTTGATCGAAGGGCAGTTTCCAGACTACCAACAAATCATTCCAAAGAAAAATTCAACAACAGCTGAAATTGATCGATTAGAATTCGAACTCGCAGTGCGTCGAGTATCAATTTTTGCGAAAGAAAACAATCAACATATGAAACTTGAGTTCCTCAATGATGGAACGTTGACAATCTCAACAGACGCGACAGAGATCGGGGAAGAGAAAACAACAATTCCTGTGAAATTAGAAGGTGGAACAAGTCTGATTGCGTTGAACGCAGACTATGTTTTGGATATCTTGGGAGCGTTATCAGGGGAAGATAAGGTGCGTATGGAGCTGGAAGGAAAAATGAGTCCAGCAGTGATTGGAGCGGTAAAAAATAAAGATTTCTTGCATTTGATTATGCCTCTTAAAATGTAGTACTCGCCATTTGAGTCAAGGCTCGAAGGGGGACTTTTCCATTTTAGGAAATACTATGCACGGTTTTTGTATGCGAAAGAACAGATTTAATTATTTTTCATGAAGCGCGTTTGCGTGGTTTCAGGGAAAGAATTTGAGATAACCGACGAAGACCTCAAATTCTACGAAAAAATAGGAGTTCCTCCACCGACACTTTGTCCGGATGAGAGGGAGCGCCGTCGATTATCATGGAGAGGAAATCATTTCTTTCTGCGTCCCTGTGATAAGTGTAAGAAGCAGTCTATATCTTGGTTTTCTCCCAAAACTAAAGAATTAGTGGCATATTGCAATGAATGCTTCCAATCGGACGAGTTTGACGGAACGACGTTGGAAAGAGATTTTGATTTCGATCGATCTTTCTTCGAGCAGTTTTATGAACTGTCAAAAATCGCTCCGAGACATACATCGAACTCACAGATGAACGAGAATAGCGATTACATCATTTGTGCACACAAGAATAAGAATTGCTACATGACGGACGAAATGGATGGTTCTTGGGATTGTTATTTCGGGTATAATATTCAGTTTTGTAAGAACATTGTTGAAAGTATTTACGTGCGGGACTCCGAAGTAGGATATGACCTCGTGAAAGCCGAAAATTGTTATGCGGTGTTCTACTCCAAAAACGTGTTTCACTGCTCTGAGTCGGCGTTTCTTATGAATTGTCGCAATTGTAAAAACTGTCTTTTTTGTGCCAATCTTCGGAATAAGGAATATCACCTTTTTAATAAACCCGTCTCCAAAGAGGAATACAAAAAATATTGGGATTTCCTGTTTTCTGGATCAAGAAACAATCTTGAAACCTGCAGAGAGCAGTTTAGTGCTTTTCTGAAAGATCAATCGTTCCCAGCTTCCATTCTTATAAACACAGAAGATTGTAGTGGAAACTACATCACAAATTCTAAAAATGTGAAAGATTCTTTCGGGGTGGATAACTGTCGAGATTGTCGTTTTTGTGCGGATATTCACTATTCAAAGGATTGTTACGATGTGAATATTTATGAAGGAGAGCTCATGTATGAATGTATTCATGCGGGTCCAAAAGGCTACTGGCAACTTTTTTCTCAAATCCCATGGTTTTGTAGCGATGTGCAGTATTGTATTGATCTTAGACACTGCAAGAACTGTTTCGGATGTATTGGACTCAAGAAGGAGGAGTACTGCATTCTCAATAAAAAATACTCGAAAGAAGAATATGAATCATTGTACACAAAAATTGTTCAACATATGAAGAAGACGGGTGAATGGGGGGAATTCTTCCCAACAGAAATGTCACCAACACCATACAATCACACGATGGCGCACCAGTTTTACCCACTCACAAAAGAAGAGGTTCTTTCTCGAGGCTGGAAGTGGGAGGATGAGAAAGAAACTATAGAGGAGGAGGCGGAATCTGAGGTTCCCGAGAATATTCACCAGTTGCCGGAAGATATTACTTCAAAAGTATTTGTCTGTGCTCAAGCGAATAAAAAATTCCGATTTGTTCCCCAAGAACTTGATTTTTATAAAAAATGGGGTATTCCTCTTCCGACATTTTCTCCCGTTACGAGAATTGAGAATTTGTGGAAGAAATTAGGAGACAGAAAATTACATGATCGTACCTGTAACGAATGTTCGACATCGATTCAGTCCGTCTTTGCCGCAGCCGCGCCAGAGAGGGTTCTTTGTGATACATGTTATCTCGCACATATTCAGTAAATGAAATTTAAAAAACTACCGTTTTCATTCGATTTAGCAGAACAGATTCTTGAACTTGAGAAGACAAAGAAATTGACGTTGGTGAATTTAGGAAATCCGCCGGCGAAGTCTTTTGTAATTGAGCAGATATTGAATAAGACGAATTTTCAGAATGTCTTTTGGGCATCAACCGATGATAAAGCCGATCAACTCTTTTCTTCAGCGGAATTCTTCTTCAATGGGAATGTGCATTTGGTGCCATCTGAGGTAACGATTTCAAAATTTTACGAACTTCGATATTTGCTCGCACAAAAAGAAGAATGCTTATTTTTGTTTGAAGACCTTGAACAGGTGTTGCAACAAAACTTTCCTTCACAGACAGAAATTGATGTGCATAAGGTTATCCTCAAAGAAGGGGAGATCGTTGAGATTTACAAGCTGTTTGAGTCGCTACAGAACATGGGTTATGACACGGCTGAAGACGATTTAATAAAAACAGGAGAGTTCGTTCGAAAAGGGGAGATGCTCTTTGTTTATCCGGAGAACCATCCGCATTGTTTTCGTGTCCAATTAGACGGAGACAGGATTGAAAAAATTGAACCGTTTGCACAACTTGAACAAGAAAAGCTTGTCATCGACTTCGATCGGGGATGTTCAAAGAAAGAAACGAAGCTCTTAGAAATTTATCCAGCAGCCTTTGAAGAAGAACTCGTTGGAAAGTTTATTGATCTTATTGAGGGAGATGAGAAATCACTCTTTATATCTGATGATCTGGATGCGGACATTTGTCCGAATGGAGATTTTTACCGGGTGAAGTTCACCACATTTCCAAGTGAAACAGAGAAGTTCTTTCATCTGAACTTTTTCTCAGTGCTTCCGTTTTACACAATCCAAGACTTCGTGGTCGATATCAAAGAACGACTGCGACGAGAATTTGAAAT
>CAZEON010000058.1:0-7604 GCA_964513975.1 uncultured Candidatus Peribacteria bacterium
CAGGGTTGATAGGAATTCCTACTTTTGCGTAGAGCAATCGCAAGTAATCGTACATTTCGGTCACCGTCCCCACTGTTGATCGTGGATTTCGGGGAGCTGTTTTTTGGTCAATAGAAATAGCTGGAGACAGTCCATCAATGGAGTCCACCTCAGCTTTCTCTTGCAGTTGTAGGAACTGCCTGGCGTAGGTGGAAAGACTTTCAACATACCGTCGTTGTCCTTCAGAATAAATTGTATCGAATGCCAACGAAGATTTTCCAGACCCAGAAACACCAGTAATTACGGTGAGTTTCTCTCGAGGAATTTCTATATCAATATTCTTTAAGTTGTGCATACGAGCGCCACGAACAACGATATTTTTAGTCATACTTTTTTGTAAGTAACAAAAAACCGCAGACACGAGTCCGCGACCGGCGAAGCGTAGCAATCGGATTGATTTTTGTCAAAAGTTTTGGTATAATAAGGAGATGGGTATTGAAAATTCAGACAAATGGAAAAAAGCAAAAAGCAACACAGATAAGTTGTTGAAAAATGCTAAAAATGCAGAGAGTCTTGCGGGCGATATTAAAATAGAGATAGCAGATGATTTAGAACACCTGAAATTGAAATATTCATGGAAGGAAACAAGCGAAGCAAGTTCCTCAAACAAGTTAAAGAATCTTTCGAAGGGTAATCCCGACGCACTCGCATCAAACGAAGCAGATCATGAGGTTAAAGATAAAGATGTTAAGAACGCAGAAGAACTTATGGAGAGCATTTTAGAAAAATCTGATTGGAAATCTCGATACGAAAAATGGTCAGGAGAAGACATTGCATGAGGAATAATTAATTTGTCATCCTCGTGAAGACGAGGATCCAGTTCTCACCTTTTTAAAACAAGCTCTAATGTTATATTAGATCCTTTTTTCTAAAAAGAGAGTCCTCGGTTCCCGCCTACGCGGGAATGACAGAGTATTATTTCTCCAAAAACACGGTGAACAATTGCTTTCGCGTTTCTTGAATAGAGAAGCGCTTTTCAACAAATTCGCGTGCATACTCAGTAAAGTGTTGAACAGCTTTCGGATGATCAGCGAAGAATCCGATACTCTCTGCCAAACTCATGGCATTTTGAGATTCTATAATAAGCGAGTGATCGAATCGTTTCTGCGTTCTGGCTTCGAGGAATTGTTCGTAGCTTCGCATGATGTCTCGCGGTCCTGTTTCATCAAAGACCAGTACGAGCTTATTCATCACGAGTCCCTCTATCACCGTTCGTCCAAACGTCTCTGATTCGGTCGGCAGTACGAGCGCACAATCATATTTTTTGAGTTCTTCAAAGGGATCATCTACTTCTCCTACGAAGTGTACGTTTTGAAGATTTCGATCCTTTTCGAATTTCTTAATCTTTTGCTCATAGGCTTCTGTTCTCGGATCTTCGGGGAAAGAGCTTCCGACGATGAAAAACTGAAGATCGGGATTTCGTTCTTGCAATAAGTCAGCGACATGGAGTGCGAACATCTGTCCTTTTCGTGGATCGATTCGTCCCATTATAAGTATATTCTTAATTTCTACGGGAACGATTCCATCGGGAATTTTTCTGAAATCAACACCGTTCTCAATGAGGCGCATTTTTCGATAATCGGATGTTTGAATATGTTTCCGTAAATATTCTCGACACGGTGTGGAATTGGCAATAATGATGTCACACCGACCTGCAATATTCCAAAGAAGGAAGTTGGGAATCGTGAAATCATGAACCATGACAATCCATTTTCCAGGGAGGAAGAAGAAGGTTTTTGCCAAAAACATTACGAAATGCGTTCGCGGGGTGTTGGAAAAAAACTGTCGAGTATTATGTGTCTTTGCTAATTTTTGCAACTGCCATGCTGATTTTAATAACAGAAATACTGCTTTTATTTTTTCAATAAATCTTCCTCGTACAGAAGGAAAGACGAAGTCCTGCACGTCTACGCGATCGGGAAGTAAGTCTCTGTATTCCTTTGTTTTCGCGCCTACCATGAGGGGAGAAAGTTGCCTGAGTTCAGTAGGACTGAGACTATGAAGGAAATCGATCGTGAATCGTTCCGCTCCACCTACGGTCTCGGCTTGCTCAAGAAAAAAGGTTTTTCGTCGCATCGGTCTGGATTCTTAGGTTTTGTGGCAGAAAAAGCAAGAGATTGCAGTTCGCTTTTCTCAAAAAAGGAACGCGCAAACCATCGTGAGAAACTTGCCCAGAGGAAAAAGAGAAGGACACAAACAAGAGATCCGTTTGCAACACTTCTCGGGACGGGCATGGGTTCGACCTGTCCAAAGAAGTGTGCCACCTGTAATAAAAACTCAATCAAGATAAAGCTCGGAATACCGACCAGACGGGCGATAAACTCCGGCAAGACGCCTACGAGTGAGGAAGTAAAGGAGAATACCATGCTGAACGGAACAATAGGTTCGGCAAATAAGTTGGACAACACGCCAATCACAGGGAAGTTTCCAAAGTACAAACCCAAGAACGGAAAGACTGCGATCTGTGCGGACAACGTTACTGAGAGCATAGTTCGCAGTTCAAATTTGTTGGGAATCCATTTCAACCACTGGTCCATTACTGGCGTACCAAAGATGATTCCCAAGGTTGCGGCACTACTGAGAAAGAACCCAATGTCGGTTTGTATAATCCTTGGTTGAGCGATTCCAATGAGCACCATCGAGAGAAAAATAAGATTGCGAGCATCTGAGAATCGTCCGATATAGACTGCCCATGCGACAATTCCTCCCATCACCGCTGCACGCAATACAGGAGCATCTGCGCCCGTCATTGCTACAAAAAAGAGGAGTGCCAGCAGACTTCCTCCGAACGCAATTCGCCGTCCAAATCGTCCCAAAGCGAACGTTATAAACAGCAGAACAACGCTCACATTGAATCCCGACACAACGAGCAGGTGTTGGAGTCCTGAACGCTTGAAGTCATGTTGGAGGTATTCTGGCAGCTGATTTTTTACTCCTAATAGAACTCCCATTGCAATAGTTGAATGGGGAGAGGGGAGCGAGCGTTGGAGATTACGACCGAGGAATAAGCGCATCCGTTCTGCACTTCTGAGTACGAACGATCCCCCTTGTTCTTTCAATAATTCAATCGACATCGTTTTTTTTACAATCGTCTGCACGCCAAATCGACGAAGGTATTTCTGGTAATCAAATCCCGAAAAGGTTCTGGGTTTCGTAACAACGCCCACTACTTCAACTTTATCGCCATAGTGAAATATGCGTTCGTCAGGAGTGATGAGAAGAAAACGTCCTTCCTCTGATTGCACAACATACCGTGTGTCGTTTTCGCGCATATCAGGAAAACTAACAATGGTCCCTGTGAGTTCAACCATCTCATTTATCTTTTCTACCAACGTGTCATGCCAGAAATCAAAATCATTGCGCCATTGTCCGTAGAATAAGCTGATACACAGGGCACAGAGAATCCACAACCAGTATTGCCTCCAGATTGTTGCAAGTACGCTCGCTAAGCTCCCGACAAGAAGACAGTACTCACGCCCAATATCATATTGTCCGAGAAATATACCTACAAAAAGAACGACAAAGATTCCGCGCAGTTTTTCAGATTGGGAGAGGGGGAACATTGGTTCATTGTGAAGAGCCTATGTGGAAAAAGCACGAGTGGAAATTTATAAATATTTAAGAAAGACCCTCTTACTTCAGTCATTCCGGCTTGCCCGGAATCGGATAAAAACTTGGAAGCAGTCTTAAAGCGTTAGCGGCGAACTCATGCTAATTTTTCGCTTCGCTCTTTGTCCATATCAAAAATTCAAGCGATTCTGGGCAAGCCAGAATGACAAGGTGTATATTTGAGAGAATTTTTTTAAAAGTAATTGAACGGATTTACCTTCCTTCCGCGGATACGCAGTTCGAAGTGCAGGTGAATTCCTGTTGGACCCCAAACACGACCACTATTTCCCATAAGACCGACCAATTGCCCTGTTTTTATTTCATCACCAACTTCCACTTTTCGTAGGTTGTTGTGAGCATAAAGAGTTTCAATGTCATTTCCATGATCGATAATTATATACTTCCCATATCCATAATTCCATCCGTCTTGAGACTTAATAACCTTTCCTCCCGCCGCTGCGTAGATCGGCGTATTGAGTTTATTTGCAATATCAATCGCGTAGTGACCACGGTGGAACTTTTGTGTAAGCACTCCTTTGACTGGTCGGCGGATTCGGATTCCAATAGATTCCATCGGAGCACTAGAGTCATATATGTCTTCTCCAGAGAATGAAGTTCGCTGAACAAAGACCTTTTTGGCATCAGGAAGAAATAGATCCTTTCCTACGGCGATAATATTGTTTTTCACACTTGGGTTGTAGGCATGTATTTTGGAAAGTTCAATGTTGTGCGTTTTTGCGATTTCTCCCAGAGTATCAGACTGTTGAACGGTATAATAGATTCCATCAGAGGGTGGAATTTTAATCGATTGTCCGACATGTAATGTCTGTTTTACGTTTAAATCATTTCCCCAAAGTAAGGTGGTTACCTTAATTCCGAATTTATGCGCAATTTTAGAAGGGTTATCTCCTGACTTTGTGGTGTAATTAATCGTTACATCTCGTTTTCGAGGTTGCACACGGAACACCAAGTTCCCATTCTCATCCTCAACAAGAACCTCTCGTAATCCCGCGGTCTTCACTCCAGCAAAGTTATCCAGAAATCCAACTTCTGAAATAGGAAAGGAAATTGATTTTTCTCCCAAAAACTCATCCCCAAAAAGTTCTTGTTCTTGTGAAAAATAGGGCGGACGGAAACTCATAAGAAACATTACCAAAATTCCAAAGGCCAGTGCTTGAAAAGCGAAGGGGGAGTGTAAAGCCCGACGAGAAGCATCGAGCACGGTAGTCC
This sequence comes from uncultured Candidatus Peribacteria bacterium, assembly GCA_964513975.1. Classification (GTDB taxonomy): domain Bacteria; phylum Patescibacteriota; class Gracilibacteria; order UBA4473; family UBA4473; genus CAZVBV01. Next base: position 4,879 of record CAZEON010000058.1, read on the forward strand.
AAAGAATTTTTCCCATAAGTGAATCAATTCCGTCCGATTCTAGACAGAATTAGTGCTCCGTCAACAAGACAACGCTATCTTATCGACTTAATACCTTCTGGGTCTTCTTTGTTTTAACAAAGTTTTAAGTTGTTCGCTCAGGTCTTCTTTTGCAGTAGCAAGAGGGAAACTTTTATTCTGAAAAGCCGATTGACTCTCTTCAAACTCAATAGATTCTAGGATTTTCTTGTCTTGATTATAAATAAAACTGAGAGTAAACTTGTTTTTGAGTCGAGCATCTGATACACGGAAATGAGACATTTCTGTATCCAAAATAAGTATTTTTCCTCGCGATACAACAAATCCATTCAACGTCAAGAGTTCTTGTAGAAATTTTCTTTCGAGAATTGCTTGAGGTGTTGTTTGAGGAACGAAAACAAGTTCCTCTTTTTTTTCTACAGTTTGTTTGACGGATTTTTCTTCGATTCGAAGAAGGAATCCTTCTAAGAACTGAGCATTGAAATTTTCTTCAGTTTTATTGCCGATAGTCAATGTTAAGAAGAATTGTCTTGTATAATCAAATGTTCCAGACAAAGGGAACCCTCTCCATTTTCCGTCTCGAAACGTCGTAATTCCTTTTGCACGATTAGTTGAAAAATAAATCGAATCAGTTGGAACACCGATTTCTTCAAGGAGACTGTAAAGGTATTTTACATTTCGGAGTTGAGGTGAACCTGTGTTTTCAGAAGCATCTTCTTGCTGTTCCTGTACTTCGTCGATTCTTTTTCCGAGTGATGCTTGTAATGCTTGCTCTTTTTTAATGAGTTGAATTTCTTCATGGGTAAGTCCGGTATTTCCCAAGAGAACCAAGAACGAAAAGAGTGCTTGTTCTTTTTCCGTTAGTAATTGAGTGCCCTTTGTTTTTAGAAGTTCTTCCATAGATAATTCTTGATACAATTGAAGCAGTGTTTGTGAAGTTTTAATTTTCGTTTGATCCTCCAAAAATGCTTCCAAGAAAGGAAAGGTACGATGCATAACTTCAATCTTTATTTCGTTTACGATTTGATTTTCTTGATAAAGATTGACTTCGATTCCTACCAAAAGAGCAAAGAGTTCAAATGAATTTTCGTCGTGTAAAAGAGTGTGTTGTTTAAGACAGTCCCCAATAAGCCTTCGAAGATTGGTTACATCTCGAGCATCTTCAGCCGAGAATGATTCTTGTTCGAGAATGGTTTTGATTTCATCGAGTGCTTTTCGTGATTTTTTGATAAATCCTTGTGTCATCAGGTTTTCAAAAGAAAAGAAGAGCGTATCAATTTTTTCCATATCAGTTTTTTCGTCCAAGCTTGTCCAAGCTTTCAAGAAGTTTTGCGCATCGTCTTCAAGATCGTTTTTCATCCACGTATTATGTGCCATAAAAAATGTATTCCATTGATATGAAAAGTATGGGTCTTTTTGGATAAGTCTTCGCCAATTCACACTTCTCATAATGGTTTTAAACTCAGTGAGTGATCGTGTTCCGAGTGCTGTTTTTCGATTTCGAATGAGATCATCTGTCTTTGTGAAAGAACGAATAAGACCATCAAATTCACGTTGATCATCCCTGGTCTTGGATAATCCAATCGCGACTCGATCTTGGAAAATACCAACACTCGTGATGAACTTCCCAACAAAATGGGTTTTTTGTACGGTATGATCCCATATTTTTGGAAGGTACAAAGAAAAGTTTTTCATCTTTTCTTGCTGATTTTCCAATCGTCCAAGAGAAAAAAGAAGCTTCTCTTCTACAGAAGAAAGCTCGGTGTCTAGGGAATCTCGAGTAAAAGGAGTCCATTGAAACTCTTCTTGAAGCTTTTCATATGAGAGACCTACAATGTCAGACAAGAATGAATCGGCAATACTTACCTTTGTTTGAGCAGGGACAATAAACTGATAACCTTCCCCCCACGAGAGAAGAATCTGGTGTCCCCATACATAGATTTCAGTTTGACGTGGACTCTCGGCGGTATGAATAAACACCGTTGATTCCGGTGCATGAACAATGAGATCTCCAATCTTCAGTTGCCCTTCAGACAGTGTTTCTTGTTTTGCGAGGAGTGTGGCAGATTTTCTTTTATCAGGATGAAGGAAAAGCGAGCTATAAAAGACATTTCCAGACTCCATGATTCGTTTTTCTTCTGTGAAATCAAGTTGTGTCTGCGGAAAGACAATCAAGAATTCTCCAAACGTGGAAAGGATCTCTTTCCCCTTCTCATTTCGTCCAATTTCAATTACTTCTTCCAGTTTTATAGCTTGATCAAAAGGATTTGTTCCCTGGGAAAACAAAAAGAATTTTGTATTCTCAGACACGAGTATTGCCCCAAAGACTAAGAAAGCCATTCCTGCGGCAATAAGATATTGTGTAAATCTTTTAAGTGTCACCATCCCTTGATTATATCATATATTTCGCTTTATTGCAAGGGAAAAGAGCTTATAGTTCAGAGTTTAGAGTTTTTGGAATTTAAAAAGTAAAGAAAGAAAATGTGGTAAGAGAGTAGAGTGACACTTGAAAAATGTCTTATTAAAGCGCTTACTATCAACTATTAACTATCAACTGTTAACTTTTTTGCCAACATTGAAAAAACATTTTGCTTTTTAAAAAAAAATGGCACAATACCCGCCGATGAAGGGTGTTATATTAGCAGGCGGTACTGGATCAAGACTTTTTCCCAGCACAAAAGTAACGAATAAACATTTGTTGCCCATCT
>CAZEON010000059.1:0-7225 GCA_964513975.1 uncultured Candidatus Peribacteria bacterium
TTTTCCATCCCTCGCCCTGACGGGACGGGGAATTTCTAGCGGATTATTAAAAAGGAAAAATATTATGATAGGCATGAAATTGAAGTATTTTTACAAGAAAGAGGATTTTCTAAGAATTAATAATAAAAATGAATGTTTCTCAAAACTCTATGACTAATCAATTTGAAATCCCGCACGATGAATTAAAAACAGTCAAAGAAGTATTTGTCTTTTAATATAAAAAACACTAGAAATATGGAAATGGTGAAAAAAGATTATTCTGATGAAATCTCTGGTTGGCTAATAGTATGTGCAATCCTTTTTCTTGTTTCACTCCTTCAGGGAGTCTTGAATTGGTTTTGGCTCGTAATGGAGGATCCGATTTCTTATGAATTTGTCGTTTGGCAGATTCTTGTAATCTTTTTTAGTGGATGGATATTTCTGTTGTTTTTTAAAAAACAAGAAACAGCTCCTTCGTGGATGATAATCTTCTATATAGTCAGTCTTCTACTATACATTGTTCTCTATTCTTCTGACTCTGTTCTGCTTATAGCAAAAGAATTCCTCATGGCTGCGATTTGGATGCCATATTTCAGTTTATCAAAAAAAGTGAGAAATACTTTTGTTTATAAGAAAAAAATAAAAGTAAAAAACCCACAACAATTTGATAAATTTTGGAAGAAACTGGCAATCAGTGTCATTTTAATTGTTCTCATTCCTGCAGGAGTATCTAGGGTTTTAGCTGTAAAGACAGATGAAACACAAACGCAATGGAATAACCAAAACATAGAGAACCCCGAACAAGTTGGTGTCTTGTATCACAACAGTTTTGCAGAAAAAAACAATTAAAGTTTCGAGACATAATCATGCATGCAGATGATAACTACTCAATTGCAGTAACCGTAAAATGCGTATTTAAGAAGCCAAAAATTAAAGATTAAGTTATCGGCTCATAAATCATTTTTTTATCCGTTATCAGTAATTTCCCCTTTAGGGTTCGAAGTGCATCTGCCTTTTCCCGCAAGTCACCATTCATCAATTCTGTTTTAATTAACCAATACGGATGAATGAACTCGTTCATTATCCGACTATACCGATCAACATCTTCTTTTTGCCGTTCATTCAGTTTGCCAATATCAGCTTCCGTTATCTTTTTTGCGATGCTTCCAATTTGTTCTGCGAGTGCTTGCCCTCGAATATAAGATTGTTTGCATTTTATGGTACTACTGGCTTTGTTGCATTTGTAATAAAGATACAGTCGGTGGTGTCTATTTTGTCGAAAGATTCCATTTATTCCTGACCCACATTCTCCACATTTAAAAATACGATTGAATTTAAAAGGGACTTCGCCCCACTTTCTTCTCGGTTGTTTTGGTCTTCTCTTGGCTATATTCTCCTGCACCTTATCGTAAATCTTTTTTGTGATAATTGCTTCATGTTTTCCTTTGTACCAATTCCCACTTTTTTTGGGATATTCGAAATCTCCATAATAAAAAGTTTCCGCTAATATATGTTGGAGACTGCTTTTCGGAAAAGGTTTTCCGTTTTTAGTTAGTTGTCCACATTTACCAAGTTTTTTCCAAACTTGGTAAACACTAATTCCTCTTTCTCCGACCATATTAAATACATCCTGTACAAAAGGTGCCCATTTCTCATCAATAACTACTCGGTTATGATCTTGAATTTCTTCCCCGGGAGTCATCCTATAACCAATAGGTGTTTTATAGGGTCGTCTCCCTTGTGAGCAAGCAGCACGCATTCCTCTTTTTACATTTTTACCTCTATTGTCGTTTTCAAGTTTTGCCTGACTCCCCAGAAGCATAAGCAGAAACTTTTCATTTGGATTACTGCCAAGAAACGTACTGTCATGCGTACGAACAACTTGTAATTTCTCCTGATCCATTAAGTCGACAAGTAGTCCTAGATCTCCTGCATTACGACTCAGTCGATCCACAGCCCATGTCAAAATGCCTTCGTATTCTCCATCCATGAGTCCTGCCATAAGCTGAGTAAATCCAGGACGAGAGAAAGATTCTTTGGCGGATTTACTTTCTTCTATTATTTTTACTACGTTTAAACCTTCACTCTTTTGCAATTTTTCCATTTCTTTTCTTTGTGATTCTAAAGACATAGCTTGCCTTTCATCTTGTTCTGAAGATTTACGAATATAGAGGCAATAGCGAATTTCATTCATAGAGAAAGATTGTAATGTTGTAATTATAATCTTTTCCTAAAATATTTCGATTGAGCAATTGAATTGTCCAATAATAATTCTGAGACACTCTTTTTTATAGTGTCTCACTAAATATGAATATAATTAAAGATGCAGGGTGGAAGGGTGGGAGACATAGCCTGTCTGTAAATAAGATGTTAAACAAGATTGTTGTTCGGTAAAAGGGAATATCCTTATTTCATAATAATCGCCCCATTTTTCCCTTTAAGCTTCCTAAAGAGACGATAACACCCTGATTTGACCCTGTATCGGATGAAGTTGTTTCCCAAAATTTCTTCATCAGGGATATTTTCGATTCTTTTGTATTTTTTCTTAAGATCCTTGCTAAGAGCAACAATATCTTCTTCTTCCTGAAGAACTTCTTGATCATCTTCGTTTAAATCTATATCGAGATATTCCCCGTTAAAAGAAAATGAAGTGATAATATCCTTTCGAGCAGAAGTTTTCCTTTCTCCATTGTTTTTATTATTCCAGTGAAATCCTTTCACTAAATCGTGTCCAAGAATTTCAACAGTTTCTTCAAGATCTTCCTCTTCTTTATTGAAAGATACATCCTGTACTTTTTCTAATGTAATAAACTCCGTTTCATACGTTCCTTTATGGGATGCGTGTCCCGAGTATTTTTGAACAATTTGAAATCCTAGTTCTTGCATAAGTTTCTCAAATTTATTGAAATCCCGAAGCTCCATACTGTGTATAAAACTAATCATGGCACGCCCTCCTGTTTTGAGAATTCGATTCATTTCCATGAATGCTTGTACAGGTTCATAAGATTGGTGCTTGAAATGTAATTTCATATGATGAAACGCAAGTCCTAGATTGCAGTAGTCCATCGATTTATCTTCTTTTGGAATATCAAGATAACTCCCTACAGAAACATTTTCAGGATCAGACTCTGCGAAGTGTTGTTCAAGAATATCCATGCTGTAGACACTGTTTTTAAGTTCTCTTGAGTGACGACGGAGCATTTCTGGACCCGAAGCTATGTCCAAAATCTTCAGATTCTCAGGATCTTGATTGCGTTCTTTGACCATTTTTTGAAGTAAATGAGCACTTACTCGTGCATTGTTGGCTTCATAACTTCGGCGACCAAGTTTGCGATAACATTCAGCATAATCATCACCATGAATGTCTGAGAATTTCACGAAGTGTTCTTCTCCTTGTTTTTTTGTTGTTCCAAACATTCGATTTAATCGTTGTGTTACAGAAAGATATTCTTTCGCGAGTTCAGGATTAATTTCAAAGTCTTTACTTTCCATAATGTTTTCATCCTTTCGAAGCATTCGTTTCTCAAGTTCGGAAAGGTCAACGCCATTAAGAAGTTTTTTAATAACTCGATCTTTTTCTTCAATGTATTGGCGAATAGCGTTTTCAAGACTTCCTTCGACAATGAATGTTTTGACTTTGATATCTTGTTTCAAGCCTGGACGATACACGCGTCCAATTTGTTGTCGTTCATCAGACTTCGTCCATGGTTGGTTAATTTGCCATGCTTCCTCGGCACCAGAAAAATCAACTCCTACGTCAGCTGTTTTTCCACTTACAACAACAAACATTCGCTCATCCGTTTCATTGAGTTTTCTTTGGATTTCTTTTCGTTCTTTCTTTGAAATATCTCCATGAATCACATACCTGTTTACACTAGTTGGTATTTTAAGCTTCTCTACAAGTGAATTATCACCTTCAAGTATGTCTTGAACATAATCATTCACAAATCCTACAAGTTTATCTTTTCCTTGGAAGAACGATTCTAATTCTTCATTAATTCGTTTAATCTTTGCTCCTTCAATATTTGGAGTGGTATCAATTGATGAAGGATTGAGTAGGAATTTTCGGAGAAGAGTTATTTTTTCTGTTGGAGGAAGCTCGTCTTCTTCTTCCAAAAGCGCTTCGTAAAACTCAGCCTCTTCCTCACTGAGTTGAAGGTAACAGAGTATTTCTTCCATATTTGGAAGGTTGATACTTTCTTGCAGTTCCTTCATTTGCATGTGATCCACGAGGAGTGCTCGCAAGTTGATAACATCTCCTTCGATTATTTGTCGAGTAAGGCGTTTTGGATCAGTATGTCTAAATTTATCTGGATGGAGAAGTTTGAGTAAGATTGCAATATCTTTCACTTTATTTGGAATTGGAGTTCCGGAAAGCAATGTCATATATTTTCCTTCTCCTTCGATTTTGTCGGATAATTCCAAAACATATTTTGACCATTGTCCGTGTTCAACATTTTTTACTTTATGTACTTCGTCAATAATAAGATGATCGAAATTGCATTCTTTGAGAAGCTCAAGATAACTATCTTTGAGAAGATTGTGTGACATGATGACATAATCATAGGAGGCGAAATCTCCATTTTTGAGATCATCAATACTTTCGATAGTGAGAACAGTAGGAGCATGTCCTGGTTGGAAATATCCTATTTGTTTTTTCTCACCCCTTTCTTCTCTGACTTCATCAGATAGATACTCCTCCCACGTAGAGACAACATTGCTTGGCACTACAACAAGTGCCGTTCCCAGTCTCAACATTTCTTTTGTCATGATTGCAGAAGCACTTTTCCCCATCCCCATTTCATCAGCGATAAGCATTCGCCCCTTATCCTTTGTTTCTTGAACATTAATAAGTTGATTAATATCAGGAAAAAGTCGTCCGTCTTTTACCTGTTCCACCATGTGGTCTGGTTTTTTGAGATTTTCAAAAAGAGAAACATAATATCCCAATGCTTCTTGCATTACATCTTGCAGGTATGAATGTCCCAATTTCATAAATACGGCATCTTTTTCCATTAAATAGTTCATGATGATGTCCGTATCTTCTTGTGTTGACCCAGATTTTTTCTGTTTGTTATAAAAAGCCAATGCATCGGATTTAAGCACCTCAATGAGAATTTTCTTGAGACTTGGCGGAAGTTCTTTTGGAAGAGGAGCTTCCTCTATTCCATCAATTCCTCCAAAACCCAAAGTAGAATACGTATTCCCAAGATGTTCTGAAATTTTACTTTTCACCTGTTCTACAGGAATCCCCTGAAAGGATTTATCGTGTAAGTAGAGAAGATCCTTTAAATTAGAATCACCTAAAAGTTTCCTCAAGAATTTCAGTTCTTTTCCACGTACAGTGGAGCCCTCTTCTGATTCTTCGAGAAGTTTCTCAATATCAATGAGTTTTTGGTTTTGTTTTTCTTTCTCTTTTCGAGGGTCAGATATTTTATTTGCAATTTTCATAGCATCTTCTTCTGAGCAGTCTTCTGCTAATAAAGCTAGATATTCCCTTGATTCCGACAGTATTAGTTTTTTATCTCGCCAAAGCTTATTGAGCAAATAATTAAAATTTGTTAGTTCTGTTCGTTCTCCTATTTTTAACGTAATTTCTGTTTTACTTTTTACTAACATATTTCTTATTTTTTTTGCACCCCAAGATTTCGCCCACGTTCGCAATACTTCTGGTGCGTAAAAATCTATTTTTTCTTTGCATTTTTTAATAGCAACTTCCTCGGAATTCTTTTCAGCAATTAGTGCTAAGTATTCTCTTGCCTCGGTTCCTGTTAGATCCTTTCGTTCAGCAATTCTAGAGAACAACTTATAAAAGGGAATTGTCTGTTTTTTAATCTCAATTTCCTCATTACTAGTTGTTAACGTTGATCGGATTTTATCTGCACCCAAAGAAGTAGATATAGACTTAAGTGATTCCTCAGAGCAAATATCAAATTCTTTCCAGTTTTTTGCTTTTTCCAGAGAAACTTTTCCTGAGTGACCTTCTGCTAATAAAGCTAGAAATTCCCTTGCCTGACTAAGAGTTAATCCTTCATATTTGGCTGAAATAGCTTTCAGAAGACTGGGATAGGTCATTTTTTGCCCACCTATTTGAATATTGCTTGTATTGGACGTGTACATTCTACGAAGATTACCTGCTCCAATCTTCTTAGAAAAAATAGTTAAGGACTCTATTGAATAAATATCTTTTTCCCCTTTTTCTTTTGCAATCACAAGAGCATCTTTTTCTGGATACCCCTCTGACAACAAAGCCAAATATTCCCGTGTTGCTGGTCTAGACAGCCCTACTTTATAAGCTACTTTCCCCAATAACTTACAAAAACTTTCTTGAGTCCCCTGAATGATTTGAGGGCTCTGTACAGGAATTTGACGAATTTTATTAGGATCTATTTTTTTGATGATTTCAAACGAATCATTTTTGTTTTTTGTATTCTTTGTTACTTCTATCAATGCTTTCTCACTAGTGTAATTTTTAGAGATATATACTAAATATTCTTTAGCTTCTCCTACGGTTAAATTATATCGACGTGCTACTCTTTTTAAGATCAACTTAAATTTTGTAGTCTCACTTAATCCTGCTGTTTTTAGAATTATATCTTCAGTGCTTGCTGTTGATTCTGAAGCTATTTTTGTTGGTCCCCAGGTTTTTGCCCAATCCAAAATAATATCATCTGAATAAAAATCTATTACGTTACTTTCTAATGGTTCCCTGTTTTTTATCTTAAGTAGGATTTTCAATCCCTGTGGTGCTGATTTTTTTTTGATTTGCTTCGATGCCAATCGAATACAAAGGTTCTTCAGTTTCTCACCATAATGCACCCCTTCCATCTCAAACAAATATGTTATATCTCTTCCTTCTTTACTTTCGATTAATATCTCATCAAAGTTTTTACCCAAACTTTGTTCTAGAACTGTGACAATCTCTGGAGTTAACAAATCAACATCTAATTTCTTATATTTCATCTCTGGCACAATCTCTCCTACTCGATCTACAAATCTCCAGACAATCGAAGGAATCTTTTCGGGATCATCTAAACAACCTTCAATTTCACTGATTATCTGCGATACAAGTAAAGACATTTTTTCATCTCCTTCGCGTCCTTCTAAAACTCGATCAATAGCCTCTAGAACCTGCTGTTTTTCAGCAAATTCAATGTCGGCTAAGAGATTCAAAAGATTGTCTTTATTACTCACTAAAAAGTCCTAAGTTTTCATCATAAGAAAAGACGGGAAGTCGTATCAACAA
>CAZEON010000060.1:0-6864 GCA_964513975.1 uncultured Candidatus Peribacteria bacterium
TGCTGATTCCGCAGATTGACACAGACAAAGAAAAAGCACAGAAATCACTCTCTGTACCTGAATTTTCTAACTGGCTCCGAAGTCGGGGGTGAATCGGGACAATTCTGTCTTTCCTGTTTTTCCCCTGACGAATCAATATTTCCCCTTGGCGAATGTTTACGTCTGACATTTCAATATTGAGAAGTTCGTTAAGACGGATTCCTGTAAAAACGAAGGTAGAGATAATTGCTTCATTGCGAATCGGAGAAAAAGAGTAGATCCAATCCATCCATCGAACTGTATTAAGAACTGTTTGCATTTGTTCTTGAGTAAGACACCGGGGAAGATTTTGAGGAAGTTTCGGTTTTTCAATGTTTTTAAGGGGATTTATTTTGCAAAATTTTCTCCTGACACCCCAATCGAAAAAAGTACTCATGTGTTGCCAGCGATTTCGATAGGTTTTTGCTGACCAGAGTTTTTCTTCTCGTCCCGTGTGAAGGAATTCCCGAATCATGCCCTCCTGTAGGTCTTTTAAATCGTCTGATCGTGCAAAGTTACACAAATCATGCATACAAGAGAGAATCGCTTTGCAAGAGCGAGGACGCATTCCCTTTTCGTTCAGGGCGTAGCGTTTAAATTGAAAATAAATATCAGAGTAGTTCATTCTTGTGTTTCAAAAGTTTCTTTTACATATTCAAAATCAGCCTCATTACTTTTCCGAAATATCTCTTTGAATTCTTCTCTCAATTCGTAAGTTCGAGCTTTGTCATTTTCACCTTTGTCACTTTTTAAAACCCCTAAAGCAACTAGTTCATCAAAGTTTCGTTTTACCGTTCTCTGGCTTTTTTCTAGAAGGATCGAAGCACTTTTTGCGGTAAACACTTCTCCCTTTTCAAAACTTCTCAAAACATCTGCCCTCCTTGTGGGCATAGAAGAAAGAACTATTTTCCGCACAATAGCCAACTCATCTTCCCCTACTTCACTTTTTGCATTCACAAGCGTGAGGGCTTGGGCAAGTTTCCTGAGTTGTTTCAATGCTCGGAAAGGTTCTTCTTTTTGGATATCAACTACTTCGTAATGTTTTTGTATTTTCCCTTCATCTGTTTCAAAAGTTGAAGACTCTGTTATCACAATCCCTCTTGCTCTAGCGATAAGATTCGCATAATTATTGAGTGTGTCTTGAGAACTTTTTGGAAAAGTAATATTTATGCCCTCTTTTATCTTTTCTTTTATATTTTCACAGAAGATTGCTACTAATTCAGAAATTTCATTTTTGGATTTTCTCTTTTTTCCATCCCAAAAATCAGATAAACATTTGTTTCGTTCTTCTTCGGATAAAATTGGCATTCGCATAAATAAAAACCTTGCTCCGACTGAATTCATGTATCTTTGTCGAGAATTCAAAGCCTGCGGTGTTACACATCCAATGTGTGAAAAAGTGGATTTATATCTTTTAGTTCCTCTGCTAGGAGAGTGCTTAGAATATGATCCATCATAAATAGCAGTTAGATCTGAAAGTAATTGTTTTACCATTTCATCACTTCGACCGAAAAATGCTCCGTATTCTTTTATTATGAAACATTTTCCATCTAGGAGTGGCAAAAGATCATGAGCTTTCTCTTTTTTTGTTTCCCTTTGTCCGGAAACGAAAGGATTTGCTGTCATAGTATCAAGAGCGTAAATATCAGGACTTTTTTGAAGGAGCTCAACAAGGGTTGTTTTATTTGAACTTGGATTCCCAACTAACATCATCCAAACCGGACTTTCCTTTTCTAAAAAGGTTGAAATATAAACGGCTAAGATTGTTTTCATAATCCATCCTCGAGTTTCTCCTAAATCCTTAATAGCTTCGATGACTTCATTTATACCTACCGGAGTTTCTGTCCGTGCATGGACACAAACTCCGCCTAGCGTTTCTTTGCGAATTTCTTGGATGGTTTCTTCTACATATTTATTTTTCATTTTCATAAGGGATTAATGGTTAAAAATGGGCTAAGAAATTTACCGCTTCTTTGAAGTCGCAGTTTTTGTATTGCATAACAAAGTTGATAGGATTTCCACTTGCCCCACACCCAAAGCAAACAAACCTATTACTTTTTTCATAAACCTTCATGGAGGCATTTTTGTCTTCGTGGAACGGACACCCGATGTTCCTTTGAAATCCACGATTATCTACGAAGTGGGAAACAACATCTCCAATACGGACTCTCTCAGTTGCGTGTTCATAATTCTTCGTCCATTCAGTTTGTTTGGGGACTTTGTTTTGGGCTTTTAGAAGGGTGTAGCACATGTTCGACAAATCTCTTTCTATTTCAAAAATTTCTTTTCCCTCTAAAAGCATGTCAAATACCTTTTCTAAAAAGTAAGAACGAATTTCCCCCTGAACATCTGGATAGACGTCTGATTTGAAGAACTCTCTTCGTTTTTTTTGTATTTCATTATAACGATTCGATTTCTGGAGAATCATACTTTTGAGCATGAATATTCCATCTGAATCGTTCAGAAATATTTTTATGGGATCAATTTTTAGTTTTTTCATTGAAATATTTATTTTTCTCCAAATAAACGATTTTTAAGAAGTTTTTGATGGAAGAAGAGTGTTTTAGGCTCAAGACGAACTTCTCCCTTCCAAAAAGCATCTACTGCCTTCTGAATGGATTTGTTTTTATCAATAACAAAACAGAACTTTACTCGTTCGTTATTTGATCGATCTAATTCTTCAACTGAATAGCCAAGGGCTGATAAAGTAACACTAAGTTGAAAATCACTACATTTCATATAATTTTGCATCACGAAAAAATTAAAGAATTTAAAAAATCTTTTCTATCATCCATATGTGCAAGCATCCATCGAAAAAATATTTTCAGTGGAAAACGGTGGAACTTAGTTTATATCAGGCTTTATCCGTATTCCTTTTGGATTTGATTGATATTCTAGCCAGTTATTACAACCGTCTTTGTGTATAGATTCTTTTGTGAATTTTTTATTAAAAATTGCTCGATTCATGGAATCAAATAATTTTTCAAATGTATCTATTTGTTCCTTTACTACGCTCCCATCATTTTCTTCTAACCTTTCAAAAACACTTTGATCACTAAACCATTTACCCTTTTTTTCTAACAAAATCTGAAAAAAACCTGCCAAATAAATTTTATTACTTTTTTTCTTTTTTAATCGAAATGCTTTTTTTGATTGAGGATTGTCTTTCTGCCAGAATTTCCCATTTTCAAAGTCGAATTCAAGGTCAAAATACTTTAATGCCTGACCAGCCTCTTGTTTTCCTAATCTTTCTTTTTCCTTTTTAATAGTGTTTTCTGACCATTCATTTATAAATTCTTCATTTTTTGAAAGATATATTTTCATTTGTTTAAAGAATTCAAGATCTTCGCTATAGCCATCTTTCGCTTTTTTTGAAAAAATCTCTGAATCAATAATCATTTCAGCTATTTGAGGATATGACTTCCCAAGCACTCCTTTACTACTGGCAATTTGCTTTATCTTAATTAAAATTTGATTCATCTGTTTTCCATAATAAAATTCCCACGCCTCAAAAAAATCTATCAAATCCGAAGCAATAACATCTAATAAATTAAAATCTGTATAGAGCTTTTTTATTTTCTTAAACGCTTTATCGTCTTTAATGATTTTAACAATTTTTTCGTTTAGTGTGATTAAAAAGTAGTCAAATTGTCTTCTGTCTTCAATAATTCCAATGAAAGCAAGATTCTGTAAGAAATTAAAAAAATTTTCAAAATAAAACAACAAAATAATAGTAAGGAAAGCCTCTTCATCATTTGTCTGAAAAAAATCCCTAATGGTTGAATGTTTTAATTTTTTTTCATCTTTCATTTTACATATTTTATTTTCTTACTTCCTTTTTATCATTTTTTTTTGTTTTTGTCATAAAGTCTTAATTGGCGGTAAAAATCCAAAGTCTTTTCTAACACTCGGACCGGTTCCCTCCCCGTGTTCTACTGAAAATGTGGGATGATAATTAGTTGGTAGGCGGAAGGTGGGGCAGGGGTAAAGGGTAGGGGGCGGGGTCTTTAGTTAACACTTGAGCCCTTGTGTTAAGTAGTTATACCCAGGGGGCGGGGGTACCTTCGGTTTGGGGATTTTAATACCAAGGGGGTCCATATCTACTGCTGGGTCATCCACCTCGCTTGAATCCTCTCGTTTGATTTGGTATAAAGAAATAAGAAAGTTCGACTAGCGTCCAGCCAGGAGCTCTAACATATTTAACCGCTTATCTAGGCGGTTTTCTTGTTTACTGTTTCTATCTCACCATTTTCTTCAACCAAGGTATGTAGTTTTTCAAAAAATTCTCCCGATCGCCCATCCCCATTCCCTCCTGCAACCGTTTTTACATTTCCCACTAAATACAATTCCTCTTGGGCCCGTCCGATAGCAACCCCCATTCGTCTTTCTTCGTCCAAAAACCCAATCTCTCCCTCGTCATTACTTCGTGTCATAGAGACAAATACCACTTTCCTTTCGTCTCCCTGGAAAGCGTCAACCGTAGCAATGTTTTTCTCAAGACGCTCATACAGATCTTTGTTTTTTGTTTTCTTTGGATCGAAAAAGAGTTTTCGCTTGAGGTATCGACGAATAAGTTTTGCCTGTTCGCTGTATGTCGCGATAACGGCAATATCTTCTGGTGCCACGGGATTTTCTTTTCGAAGTAACATTCCTAAAACTTTCTCTCCAATGAATTTAGCTTCTCCTGTGTTCCTCTTTGAAGTTCCTGCGCTTCTTTCTTTTGCCTCGGCAAATTGTGTGTCATACCATTTTACAATTCCTTCATTTTCTTCTCCCTCTCTCCCTGGTTTTAATTTTCCTTCATACATAAGCTCGCTCAAGATTTTTACAATATTCGGACGAGATCGAAAATTTTTGTCGAGAAAGACATAGGGCAATTCTTCTTCTGGGTTTTTACACCCTCGAATTGCGTCTGTAAATGGACCATCTTCAAATCTCTTCAAAAGATCTTGCCCATTGAAACGATCTCCTCCGTAATACCAATTTTCATCATTCCTTTCTGAAACAACTCTTTCAAAGGCTGTCTGCTCGGGACGACTAAGAGGAATATTCCCCAACTGGGTCGGATCTCCTACGAAAATAATTTGTTTTCCTGCTTTTTGTAAAGCTTGTAACAATTCTGGAGATCTCATACGTGTAGCCTCATCGATAATGACAACATCAAATTCTATTCCCGCCAGTATTTCGTCATTCAGAAGTGATCCGAAAGTTGAAACCGTTAATCCTGGATGGTGCAGTTTCTTTTCCATCTTCTGCATATGCTTTTTCCATTTCTCCTCATATTTTTCTTTGATTAATTCTTTTCGTCTATTGCGCTCTTCTATGATTTTCCCTGTTTCAGGCGTTTCATTAAGAAACTCTCCCTGTTCTTTAAAGTATTCATGTATTTCTTCATCAGTCAGGTCATTTATAGCCTGGAATTGTTGCTTGGGGAAAATTGGTGCTCCGTGGTGCAACCTATTTTTGTGCAAACTCGTATCTATTTTTTCCGTGCTATTCCCTGCCACGTGAATATATTTCTGTGATTTTTTTCCGAGTATTTTCGCAAAAGCTTTTGCTGGTACTTGCACCCCCTTGTTAGAATGCGACAATAGTAAAACTTTTTGTCCTTGCTGAACGTGCTCTTGAATAATGTCTACTTCTACTTTTGTCTTTCCTGTTCCAGGTCCCCCTTGAATAAATAAAACAGGTGTTTTTTTCGGACTTTTTGCAACTTGAAAAGCTTCATTTTGTTTTTCAGTATATCCTTCTTTTTTTTGATGAAGGGGGTCGTACTCTTTTTGAGAAAAATCCCCACTGAGAAACATCCTTAAGGGAATTTTCTTTTCTCTCTCTTCTTTTTGTTCGTCAGTTTCGGGAGGATCAAGTACATCTTGAACAAGTGTGTTTATCTTTCCTATGTGTCTATCAGTCCCGTGAGAACCCAGATAAATTTCTATATCCTCTTCTATTTCTTCTTTCTGTACGAGCTCGAAATTTACCTGTGTTTGTGAAAAATCGACTTTCTGAATAGCCTTCACAGTAGCCCTCGAAAAACCCCCTGTTGTCTTTGGCTTTTCCCTGCTGTAAAGTAACTCATCCGTTGAGAGAATCCCTTCTTCCCTGTCTACATTTTCTTCTTTTACCACGGGAACCATCTTTACTTCATCTCCCAAAGAAAGAATTTCACTTACCACGTCACTATAAAGACCTCCTTTTTCACTCTCCACTTCTCCAGAAAAAAATTTCCCTTTCTTTTCAAATGTTTCAGGAGCAAATGATAAAGGGGAAAATTTTAAAATATTTTCCAGTTGTTTTTTCTTCATGTCCATGTAGGCATGAAGAGATGGGCGAATACTCTTCACTAACTCTGCCCATTGTGGAGTTGCGTTTTCGCTAATTTCAGTGTTATTTTCTGATCTCATAGTTTTGTGAGAGGAAGAAAGGAAGGAGCCTACTATTGTTCAACTCCTCCCTTTTGATTGACCGCAGTCAATCATCTTTTTAATCTTTCGCCAGTGGTCTCATTCGCCTGATAGAGGTTACTATTCCTAGTTCTCTAAACAGAGAGACCACCGTCAATCTCCCACAAACCAACAGGTATATCCTTTTGCATGTTGTGTTAAACTTATAAGGTGGGGGATTTTCCTATTACTCCGTAGAGTGACAGGACCGCACAAGCGTTTGACGAGGAAAAAACCCTCACCAACACCATTCCATTTTGGAATACTTGGATTCCCAAGCGCGCGGACGAAATAATCAAAAAGAGCTCTAAATAATAAAACTTTTTCTTTCATAGAAACTACTTTTTGTTTGAAAATTTATTTTTTAAACGCAACACCTGTAGGAATTAAACTACAAGTGTCA
>CAZEON010000061.1:0-6685 GCA_964513975.1 uncultured Candidatus Peribacteria bacterium
AGCCCCTTTTAGGGGCTCTCACAATACTACCGGCTTTGCCGGTAGATATTTATTTATTGAGGACAGGCTCCGTCGAGGAACCACTCTTTATTTCGGTTGTTGAAAGGAAGGGATCTCTCCGCTACGGTCGAGATGACAAAAGACTTTTTGCTTTCTTGATCATGCGGTACACGATGTACCAAAACGGACTTAGTACGATTTCTTTTCCTGGAAGGTATGTTTTTCGGTAGCCTCCAAATTTCCATTTAAATTCAGAAATACCAGCATACGAATGTTTCTTCACATTCTCAGGAGCAATTCCTAAAAAGTCATAGGTTTTGCATTCTTTCTTTTTTGCGTATCGCATCATCTCCCATTGCAGGAGGTATGGTGCCATAAGGTTTCTCACTTCCGGATCAGAGCTGGAAGCTCCGAAATAATAAATAGATTTGTCAGCACAAAATGTCGAAATAGCTGTGGCAATGCGTTGTCCTTCGAATTCTGCAAAGAAAAGAACAGCATGATCTTCAAGTTCTTCGAGAAGATGTCGGTAGTACGATTTTTCGTGTCCAGAGAATCGATCACGGGTTGTTGTTTCCCCATTTAATTTCCAAAAATCATCGAGATCTTGCGGTGTAAATGTTCCGTTTCCAATGGCAACAACAGTAACGCCTTTTCGTTGTGCAAGATTGATATTGTATCGTCCCTTCCGTTTCATTTCCGACAGAATCGTTTCATCCGATTTCGTGAGATCAATTTCTAACGTATCGGTGGGTTGGTAATCTTGAGTAGCTTTTTGAGTTCGAACTCTAAGAGTTCGAACTCCTTTTTCAAAGTATGGATCAAATCGCCAAAAAATACCGCCAATTTTTTTCAATTCTTTTGCAACATGTTCCATAAGTAAATCTCCTGCTTCTTGATTTTTTGCTTCATCAAAGACAGGACCTCGTGCGGAATACCACCAGAATTTCTCAAACATGGTCTGCATACGAACGCAAAACACAGTTGCGAAAATCTCACCACTATCCTTGTCTCGCACACCGAATCCAAGAGCAGGACCGCGTCCAGGAATTTTTTCTTGAAAGTTTTTCCATGCGGAAATTTGATGCACAGACCCTGTGGGACTTTCAGTTACAAACTTGTCCCACTCTGCCTTGTTGGCATCGGAAAAAGAAAAGAATTCTATGGGTTTCATTCGCTATCAAGATTGATGGGCGAGTAAAAGACTTTAATAGTCTTTGTCGCCATTTTTCCATCGGGTCCAAAGGCAACTATTTCATATGTATTTTCTCCTACATTCATGTTTCGATTCCGAAGACTAGAATTGGCAATATATGAAAACTCCGTTTGTCCAGGTTGGAATTTTTTGAGTCGATATCCATTTACCTCTACAGCATTCGTCTTGGGGTCAACAAGTCCAGTAATAGTGACAACTTCACTTGAAGTTTGGTACGGTTCGCCTTCATCAATAATGGTCGGACGTGTGATAACAGGGGTCTTGAACTCATTGATTGTTGAGACAATATCATCTGATTCTGTAGGTAAAGTAGCTCCTTCTCCTTCATAAAAAACCTTTACTTCTGCGGGAGGAGACTTCTTTCCATCCCGAGAAATTGCGATAACAGAATATGTATTTTCTCCCGGGAGAAGCGTTCCAAATTTCGTTGCTCCGAAGTATGCCCATTTCCTGTCTCCGGGTTGAAATCGTGTGAGTGTGTATCCATTTACAATAATCTGTACAGCCTTCAAAGGGGCTGTTCCTTCGATCTTCACAGAGTCTTGTTCTGCAGCGATTCGAGCTCCTTCTTTTGGAGAAAGAATTTTCGGCTTTCCGAGGTTTATTGAAGTTGGAATCGCTTCGGTTGACGCATTGGCAGCAGGGGCTGCAACTTCAATTCGTCGACGAATTTGAGTTGCTTCTTGTGGAGCGAATCGTTCAAGGTTTTGCAGGTGCCATTCAGAGTGAATGAAGTCCGTGTCAATAATTTCCAAGATATCTTTTTCAGCAAAGAGTTTGTCCCGACTTGTGTTTGATGCGACAAGTTTTTGTCCGACACCAACACTTACGTTTGTGAAGTTTTCTTTATCGGAATCATTAAACACGTCTACATCGACACTTCCTTTTATGAGTCTCAATGTGTCTTGTTGTCCACGGGTAGAAAGATCAAAGATTGTTCCGCGTACATGCACGCGGACGCGCTCAGTTTCCACAGCAAATTTTGATTTTGAATCGTCTTCAAAAGCATCACCAGAAGCGTATGTCCATATTTCTCCCTGTCTCAATTCCAAAGAAATAATCTTTTTTCCAGAAGATTTTTCTTCAAGTTCTGAAATGTAAATCTCAGAGTTTTCGTTCAAAAAAATCATATTTCCTCCCAAAAATTCGAGAGAGGCGCGAGTGTTATTCGATGTACGAATAGAATCTCCTTCCAGAAATTTTTGTTCAGAATAGGCTGGTGTCCAGGCATCACTTTCAGAGAACGTAAATTCTGCCCGTCCTTTGAGAATTTGCAATTCCATAGAAGCCGCTTCAGACCGGACATCGGAAAAGAGCATGGAGAAAAAACGAACTCCAAGCCACATCACTACGCAAAAAGCGACCAGAAATGTGAGGAAGGGTACGTAGTTTCGTCGTCGTCTCCGACGGTAAAATACAGATGATCGCCGATGTCTTTGTCGCAGTCTTCCCATGTCGGTGGTTATTGTGAGAAAAAAGTGAATGTTTTGCAAATGGAATGGGGGAATGGAATGAGAAGATGAATCAAAAAGAGTTTCGTCATTGATTCTAACCCGGGTTAGAAAAATGTCGCAATGACGAGATTTAAAGAGAATTTTAGAATTTGTTAAAATTTTGGATTTTCTTTAAAAAGTTCTACACTCTACTTTAGAATAAAAAAACAAAAATGAATCTCAAAAAATTACCGGTTTGCGGACTTGTTCTTGCGTTGGCAGGAATATTTTTTGCGATTCCTTCACAAGCTCAGGAGAAAGAAATTATTCAGGTAAAAACAAATATTATCCAGCCCGTTTCTGTGGAATTTCTTCATTCGGGAAATGGTGTGGTAAAAGGGAGGGTCTCAGGAGTGGTACGAACCCCCAATATCGAAAAGATAACATTTATAATAAAAAATTATCCCCAGTATGACGAGATTTGGAGAGAATATATTCAATGGGATGACACATTCGTGCAAGAAGGACGGATTGATATTCCGTTTCAGTTTGATGTATCGAAAATCACAATTGCAGAACGATTTGTATTGGCGACAGAGTTTATAAACGAGAAGGGAAACCTTGTTGCAAGCGGGTCAGCGGGAATACAGATTCCAAAAAACTTTGTTGAAGTGAGTACGAATCTTATTGAGAATGTAACTCTCGACGTAGGGTCAAATGTAAAAGTTTCCTTTCTCTATGTGAACGGATCAAAGACACAAAAAGTAAAACCAGAACTCAGACTTATCGAGCATGCAGTGGGGGGTGATGAAATATTCGTTCTTGATAATGAGGAAGCGGTAGAAATGGTTCCAAACGAAGAAAAAGAATTTACACTTTCTTTCTCGATACCAAAAAATCCAGAAAATTACATTGTTGCCGTACGTGTTGTAGACAGCAAAAAAAACCCTGTGACGGGATATGTGCGGGATAATTTTTTCGTAGAAGGAGATTTTGCGGAAATAAAATCTATTCGTATTCTTCCTGATCGAGCAGTGGAAGCGGGAGAGACTGTGGAAGTAATTGTTTCGGGGGTTGTTGATAACGAAAGAGGTGCGCTCGAAATGAATATGGAGGCGTTTCTTGATCCAAAAAACGAAGAAGCAGATTCTCTTCAAGAAGCACGAATGTTTGTGGCAGAGGGAGATGAATTCACAGAAAGCTTTTTATTCACGGCACCTATTTCAACAAAGAAGATAAGCGTAGAAGTAAAGATTTCACGAGACGGGAATATTATCGAAGAAAAAACAAATAATTACGTTGCAGAAAAAGAATCAGCGAGTTTCCTTATCGAGATTCCAGAACAAGTGATCGAGAAATACGGAGACGGGGGATTTGAGGTATGGATGATTATCATTTTCGCACTGGCGATGATTGTACTTTTGATGAGTATGTTGCACCGAAAAAAACGAATGAACATTTTGTTTTTACTGATCGTGCCATTTCTTGGGATGTCGACAGCGAATGCATGGCAGGCAGATTGGTATTTTCCTGAGTTAGGAATGGTTTTTAATCCTCAAACAAACAGCACCGAACAAACTCAAGGTTTTGAAACAATCGTGTTTCGGGGATCTGTATATGATCCAGTTTCTGTAAATGGATATTTTGAAGGAGAACTAGTCTCTGTGGACGTAACGCTTGCAAAATCAGGAACAACAATTCCAGTATCAATTTTTATAGATGATGTGACTATCCACCATGACGTTCAGTATGATTTTGATTTAGATTTATCAACGGTGAATAATCTTCTTACAGATGGAGAATGGGCGGTATCAATAACTTTTAACGGAGCGATATCAACGGAACCGGTGATGATCAAAATTGATAAAATAGCACCAGAGATAGAGTTTGACTATGCGTCAAATGATTTTACAAATGAAGAAGTAGCGGTCAGTATTGATTGTACGGATATGGGAGCGGATTGTTTACAGGAAGGAGATCATTGGTATGCCCCTTTTGATCTTAATGTACTCGGGAATTTCTCAGGTACTTATAATTTAAATAAAATTCGTGGTTTTGAAGTGTGTGATCAAGTTGCAAATTGTACTTCTTCAGAACTAATTATTGATTTTTATGATCCAGTGAAGCCTACGCTCACAGGAATGAGTATCAAGAGAAGTGGTGGACCAACATTATCAGGAGTCGAGGGAGACACTATGGCAGCTGATGATGAAATAACACTTTCGTTATTAGGAGCGATCGATCCAGGGGAAGGTATTTTCCAAGAAGACCTGCATGCATGTGGGAATAATCTTAATAATGACACGTATTTAGCAGAGGATGTTGAAATATCATTTACGGCGATACCAGAAGTATCCGGAACTTTTCCAGGAATGTATGTCGAACGCTTTAAAGATGGGAGTCCTGAGGAGAAAGCATTTGCCTTTCTACCAAAGAATGAAGGCAGTTCAACAAATTATAGTGCTGTTGGTACAATAGTAAGTGAGAGTGAATATCAATTTCGATTAAAGATGATAGTTGGAAGAGAGGAGTATGTTACTTCAGCTATCATTGATATGGGGGCTTCATCGTGGAGCGAAACCCTGGGAGATGGAACGGACTATAAAACAGAGATTATTGGATTTACAGCAGCAACCATCGAACCCAACACACAACGATGCACTCCGAAATTTTTTGTTTGTGCGGTGAATCATCCTGAAGGAAGGAGTGGACCACTGAGAGAGGGAATGACAGAATTTTTGGATTCGGGAGATACCTGTGCTGATAGAAAAGGAGCGAATTGGGAACTATTGCCCCAAAACTTTCCATTTATCTTCCCTTTTATACTTGAGCCCCCTGCCTGAATATCGGATCTGTATTGTGTAGGTGACACGCGTAGAGGGGAAACATGTTAATTCAATCAAGGAGAAACAGATGGCTTCTGTTCTACGGATTAAAGAAACAAAAAAACAAGCAAAAAAGCCGATTCTCATGAATCGGCCTTTCAAAAAAAGAGCCCTTTTTTAAAAAACAAATTAGACTAATTCTTGATAATTTTTTTTACCAATACTCCTTCTTTATTCAGTATTTTTAACAAATACGTTCCTGGAATGAGTGTTGATATATTCCAGTTTTGAATTTCTCTATCACTGTAAATAGAGACATCTCTTGAGAGAGCATTTTGACCTTGTAGATTTATAATCTCCATTCGGAAATCATCCTTTATAAGTTCAATATTTATATTTGTTCTACATGGGTTTGGATAGACACTCCTGTTGGTTTTAATAACAGGGTCATTAATTCCTGTAAGGAAGTCTTGATGGATCATCTTCTCTGTCACAAGGTCACACCCCGTGACCTTGATAAGGGCAGTTCGGGCAAAATTGTTCGTATTCTCGCTACAATGGACAGACAATATAGCATTGCCACTTCCATTCATTGGAGAAACGGTAACCCAATCAGCATCGTCAGAAGTTAAAACTTCAACAGTCCAATCGCAATTACTAGTAAGTCCAGCAGTTGTATCTCCTTCACTATAAGGAACCTCCAACGTATCGAGGTCGTTAAACACCAATATAGCAGCAGCCCCATTTTGCGTTAAAGAAAACGTTGCATTTGCACTTCCGCCTGAGACAGTAAAGTCATCAGAACGAGAAGTCGTTGCCGTATTCTCCTGATACGTAATGGTGAGTGTCGCATCACCTGTTCCAGACATCGGCGATACAGAATACCAATTGGCAACACTACTTACGGTCCAAATGGTGTTGGAAGTAAGAGCGGTTGTTGAGGTACCTGCAGGAGCCGAAACCGTTGCAGATGTAGGATTGAGTACAATCGAAACAGCAGCCCCATTTTGCGTTAAAGAAAACGTTGCATTTGCACTTCCGCCTGAGACAGTAAAGTCATCAGAACGAGAAGTCGTTGCCGTATTCTCCTGATACGTAATGGTGAGTGTCGCATCACCAGAACCAGACATCGGCGAAACTGTGTACCAAGACGGAACATTACTTACCGTCCAACTAATGTTGGAAGTAAGCGCCGTTGTCGTGTTATCTGC
>CAZEON010000062.1:0-6506 GCA_964513975.1 uncultured Candidatus Peribacteria bacterium
ATTAGTTTCTCTGAACAAATGAATGCCGCCCCTCAAACAGAAACCACTCGATGGGCAGCTTCGGTTCTTAATCCTGCCAACTACTTTATTAATGGATTGACGGCAGAAGGAGTATGGCAAACAACTGCTAATTTAGAAAAATATACAACCACCGGAGGAAATCCGTTGTCTGTAATTTCAGATCTCAATCTCACCTATGACAAAGAAACAATGACCATAATTATAGAAGGATTTGATTTTAATATCAGTACACTTGCCTTCCAAATATTCTTAGATAATGTGAAAGATAAATCAGGAAATGTTATTACTGATAGTGGCAATCGTGGCGGAGACCCTTCTCATAAAAATGCTGCCCTCGGTCCCCTTCTCAATAGTAGTGAAACCTTTGGACAACTCGGTCCAGGAGGCGGTCCAGGAATGATGGGTGGCGGAGGAGATGGTCCCATGATGGACATGGGATCTATGGGGATGATGATGGCAGGAGCCTTCCCGATGAACGGAATGGCAGGACAAACCAGTATGTATTTTATTGATGTTCCAACGCTAAAAGCGATTCCTTCTGGAGGAAAAATACGACTCACCTTCCCTTCTGGATTTGATATTTCGAGTGCAGCAAAAGATCCATTCTCACCAATTAATAATGATATCAACGAATGGAACGAAGGAACCATTACCATTGCAAATGTTATTAAAACACAAGCCTCAAGAACTATTGATATCATAACAGGAGGTGGAGCAACACAAACCAATGATTTCCTTCACATGGATATTCAAGGCATTGTAAATTCTTCTATTCCAAAAGATTTTCAAACTTCTGGATACACCGTTGATATTAAAACCTTCGCTCCTACTGGAGCATTACTGGAATCAATTTCAACCATGCCACTCTTCATTAGTGAAGGAGGAAGCCGAACGATTTCAGGAGAAATAACCGCAGGATCTGAAGTTGGAGGAACTATGAAAGTGTACCTCGGGTCTCCAATGACCGGACCAATGGAAACAACAACTTCTGCATTCTCTGATGACACCCTCTCCCCCCAACTCGATGATGGGAAGGCAACATACTCATTTACAGGTCTTCCTGATGGAGACTATCACATCTTTACTGATCCTTTTGTAACGCTTAATTCTACAAATTATATTGGAAAGCAAATGCCGGAACCGATTTGGGTTTCTAATGGAGATTCGACCGAAAACGACTTTACCCTCCTTGCCGAAGACGATGGAGCCACTTCGACAGTTACCGTTACTCTGGCAGGAGATTTCCGTTCTGGAAACGTCGTTGATAATGTTGATATTTTCGCCAGTTCACCAAATGGATTCCGTGTCAAAACCGTAACCCCATCTGTAAATGGCAATAATCCGTATTCTATATACCTTCCTGCTGGTGACTGGAATATTGGGATTGGTCCGGCCATGCCAAAAGGCGCAATGATGGGTCCCCCAAAAATGCCAGACTGGATGCCACCAATGCCAGTGAATTATACAAGTGATGGATCGACCGCTGGAGAGGTTGATATTTCCATCGCAGGACAAGTTTCTGATATTACTATTGAGGGTATCGTGCAAGATGATTCGGGTCATGGTATTTCTGATGCGGAAGTCTATGCCTATCAACCTTCGGGAGGCTTCGGTGGATCAAATGCAAAAACCGATGCAAATGGAACCTTTACCTTAAAAATTCCAGTGCTCGGAACGTATGCCGTGGGAGCCTTTAAACCAGGTCTCCCCAATGGACAGGAGCAAACTATTAACGTACAAGGCGACGTTCCTAGTGTGATCTTTAAGATTAAGAAACCAGGACAAACCATTTCTGGTAAAGTACTCAATTCACAATCTCAACCCGTCTCCTATGCTCCCGTCTGGGCATACCAGACGACTGGTTGGGGACATGCTGACACCATGACCGATGCAACGGGAAATTACATTTTGTATGTTGATCCAGGAACATGGAATATAGAAACCGATGCTCCGGGCGTAGGATGGATGCAATACGAACGAGCAGTCACGGTTACTACTGCAAATGCTTCAAATATCAACCTTAAACCTGCTTCCGATGTTACATGGAGAACGATTTCAGGAAAAGTTGGAATAAGTACAGATACCACCTATTCTGTCGTTAATACTCCTTCTGTTAACAGGCCAATCAGAGCTGTAAAATATGATACAACAGGAAACTACCTCGGACAAGAATATGGAGGCATGACAGATGCTTCTGGTAATTATAGTTTAAGTGTTCCTTCTGGAATTTATCGAGTAGACATTTGGACACCAGATTACGGAGAGAGAGGAATTAACAATCTGGACAACAATGACACGCTCAATGAAGCAGCTGATGACGCTTATGCAAACAACCCTGCCAATGTAAATGCAACAGATGGGGACGTGAGCAATGCTGACATTATCATTGTAAACAGTGATCTCAATACAATCACACTCCAATTTACAAATGGACAAGCCAGTCAAGAAGGATTTGTAGATGTGGAAGGAGTTGCCTTCAATGGAGCAATCCCAACACCAAACGGATTTTACCGATCATTCCATGTAGATGATTTATCATCCATTACAACAACAATGCAACTGGAAAATGGGGATTATTTCTTCTTCTTGCACGTGCCAACATTGGGAGAACTTGTTCCTGTCCCAAGTGGCGACACTGGAATGAATTTCACAAAAAAAGATATTGTCGTCGATGGAAGTCGAACCGTTCAATTTATCGTTCCTAACTTATCAGGAGCTGATGTTGTGACTATCAATGGTACGATATCTGGACCGGACGCTGGTCAAAGGAACGCATGGATCTGGATTGGAAATCCTGAAACAGGATTCCATGCAGGAACAGAATCTGACGGCACAGGAGCTTACTCAATTACGGTACCAACTCTTGTTTCTGGAAACTATTTTGTAGGAGCGGACAAACCAGGCTTTGCTTCTGGTGAGCCAACTTCTATTGCAGGAACAGGCGATCAAACCGTTGACTTCACACTTGCTGTTTTTGATAAAACCATTTCTGGTGTGATCTTTGTCGATGCAAATAGCAGTGGAACCTACACCGCTGGTGAAGAAGTTCCGAATGGATGGATTCACGGTGAAAATAGTACTGGTGAGCATTCCTTTGCTCCAGTAGATGGAACTGGGGTCTATACTCTGGGAGTTACCGCAGGAACATGGAAAGTCTTTGGATCTGGAGATGGATATATGGAAGCACAATTCCCAGCGGAATTGGTGGTTTCTTCTTCTAGTCTTACAAATAAGAACATATCCCTTTCTGCCGATTCCAACTGGAACAATGTTCAAGCCGCAAAACCAATTACACCTGCTCAAGGTGGAAAGATAACTGACACGGGACAAGCTGATGATGGAACATCATCTGGAACGGGTGTTGAACTCACCTTCCCTCCAAATGCTCTGGGAAGTTCGAGTTCGAGCGGAAACGTAACAGCGAAAGCAACTTCTTCCGTTTCTGGAACAAGTAATATGGATCCAATTGCCGGAAAGGCCGTTGATATTACGGCTAAAGATAATTCTGGACAACCGATTAACAACCTCAGTGACTATGTTGATTTGGACATGGTGATTTACAAAACAGAAATTGAAAACGATGGAATGCAAGATCTTTCAAAACTCAAATCCATGAAAATTGGGTACTGGGATGATACAAGCAATACATGGGTCTATCTCGAAACATCTCGAAAAGCTTTTTACAAAGTGGTCAACGCTAATGAGTGGACAATGTACAACGGAACCGAAACGGTAACGGGATACGAAAAATTTATCGATGATGCCCTTGGAACAATACCGACATTTACTGCTTACGTCGATTGGAAACTCGTCTTGAAAGCGAAGACGAACCACTTCACCGTCTTTGCTCCCGGAATTGCTCCTGATGGTCTCGCACCAAAAGCTCCCGCCGGACTTACACAAAGTTCTGGAAGCGGAACAAGTTTGGGGCTTAGCTGGACTGCAGTAACGACCAATGCTGATGATTCTGCAATTTCCGATCTCTACGGATATGCCGTCTACCGATCATCTGACGGAACGAGTTATTCACAAGTCAACACATCTGCAATTTTAGCAGGAACCGAAACCTTTACCGATAGCACTACAAGTGCTTGGACGAGTTATTATTACAAAATTACCGCTGGAGATGATGATGATCTCGAATCCGCATACTCAACACCAATTCAGGTGTGTTCCAATAAAACCATAAGTAACGGAACGATTGCTGCAAGTTGTGCTATCACTTGTAATTCAGGATACACTTCAAGTGGTCAAAGCTGTGTCTCCTCTGGTGGCGGAGGCGGTGGTGGAGGAGGCGGTGGCGGGGGAAGTTCTCGTTATTACCGAGCTTCTTCAAGTAGCCTTTCCTCTTACACATTGCCAACAACTGGATCTATTCGAGTTCTTGATTCCATTGATCCAATCAATTTGATCCTTTCAAAAGGTGTCATGACTCGACCAGTGAAACTTCGAAACTTGTACACCAAGTCAATAATTGATTTTGCAAAAGACACGATTGTAAAAGATGTCGATGGAAATCTTTTCAAGGGAATTATTACGACTCCGCAAGCAGTTGTCTTTTCGACGCTTCCTGAATTACCAGAAGGATTTACAATTGAAAAAGCTGTTGAGACCGGCGCTTCCAATGGCACTCCCCTCTTTTTTACAAAACCATTTACGCTCTCAATACCGATTACAAAACAATTTACGAATCCAGAAAATGTAAAAGTGTTTACTTACAATACTATTGAAAATAAATATGAACTTGCTGGTAATGGAGGACAAATCCTCGACGGAAACATGGTAGTAGAAGTCGATCACATGTCCTACTTTGTTGTTCTTGACACAAAAGGAGAAGATATTATTACCCTCTTTGATGAGATGGCTGGTGAAGTAGTGATTGAAGAAGCTGTGATGGTTATTTACCCAGAAGTCGAACGACTTGTTCCTGGGTTTGCACCAACTCCTGCCAAAATGTTTACCGATACGAAAGGACACTGGGCTGCTAATTATATTGATGACCTCAGATTCCGAGGAGTTGTCGAAGGAAAATCTGAAGGAATTTATGATCCTGATGTCGGACTTTCTCGATCAGAACTCACGAAGATTACTGTGAATGCGTTTAGTATTCCATTGGAAGAAAACATCGAAGAAGTTCCCTTCCCTGATGTAACGATGGATGCTTGGTATCTTCCGTACATCACGACAGCGAAAAAATACGGTATCATCGGTGGATATCCAAATGGATTTTTCAGACCGGATAATTCCATCTCTCGGGTAGAAGCATTGAAGGTGATTTTGGAAATGTCAGGATTGGATATCACTTCTGAAATTGAAAATCCATATTTCGATGCACAGCCCAATTCATGGTATGAACCGTATGTTCTCTTTGCGACAGAGCACAGTATGATCTCTGGAAATGGAAGTGTCTTTGAACCAAGCCGACCTATTACTCGAGCTGAAATGGCAAAGGTAATCGTAAAGCTCTGGCAAATGATGCAGGACACGGACGATATTATGGAATAAGAAATTGTCATGACACTAAAAACCCTCGCACTGCGGGGGTTTTTTGATGTTGCAAAAAAAACAAAGACTACTAGCATCGAATCATGACCAAACCCCATATCAATTTCGTACACCTTTGTGACAGTGCGTTCTTTTCACAAGAAGGAAAGCTCAATATTATCGGGATGTTTAAAACGATAGGAACCGCAAAGTTTCCCACCAATCATCCAAAGATGGCGATTGTTCTTAATGTGAACATTTCTAAATCTACAAAACTCAAGATTCAGATTCTTCAAAAGAAAACGGGAGAGACCATTGCGAAGCTAGAAGGAAAACTCGATCGTAAGGGCGATCCAAAGAAGGAGAAAGAAATGTGTTTCATTAGCGACTTTAACAATGTGAAGTTCGAGGAAGCGGGTGAATATCGAGTAGAAATTTGGATTGGAGACGAACTTCTTCAAACACTTCCCTTCTCTGTGAACAAAGTAGGACCTCCTAAATAGTTGCTTGCAAAATCCCCTCTCTTGAAGATACTCCTCCCAACATGATACTCATCGTTGCTTCTACATTTGATAAATCTGGTGACAATGTTGTTGAGGCATTGATTACTTCAGTGTGTGAAGAATTAGATACTCAGGGAGAACAATACAAACTCGTAAAAGTTCCTGGTGCTGTAGAGATTCCTGTCACCGCGCAAAAGTATATTCAGGATACGTATCCTGAAGCTGTTATCACCTTGGGATGCGTTATAAAAGGAGATACCGATCATTATGAATATGTTTTAAAAAGCTGTATTGAGGGACTGACTCAAGTTTCTCTATCCGAGGCAGTTCCGGTAATCCAAGGAATTCTTGCGTGTCAGACAGCGCAACAAGCAATCGAGCGAAAACACATGGGAAAAGAATATGCGCAAACAGCGATTGCTATGAAGAAAATATTTATGAAAAAATAATGTACGACTCAACAGAAAAAATCGTTTCCGAACTGAAAGAAGGAAATTT
>CAZEON010000063.1:0-6287 GCA_964513975.1 uncultured Candidatus Peribacteria bacterium
TATATTTCTTGCCGTTCTGTTTTAATGAGATGGGTCATGACACTTGTAGTTTAATAATCCGCTAGAAATTCCCCGTCCCGTCAGGGCGAGGGATGGAAAAAATCCTAATGAAGTTTTGTTATCCAAAACAAAATTAGGACAAGCTTCGCTTGAATTCAGTTGAAATGCCCTGTGGCGTAAGCCCAGGGATATTTACTTCCTACAGGTGTTGCATTTAAAAAATAAATTTTCAATTTATAAATTCACAACGTGAAGGTTAGTGAGTTTTTCTATAAAAGCCTACTAGCCTGATCGTTCTTTAAAAATTAATACAATGAAAGCAATTGTAATTTTTTGTATTTTGTTTCTGTTGGGAGCAATTTACTCGGGATTAGTTTACTTTGGAGTTGTTCCTGCAGGGATGGGAACAGTTGCCAATAGTGGATTAATGGCATTCTGTTCTGGTCTTAGTGGATTTGTACTTTTAGTAGTGCCACTAACAGCTTTGACAGGTTCTCACTCATCCAAGAAGACATCCTAAGAACTGAAAAGTTAGTAAAAATGAAAGGTTCTGGAAACGGAGCCTTTTTTTTCTATAAAAATTTTTTGAAAATCTGCATTTGTGGTACCATGTGGGATGAAAAAATGTATTTCAAAACAAAAATCTTCGGTGTTCTTTCAGCATTACTTCTCTTTGGAGGCGTGACTTTTGCGGCGACTCCGCAGGTGACGGTACCCGATAGCATTGCAGGAGAGGATATTGATGTGCGGGTTTCAGGACTTTTCTCACAGGAAAGCGTTGACCTACAGGTCGTTCGTCCACAGCAAAATTCCGTGATGATGACAGCGCAAGCCGATGAGTTTGGAATTTTGCGGTCAACACTACATAACTTACATTTTCACACAGCGGGTGATTATTCACTCAATGTATTCCGAGATATGGAGACGGTGTCACAAGACTTTCACGTGTTTGCAGGGTCGGTATCCGCGTATCGATCAGAAATTGCATTTCGTGATAAATCAATCGAAGCCGATGGAGAAGCAGAGGCTCGATTCTCTGTTACACTTCGAGACGCTTTTGGGAATCCAGTGGTTGGAGAAAGCGTGAAAGTCTTCTCCACACGCAACGAAGATGCAGTTATCGCAGGAGGAACATCGGATGAATATGGATATGTAAACGGAAAAATTTCTTCTCGTACTCCAGGGATTTCAACAATCTCAGTATTAGTGGGGGAGATGCTTTTATTTGAAAAACCAGAGGTTGTGTTTTTTCTTTCAGGCAGTCTACTTGGGAATGTTGGATCTGGGGTGGGAGATTTTATAGAAAATTTTGAAAGTTATGGAATGGGGGAGGCTTTACAAACGAGTCTTTTTCCAGAAGGAGATGAAGACGTGGCGTATTTTTCTCTTGAAAATATAAAAACAGATGTTGTTATTGGCCAAAATATTACGGCAAAAGTAGTTGCACGAGACAAAGAAGGAGAGGTCGTCCCAACCTATCGAGGGACAGTGCGTTTTTCGTCGAGTGATGATCGAGCGGATTTGCCAGCAGATTATCGATTTATAGCAGAAGACCAGGGATCACATACATTCTTTCTTGCTTTTACATTTCAGACACCAGGGAATCAATCACTGGCAGTACACGCATTAGAAGATCTCAGGCGAGCGGGAGAAATCGAACTTAAGGTAACGTTGGGAGGTGGCAGTATCACAATTCCACAGGGAGAAGAATCAATTTCATTGATTACACCACGCCCAGGAACGTATCGTTCGGAACGAGTGACGATTACAGGGGAAGCTCAAAAAATAGATGCTATTACGATTACTGACGGACCAACACTGCTTGTCGAAGGACTAAAAGTCGACGTAAGGGGAAATTTTTTATATCAGACGCCTAGACTCGGAGATGGAATGCATATATTTAAAGCAGCTTCTACTGCAAATGATCAACTCGTTTCAAATGAAATTATTATTCGAGTAGACCAATCTCCACCGCAAAATATTTCGGTTATGATTGCACCAGAAGGATATTTGGAAAAAGGACAACCGTTTACGGTGACGATTACGGCCGACGAACCTTTGTCGGGAGCAAATTCTATTTTTCAAGGAATCTTAACGGCACACGAAATGCAAGGAGATGCCTTTGTGGCAACACTTACAGCTCCGAAAGAAAGTGGAGAATACCCACTTGATGTCAATGCAGCAGATATTCTTGGGAATCAAATAGACTTTCCAAATGCGGATATTATTATTGTGGGAGGGGAAGAAAATGCTATTGCTTATTCGAATATTTCAGTCGATATTACTCCAACAGGAAGATTGAAAAAAGGACAACCGTTTACTGTTACAATTACGGCAACAGAACCTTTGTCTAGTGCGGATTCTGTTTTTCAAGGATATTTAACGGCATACCATAGAGAAGGGGATGCATTTGTAGCAACACTTAATGCTCCACAAACAGCTGGAAGATTTCCGCTTGATGTGAAGGCGATCAATCTTTCAGGGAATCAAACAGATTTCCCAAGGGTGGCTATCATTATCGTAGGAGATGATTTAGTGGCTCCGACAACTGCTACCAATGTTTCTGCTGAAAGCGGAGACGGGAAAGTGACGCTCTTTTGGTCACCAGCGAAAGATGATTCAGGGATTGCGAATTACCGTGTTGAATTTGGAGATGCCGAAACGGGTGAAGGAGACTTTAATATAGTTCCTGACAACCGAACACAATGGTATATTGATGGGTTGTCGGACGATAAAGAATATTTTTTCCAAGTAATTGCGATTGATGAGATGGGGAATGAAAGTCCGATAAGCGAAAAGGTCTTTGCAATGACTGCCGGATCGACAATGCATTCAGTGGCACCAGAACCAGATGAACTTGAAAAATCAGGAGGAACAGCTCCTTTTTGGCCCATCATTATTGCGGTACTCGCGGGTGGCGGAATTTTACTTCTTTCTAAAAGACGGCAGGCGTAAAGGAATACTATCTAAAAAAACGAACGGTTATACTTAAATATGCTATTCTCTCCCTCAATCACGACCCTCCTCATATGAAAATTAATTTCCTCATCACTGGGATAATCCTGACAATCGGTATTTTTATAAGCGGTTGTTCTCTCACAAAAGATGAATGTAATAACCGATGTGAAGATCAAGGATTCACAAAAGGAATGTGTTTGAGCGGAGGAAGTGGGGTCGGAAATCAGAATCCATGTGAAAAAGCAGGAGCTATTGCAATAAACATAAGGGAAAATCCTGTACCCGGTTGTGATTATGAAGCAATAGGCGCTTGGGATTCTTGTTGTTGTTTTAACTAAACATCTTTTTGCAGGAGCAAGGCTCTGTCTTACTTCTTTTCGTACAAACAGGATGTAATTTTAAACATGAGGTTCAGGACACAGCCCTGAACCTGCTTGATTCTCATTGCAAACAAATCCTCGCAATAAAATATTGCAGGCGACATTTCCTAATGTCGTCGACTCCTATTTGAATTATCGATCCATCCTTTGTGAACAAGGGGTTTAAACCCCTTGTTCACAAAGTTCCCAGGATACGTATCCGAAATCAAAAAAATCCCACGCTTCTACGGAATTTTGGAATAATAGAAAACGCAGAAGAGACGGTGTCGTCTCTTCTGCGTTGTATAAAAAAGGGCAACCACAAGGGATTGCCCCTACAACTTTTAAACTCTTAGACTTTCCTCTACGGCGAATTCTTCGGGTTGATGGGTGCTTCTTGTTCTTCAGGTTTTTCTGTGCGCGCCAGAAGTTCATTGTACTTTCCTGCGGCAAGATTTGTAACAGCGGTTGCCGCTTCGCCTTCTAGATCCTTCCCGAGATCATAACTCTTTTTGTAGAGCTCTTTTGCTTTTGCAAATTCTGCTTGTTCTTCGTTCAGAAGCCCAAGATTGAGAAAGGTTCGAGGATTTTCAGGATCAATTCGTTCAGCTTTTGTAAGAATCTTCTCGGCCTGAATGAACTGCTTGTTTACGACCAGTGCCCAGCCATACATATTTAAGGCAAAAGAACTTTCAGGATCATCTTGAATAAGTCGTTCTGCAAACTCCAAAGCGAGCTCAGGCTTCTGTAGGATATCAACAGCGGTGTGAATCGCAGAAACAAATTTCTGCGGTTTGGAATCAGTATCGAGGAGGTCTGTGTACAATTCAATCACACGGTCATAGTTCTTTTGTGCGGTGAAGAGTTCTACCAACTTCCAACGGACTTCGTCACTAAATTCAAAGTCGTGTTCGAGTGATTTCTCAAAGAAAAGAATTGCTTCGTCGTCTTCTCCAACCTTGTGCAATGCGAGCGCGAGGAAGTAATGTGTTTGCGGACGAATCGAATCGAGTTCATACGCGTGTCGCAAGTCTTGCAACGCCACCTCGTTTTCCCCGAGTTGCAGATTAGCAAACCCGCGAACGATCCATGCATCCACATAATTAATATCTTCTTTGATAGCAATTTCTGCAAACTTGTGCGCCAAAATATTTTCATTATGTTCCGCGAGTACTTTTCCAATAAGTCCAAAAAGGTGAGGATTCTTTCCTTCATTTAGATTTTCAAATTCGTTGTAAGCAGTATGCACCGATTCCACCTTCTCTCCAAAAGAGGTAAGTGCCTGTTCTCGTTTCGTAGGAGAGTCGGTCCAATCGTTCGATCGCGCAGGAAGAAATCGAAGTTTCTCGAGTATTGCTTTTGCTCCATTGTGATCATTTTGCAATGAAAGGAGAATTGCGTGGTAAAATTTTAATTCAGGGCTCAACTCATTGTCTTCTTTCTCAAAAAATATCAATGCTTCAGAGAACGCTTCTTCTGCTATAAGTTTTCGTCCTTCAAGTACGGGAACATCCGGGCTGTCGGGAAAATCTTTCTTCAACTGCGCGATAAGATTCCCTAATTTATTAGTATCTCTGGTTCGGATATAAATTTCTCCTAATAATAAATAGGGGTCAATAACGTCAGGTTGTTCTTGAATCGCTGTTGAAAGCTCGATCGTCGCGAGCGAGAAATACTCATGATCGATAAGTGTTTGTGTTTCACGCAATCGTCCTTGATAAGAGGTTCGTCGTTTTACGCCTTCGAGTTTTTTTGTTCCCACAGAAGAAACCTGATATGTAAAGAAGTGTTGAATCGGTTCTGCAAAAACCCAAAGCACAGAAGCAACGATTAACACTGTAAGTCCTGCCGAAAGCCACCAAAAAGTTCGTTTTTTCATTTCGAAGAGAATTATAGGGGACGGATAGAAATTTTCAATTTCAGATTTGGGATTTGGGATTTTTAAAATCTGAAATCGAAAATCCGCAATCTGAAATCCTCCTTTATTTTCTTATTTTTTCAGTTGACAATATTTAAAACTTTGTGAAACTACGCACGATAAATTTTTACACATATATATGAGCGACGATTTCCTAGCCCGCATTCAAAAGTCTGAAGCAGAAGCGCAACAATTGATTGAAAAAGCGCTTGAAAAAAAGAAGAACGAACTTCAGAAAGAACACCAACGATTAGCAGAAACACGAACTAAAAATTTAGAAAAATCTCGAGCGAAAGCAAAGGGGAAACTCGTGGAGAAACAAAAAGAAATGCGAGGGGTTTACGACCAACTCGTAACAGAAGGAAAAAAAGAATCTCAAGCATTAGAAGGAGAAGCAGACAAGAAAATGGACAAAGTGCAATCAAGCGCATTTTTGTTTTTTATTAACGAACTTATTTAAACCATGGCTAAGGTAGCACTTCAAAAGGTATTGGTGACAGGATTCCGAACACACTACAAAATCTTGATGCAAGAATTGCATCGGAGCGGACTCTTGGAAATTGTTGACACCTCTGATCTCAATACGGGAGAAGTAGAAACAGAAGATCACTTTGGAGCGTATGATTTAGCACGTATAGATGGAGTGATTACATTCCTTAAACCATATGAAACTGTAAAAACTCAAGCCGACTCAATGTTGTCTGGAGGAAAATTGGTTATGAGTGAAGACGACGCAAAAGCACGAGTGAAAGATTTTGGAGTAAAGTCAGCAGACATTCTCCAAGAAGCAGAAGAAGCAGAAGAAAACTTGGTGCGATATGAAAACGAAGTAGCAAAAATTCAAAAGAGACGAGCAGAGCTGGAACCATTCAGACTCTTCAAAATGTCTATTGAAAAAGATTATTCTACCGAGACAACGAAATCATGGGTTGGGTCTGTTGCGAAAGCACAACAAAAAACATTGATGGAAGATCTTTTGGGAGAATCAAATCTTATTGATATTGATATCTTTGCAGAAGGAAGCGGAAATGTGTACTTCCGAGTGACAGCAG
>CAZEON010000064.1:0-6271 GCA_964513975.1 uncultured Candidatus Peribacteria bacterium
CCCTCACAGACTTCCTTATTCCAATTTGTACATGAAAAACTTAGGACTTTTTAGTCCCGATGCCATTGACATAATCAAATCCTATATTATATGGGGGATCCGAATAAATCATATTGATTTTTGTTTTTCCAAGGAGTTTTTCTAAAACTTCTGGGTCCGTCGAATCTCCACAAATAAGACGATGCTTTCCCAATTGGAACACATCGCCTTCTTTTGTTTCTGGTTCGCCGATTTGCTCTAGTTCTTCTCTTGTTTTGAATTCGTCATCTTCCACTCCCAGTGCTTCGTCCCAAATAACAGAGAGGTCTGAATCATTGAATCCAACATCAAGGAGAAGATCAATATCAAACTCTTTTAATATTTCGAAATCCCATTCGCCAGTATTTCTGTTGAGGCGGAGATTGAGCTCCTTTTCTTTTTCAATATCTGGTATGTTTATGTACACGACTGGGACTTTTTGGTAGCCAAGGTCTTTGGCAATCTTGAGTCTGAAGTGCCCCCCGATCAAAATATTTTTTCGGTTGTCGGCACCATTGACGAGGATAGGGTCAACCAATCCGAATCGTTTTATGGATTCTGCGAGCTGTTTAATAGATCCTGCACTCCATTTGCGGGGATTGTAGGTGGAAGGTTTCAGTTCCGAGATAGGAACTTGAAAAATTTTTAATTTCTGCGATACTAAAAGTGAAGAGTGAGACATGGAATAAGTGGTTAGGAAGTTCCACTTCTCACGATATTCAGGTAATAAATTTTTACGGAGATTCCATAAAAATTCCACGAACAAAAAATAAATCCTGATTATTGTCCATACCTTGGTTTCACTTTTCTCTTTGCTTGTCTACTAAGGCGATTATATTCATTTTCGCATTCTTTTTTCGCACATGTTTTTCTGCCCGTGGGGATAACTGTCCCACAAACATAACAAGAAGCTCTATCAAACGAACTGTAAAGATAGTCTTTGAAGGAAATTTCCTTTTTACGAAGTAGGTTCCAATACCAAAGGATTTCTTCGGAAAACTTATTTATGTATTCCTCACGAAGAACTTCTTCGGGAATCATTTGAATATATCTTTTAATAAACTCAAATGGATAAGAAACATCCCGTAAGAATGATTTTGCAGAAATAATTTTAAGCCATCGTTCAACATCCTTGGTGTCGTATTTACTCTTTTTAATAAGTTGGTGTGCCTTTTTCTGGAATTTCTCTTTTTGTCTATTTTTTTTATAGTTTTTTAAATCTTTTTCAGAGTTTGGACGGTGATTATCATACTCTTTCATAAATACCTGGAAGGTCTCATTAGAATCTTTTTCTAGATCTTGTTTGAGGGTTTTAATATGTAGATAAAAACGAAAAAATTTATTGAATTCTGCAACTTTTTTGCGAGCACTATCATGCCATTTCTTTTTTGCTTCTGTGCTACTGAATCTATTTGATATTCTTAACTCATGTAAGACTAACTTTAGTGCAATAAATTGATATTCATCATAAAAAACTTCTGAATCTTCTGGTACCTCATTCATACTCGAAAAAACACCATTGGTTTGTGTTATTGGAATGTATGTTTTTTCTTGAGAAGGAAAAGAATACATTTTTCGTTTTTCATACCAATTTAACCAATCTTTTCCACTTTTAACAACAAGTCCAGTTTTATAATAAACTTCTTTTTGTACCAATTTTTCTAAATCACTATTTTTTTCTATATCATCTACATAATAATGTTTTCGATCATTCTCCTTTAATTTTCTGACAGCAATACATCCCGTGAAAACTCGAATGACTGGGAAAATTATTTTGTTTTCATGGAGCCACTTTAATTCCGACATTGATACATTCACTCCCTGTTTTTTACAAAAATCAGAAAACCTTAATCGATCCATTAAAGTTTCTTTTGTAAAAGGAGCTTGCCATTTGTTTTGTGGAATCTTCATCTCTATTTTTATTCTAACGAAAATATGCTACATATTACACCATATGTATATATCTAAATCCGACTTCTTGCTCTATCTTCAATGTCCAAAACACTTTTGGCTCTGGAAAAAGAAGAGAGAGGTTGTTGGAAATATTGAACTTTCTGATTTCCAAAAACAACTTATCGAACAGGGAAACGAAGTAGAAGGATGGGCACGAAAGCTATATCGAGACGGGGTACTTGTAGAATCAAAAGGAGTACATGCCGTTGCTGAAACTCAAAAGTTTTTAGAAGAAGGAAAGAAACAAATTTTTCAAGCGACATTTCTCATTGATGATTTATATGCAATGGTAGATATCTTGGAATGGGATGAGGAAAATCAATACTGGATTATTAACGAAGCAAAAGGATCAAGTTCTCAACAAGTAAAAAAAGAAGTGCATATTGACGATGCAACCTTCCAAAAAGTTGTTTTAGAAAAAGCAGGATATACTGTTGGACAAGTAAACCTTATCGAACTCAATAAAAAATTTCGTAAAGACGGCGACATAGTTCCAAAATTGCTTCTAGAGAAAACAGATATCACCGAAAAGGTTGAAGAGCTTCAGCCGAATATTGAAATTCAAATAGAAGATGCTAAACGGTTTCTTGCTCGAGAAGAAGAACCAAAAGTCTGTGAATGTATCTACAAATCAAGAAGTAATCATTGTCCAAGTTTTTCGTATAGCCATCCAGAAGTTCCTGATTATTCCGTACATGACATTGTCCGCATTGGGAGCAGTCTTGCGAGACTTCAAGAAATAATTGATAATGACTGGCTTCGTATTGAAGACATTCCATTGGAGCATGAATTAACTCAAATTCAAACGAATCATGTTCATGTTACTATCACCGGAAATCCGATTATTGAACGAGAAAAAATTCATAAAGAACTAGAAAAGCTAGTATACCCATTATATTTCTTGGATTACGAAACTTTCCCCAAAGCCGTTCCCGTGTTTGATGGTTGTCGTCCATACCAACAAGTACCGTTTCAGTATTCATTACATATTCTAACAGATCCCGGAGCAAAACTTGTCCATAAAGAGTTTTTACAAACTGAATTCGAGAATCCTATTCCTTTAATTGCTGAACGATTACAGACTGATATTGGGAATACTGGTTCTGTAATTGTATGGAAGAAATCATTTGAAATGGGGTGCAATAACGATCTAGCTGAAGCGAATCCTCATTTGGCTGAGTTTTTGGCAGGGGTTAATAATCGTGTGTATGATCTTATGGAGATATTCAGCAAACAATTGTATGTTCACAAGGATTTCAAAGGAAGTGCCTCAATTAAATCTGTTTTACCTATTCTTGCACCAGGGTTCTCCTATAAGAATTTGAATATTCAAGATGGAGGAATGGCACTTACGAGATGGAAAGAAATGATTTTTGATGGAAAAAAACAAGAGGAGAAAGATGAAATTGCTAAAAATTTATTGTCTTATTGTGAACTTGATACATTAGCAATGGTAAAAATATTAGAAACGTTGGAATCACTATAAAAAAGTTCGACTAGCGTCCAACCAAGAGCTAGTAATAGAAACGTCTAAAACATGTCAAACGAAATTCGCTCCCGTTTATTAAAAGGTGTAAAGAGTAATCAAGACATCTTAAAAAAATATATACACAAACCTATCGATGCTCAATATGAAATAGATAGAAAGAAAGAATCTGAATTTGAAGAACGAAAACGAAAAGAATCTTTAGAAAGATCAAGAGAAGAACGAAGGACTCAGCAACACCAACTTAAAAAAAAGGTAGAAGTTTTGGAGATTTTAAAAGAAAATAGATTTCTTGAAGCTGATGATTTTTTTACTGCGAACAAGAAATTATTTTCCGAAAAATTTGACTATGAAGCAGAAAAAGCAAAATACATTCAGAAATACTTTGAAGATGAATTTGTTCACAAAGGGGTAATTGACGACGCTCCAGATCCCGAACAAGCGGAAGCAATTGGGGCACTTTATGGGAATATTTTAGTTTCCGCTCGAGCAGGTTCTGGGAAAACTCAAACCATTTCTGGGAAAGTTGCATTTTTAGTTAAAAAATACGGAATTAAACCAGAGGAAATATTAGTACTCTGTTTTAATAATTCTGCTGCGAGAAGGATGAAAGAAGTAATTAAAAAATTAATTACAAATTTCGAGAATGCTCAAACTTTTCATAGTTTTGCCTATAAAGTTGAAAAACCAGCACTATTACTATTTGATGATGGATCCCATGATTTTGCACCCAAGAAGTTAACTAATTTTATTTCTCAAATAATACGAGAAGTTGAAACCACAAATCCTAATTTCCGTAAAAAGATTTACAAATTTTTTCGAGATTGGAATGGTGTAGAGAGTTTTCAAGATGAAGAAGAATATACTAAAAATAAATACCAAAAAATCCGAAACATTAAACATCAAACATTGAATGGCGAGATGGTGAAATCTATGGGAGAAAAATGGATTGCAGATTTCTTCTTTGAGCATGGTATTAAATATCGTTACGAACAACGAATTTCATGGGACAAAATTAATAATGAATACTACCACCCAGATTTTTCTATATACGAAATAAATGAGGAAAAGCAGCGGGAAAAGATTCTTTTAGAACACTGGGGGATAGATGAAAAAGGTTCTAATAGAAAGGTTCCTTTATATTGGACGAAATCCTGGAGCAAATATAAAGATGAAATAAAAAGTAAAAGAGAATTTTGTGAAAATCAAAAATATAAATTATTAGAGACGTCTATTTGTAATATAGATTACAAAGATAAACCGAATAGGCGCGAAAAATTTGAGGATATTTTAAAAGAGTTAATAGAACGGGAATTTAAACTCAATTTAACGAAACTCCCAATAGAAGAATTAATTCAACTTGCATATAAAAATGAATTAAAAAAAAGATTAGATGTATATGTCGCTCAGTTTATCGGATGGATGCAAAAAAAAGGATGGTCCGTTCAGGACATGAATAATGAAAAACAAAAAACAAATCTTTCCTCGGCTCAAGAACAATTCATAAAAATTGGATCATTCTTTTATGAAAAATATTTAGAAAAATTGGATCATGAAAAAAAAATCGATTTCAATATTCTAATGGATCGAGCAACTAAAAAAATAAAAGAAGGTAAATATAATGTTAGTGAGTTCAAATGGATATTAATTGACGAATTTCAAGATTTTTCGCAACTATTTCAAAATTTAATAGACTCGATTCTAGAAAAAAATCCAAACATAAAACAATTTTACGTAGGTGATTCTTGGCAAATGATTAATGGTTTTGCAGGGTCTGACCTTAGTTTCTTTGAAAATATCCGTAAAAAATATAACGAAAAAAACATAACTACTTGTTATAGGAGCCTTCCAGGGATAATCGAATATGGCAATAATTTTGCTTTAAAGAATAGGGAAACGTTCACTGGGGCATTTTCCACGAACAACAAATATGGATTTGCTCACATTGAAACAATCGATATCTCAGATGTATTTATAAACCACGATAAACGAATTGAAAATGGCTGTTGTACACTCGAACACAATGAGTTTAAAAAAGGATACCGTGAAGAAAATAAAGACAAAAACAAGGAGATGCCAACGTATAAATATACCATTGCGACCTATCTAATGAAATGCACTGAAATAGTAGAAAAGAATAAAGGAAAAGACATCTTATTGCTCGCGAGAAATAATAAAATTTTACAATATGAAGATGCAATAGATTTATGTGAAAGATTAAAGAGCATAACCAAACATTATAAAATTCGATTCAAAACAATGCACAGCTCAAAAGGTTTGCAAGCTGATGTGGTTATCCTCTTAGATATTTGCGATGGAGTAATTCCTTCGATTCATCCATCGAACGAACTTTTTGAAATATTTGGAAGAACTTCTGATAAAATATTAGATGAAGAAAAAAGATTATTTTATGTGGCTATTACTCGAGCAAAAGAACAATTATATATCCTGACGGAAAAAGGAAGGGAGAGCGAATTTTTGAAAAACATTACGAAATAGTCTACATTTCTATAAATGCTTATCCCAAAGAACTATCCTCGCCTCATCGTAAATCGAGACAAACCCATGCCGAAACAAACCGAGGTGCGACGAGAAATCGCTTATTTAAGATCAATCAAGCCAGCGAGCAAGACAGCGAGATTGCATTATTGCAAAAAGCATTTCCTTATCGTTGATGAAAAATTCATTAAGACATTCTATCCGAAACAATCAGAACTGATTATGAATATGGCTAGGGGTGGATTCTTTGGTTTACATGAGAGTAAATATCCCTGGGCTTACGCCACAGGGCATTTCAACTGAATTCAAGCGAAG
>CAZEON010000065.1:0-6140 GCA_964513975.1 uncultured Candidatus Peribacteria bacterium
CCCTCACAGACTTCCTTATTCCAATTTGTACATGAAAAACTTAGGACTTTTTAGTTGGAACAAGGTTGACACTTTTCCGAAAATGGTTATTTTCTACTCAACTTAGAATTCATGAGAGAAAATAATGAAACCATCCAAGTTCTAGAAGAAAGAAAGATGTTATTTCTTTTGGGGGAGGCAGCGGAAATATGGAACAAAATAGAGTTTGAGTTATTTGAGAATGCATTTGAAAACGATGAAGACAAAGAAAAGTTTTTAAAAGAATGTTTTGAAGGGAAGAGAAAATTTCCTTGGCATGCACAAGGACAGTCAGTCAAAATAACAGACACAAAATTAGTAAATGCAGCTATTTCTGCAGGTGGAATTGGTATTCTTGGTGGAACCGGAGTTGGTCGTCCTGAGTATGAAAAAGAAATGGCGGTTCCAGATAAAGAAGTTCCACCATCACGGGAAAAACGAATCGAAATTGGAAAGAGACAGAATAAAAAAGCGATCTTGGAAGAAATCAGAGAAGTACGGAAAGAGTATCCACATGCCATTTTAGGAGTAAAT
The DNA here is from genome assembly GCA_964513975.1 of uncultured Candidatus Peribacteria bacterium. Lineage (GTDB taxonomy): Bacteria > Patescibacteriota > Gracilibacteria > UBA4473 > UBA4473 > CAZVBV01. Next base: position 553 of record CAZEON010000065.1, read on the forward strand.
GTTCTTCATTCTGTCGGAGATTTTGAAGAAATAGTGAGAGCGATTGGAGAGCAAGGAATTGTTGATATTTTGTATGTAGGAGCAGGCCTTCCTTTCGATCTATCGGAGATAATGGAAGATTATCCAAAGATGCGATACATGGCCATTGTGAGTAGTGCTCAGGCTGTAGGATTTCTTGAAGATACAAGTGAAAAAAGTAAAAGCAAAGGAAAACGACGACCGGATGGATATGTTTATGAGGACAAAATAGCTGCCGGACATAATGCAAAAATAAAACCAAGACATAAAAACGCAACAGCAGCTGATCATCTTCGAGAAATAAGAGAGATTACGTCAAAACCAATTATTTTTGCAGGGGGTGTGAAGTACCAAGAAGATGTTCAAAGAGCGCTTCTTCCCGAAGAATACGGAGGGTTGGGACTCAATGGTGTAGGACTCGGAACACGTATGACGATCACAGAGGAATGTCCTATCCCAAATGAAACGCTTAAATCAGTCCATCTCAATCCCAATATTCCTGTTGTGCGAAAAGAAAAATTTAGTCCAACGATGCTTCCTTCCACAGGAAAAATTAATGAAAAAATATTCTGGGAAAAAGTAGATGAAATAGCGCAATATACCAAAATAAGGTGTAACCATTGTATCATTAAAGAACTGATAAGAGAAAAATATCCGCAACAGGCTTATTGTGGATTTATGGGGCCAGATGAAGATTTTAGATTTTGTATTGGATTCTTTTTGGATGCGGCGATTAAAGGAGAACCATGGGGTATTTATTTTATGAGTGTCATAAATGAAAAAGACTTAATCTATATAAAAAATGGGAAAGCTTATATTCCTGTAGTAAGGGAATCGGTTGATTACACGATTCGAGGAAAAACCCCTGAATGGGCTACAGAGGAGAAATGATGGGTTATTTTGTAATCTTTCCAAACTTTCGTTTCCCAACCTTCAAAACTTCACCACCTGTAACTTTTACAATGGTATTTGGATCGTCTATTTTTTTGCCATTAAACGTTACGCCTCCTTGTGCTACGAGTCGTCGTGCTTCTGATTTTGAAGGAGAAAATTTAGTCACGTCAGTAATGAGATCGAGAATTCCGATTTCCCCTTTGGTCTTGAGTTCAGGGTCGAAAGAAGATTTCCCGACTTTAAATTCCGGCATATCGTCTGGAGTTTCTTTCTTCACAAACTTCGTGATGAAATCTTGATCTCCGATTTCGGCTGATTGCTCGTCGTGAAGCCATGTAACGATGTGTTTTGCGAGGGCGACCTTGGCATCTCGTGGAGCGTCTTTGATTTTTTTCTTTACATCTTTCATATCTTCTTCGGTGAAGATTTCGTAGTACTGCTCCATAACATCGTCAGGAATCGCCATGAGTTTCCCGAACATTTCCTTCGGTTCTTCATCGAGCGAAACGAAGTTGTTGTACGACTTACTCATTTTTCGTCCGTCGGTTCCATTGATAATCGGCGTTGCGAGAACAAACTTCTCACGATTGTTGTAGGTTCTTTGCAAGGTCCGTCCCATGAGCATGTTGAACGTCTGGTCGGTTCCACCCAGTTCCAAATCCACATCCATCACCACAGAATCGTATCCTTGAAGCAGCGGGTACATGATCTCATGCCCGAAGATCGGCTTCCCGTCTTTGAGTCGCTTTTGGAACATGTCTCGTTCCATCAATTGTTGCACGGTCACCTTTCCCATGAGCTTCACGATGTCGGCGTAACTGAGTTTATCGAGCCAGTCGCCGTTGTATTTCACTTCGATTTTTTTGAAATCCAAAATTTTGCCCGCTTGTTTTTTCCAGTCTTCGAAGTTCGCTTTGATTTCTTTGTCAGTCAAAACTGGACGCGTCGTATCCCGTCCTGTCGGATCTCCGATACGCACGGTTCCATTTCCCACGAGCAAGATAACGTGATGCCCGAGATCGGCGAATTGTTGCAGTTTCTTCAATACCACACCGTGTCCCAACGTGAGCAATGAGCCCGTTGGATCAATCCCAAGATACAATTTTATCTTCTTGTTCTCCATGAGTTCTGCCAACTTTTCCCGCTTTGGAAGAACTTCAGCGACACCTCGACTTAACACATCTTGAATTTCTTTTTTGCTCATTTTAACTAAGATAGGACGGTGAAAATACTGCCACACAAGTTCTCGAAAATCAATTTTAATGCGCTCAAAGCCGAGCTTTGGTTTTGGGTTGGGTTCGGGGTTTTCTTGTTTGCGATTGGGAAAGTGATGGACGATCAAGTTTTTGGGTTTATTGAAACATACCTTCGATGTCCGCTGATTGATCACTATATTCTCTTTTTTACAGAAGAATTACTGTGGTGGATTTTGATTCTTTTTGCCCTTGTCACAGGGTATCGAATCTGGACGAACCCTGATAATCAGACGAAATTATTGCCAGCCCTCTTTGCCCTCGTGGCAACGGGGATTTTGGCATTTGTGTTCAAATCATTCTTCGCGATTCCGAGACCATTTATTGAAATGAATCTGATTCCGTTAACGCATGCTCCATCGATGAGCTTTCCATCGTTTCATACGGCGGTGGCCTTTGCCCTCTTGATTCCGTTTATGAGAATCTCGCGGGTTATTGGAACGACATGGTTGTTGTTTGCGCTTTTTATTGGATTAGCACGGGTGTATGAGAATCTTCATTATCCTTCTGATATTGCGGGCGGAATATTTTTGGGGGGAATTGTGGGATCGTTTTTTTCACATCCTGATATCAAAAAAATACTTGAAGTGTTGTGGGAAGAACTCGAATTCCGAAGGCAGAGTCTCCACTTTGTGGCTGGATTTATGGTGGTGTTTGCCCATTGGGCAGGGTTCTTGCGATTGCGGCACATTGCAGTTTTGCTTGTTGTAGGACTGATGATTTCTCTGCTCACACAAAAAGGAAAACTCTCCTTCGTACAAAAATTATTGAAGTTCTTTGATCGACCGAGAGACAAAAATTTTCCAGGACGGGGAGCGTTCTATCTCTTGTTAGGGATATTCATAACATTTCTCCTTTTTCCGATAAAGATTGCGTATGCCGCAATTCTCATTCTCTCGGTAGGGGATTCACTCAATAGGCTTTTTGCGAGCAAAGTTCCCGGGCATTTGAAATTTCCATGGAATCGTCGAAAAAACTGTCTCGGAGTGAGTATTGGGATTATTGCAGGTACACTCGTTGCACAGTTTTTTGTTCCTATTGTGCCCGCTTTTTTAGCATCAGTTTTTGCTATTGTAGGAGAAACCGTTCCGGTGCGATTTGGAAAATTCTATATTGATGACAATATATTTGTGCCCCTGATTGCAGGTGGTGTGTTGTGGGTGTTAGTTTAGGAAATGTTTAATGTTAAATATAAAATGTAAAAAGAAGCTTTAAATCTAAATTCTAAAATTTGAATTTAGGATTTTTTTTAACATTTAACCTTTTACCTTTTACATTTCCTTCCTCACTTCCTTGCAAAGTATTCCTTCAAGAACATTCCCGTGTAACTTTTTTTGTTTTGTGCGACTTCTTCAGGTGTACCGACAGCCACCAGTTCACCACCGAGGTTTCCTCCTTCGGGTCCTAAGTCGAGCAGGTAATCACAGGATTTAATCACATCGAAGTTGTGTTCAATAACAATCACAGAGTTCCCTTTGTCCACGAGTTTCTGGAGTACAGTTAACAGCTTTCTCACGTCAGAGAAGTGCAATCCCGTTGTTGGCTCATCGAGCACGTAGATTGTTTTTCCGGTCGCTTTTTTCATCAATTCCGTTGCGAGTTTTACACGTTGTGCCTCCCCTCCGGAGAGCGTTGTCGCACTTTGTCCGAGATGAATATATCCGAGTCCCACTTCTACAATTGCTTTGAGTTTTTGTTCGATGTGCGGGAAGTTCGCAAAGAATTTCTCAGCTTCTTCCACCGTCATTTCTAGCACGTCTGAGATTGATTTTCCACGATAGGTAATCTCCAACGTCTCTTCATTGTATCTATGCCCAGCACAGACCTCACACGGCACGTACACGTCCGGCAAGAAGTGCATCTCGATCTTCTTAATTCCGTCTCCAGAACACACCTCACATCGTCCTCCTTTTACATTGAAACTAAATCGTCCTGCATTGTACCCTCGTACTCGTGCTTCTGGCACTTGCGAGAATACTTCTCGAATGTCAGTAAAGACTCCGGTGTAGGTGGCAGGATTCGACCTGGGAGTTCGTCCGATAGGACTCTGATCAATAGAAATGAGTTTATCGAGCTGATCCATTCCTATTACTTTGTCGTGAGCTCCGGATGGTTTTTTGGCACGATTCAGTTCTCTCGCCAAGGTCGGTGCCAAGATTCGATTAATCAAGGAACTCTTTCCACTTCCAGAAACTCCTGTCACTCCTACCAAAACTCCTAGTGGAATATCGGCATCTATATTTTGGAGATTATTCTCTCGGGCATTGGTAATGGTGAGCTTTCCAATCGGTCGACGACGCACCTTTGGAATACGAATTTTTTGTCGTCCAAAGAGAAAGTCAGCCGTTTCTGACTTTACGTCTTTCATGTCTTTGAGCGTTCCCGCGTAGACTAATTTTCCTCCGTGCATTCCAGATTTTGGTCCGATCTCCACAATGTAATCCGCAGATTTCATCGTGTCCTCATCGTGTTCCACGACAATCACGGTATTCCCGAGATCTCGTAGATGCTTCAGTGTCTCAATCAAACGATCGTTATCTCGTTGATGCAGTCCGATTGATGGTTCATCCAGAACGTACAGCACGCCTTGCAATTGCGATCCGATTTGAGTTGCGAGTCGGATTCGTTGTGCTTCTCCTCCTGACAACGTGTTGGCTGCTCGTGAAAGGTTTAAATATCCCAGTCCTACGTTTTCCAAGAAGCCCAGTCTATCCAAGAGTTCTTTCTGAATTGGTTTTATAATGTTCTCCGTTTCTTTTGTTATTTTAAGTCCTTCTGCCCATTTCTTCACATTTGGGACTGGCATCTGTGTAATGTTCGCGATTGTTGTTTCTCCAATAAATACATTTCGTCCGTACACATTGAGCCGAGTTCCGTCACATGTTGCACAGGTTTTCTCACTCATGAATTCGTTCAATTTCTTTCTTACAAAATCAGAATCAGATTCGTTATATCGTTTCTCTGTTTGCTCAATGAGTCCAGGGAAACTGGCTTCAGTCGTCCGGTTGTGAAAGGCTCCTTTGAGTTTCACATTAAATTTCTCTTTTTCAAATCCAAGAAACAATTTCTCGAGAACATCCGGTTTAATATCTTTGATTGGTTTATCGATTGAGAATTTGTATTTTTCTCCAATTGCTTCCAGCAAAGAGAAGTACCAATTTTGTGCATTTGTTCCCAAACTTGCCCATGGCAAGATTCCTCCTTCCCTGATAGAAAGGTTCGGATTGAGCGCGTTCTCCCTATCTACTTCCAGTCGGTACCCAAGTCCATGACAGGACTCACACGCTCCATGAGGGGAGTTAAAAGAGAAGAGTCGAGGTTCAATGGGAGGGAAAGAAAATCCCGTTTCAGGATCTGACAAATGCTCGGAGAACAAAAAGTCACCCTTCGTATCCACGTTGTGAACAATCAAAATTCCTTCTC
>CAZEON010000066.1:0-5543 GCA_964513975.1 uncultured Candidatus Peribacteria bacterium
TCTTTTTCTTATTCTTCTTCTACCAAGTGTTGCGTTTAACCCTAAAATGTAGGCTCCAAAGAACAAATTCCTTGTAACAAAAAATTTCATTTTTGTCAAACCCCTTTCCTTTCTAACTCCTCTCCCCTTGTCATTCCGGGCTTGATCCGGAATCAAACCTTCTGTTTCTGCATTCGCTACGCTCTCACACTCGATAACTTCGGGGCGTTTGATCCTGAAATGAATTCAGGCTGACAAAGCCACATCCTTCACCCGCAATTGAACCCTCTTCTCCCCTTTCCACACATTCTCTGAAATCGTGAACAGCACCTCCACCGTGTCTCCAATATGCAACTGATCTCGCAAACCATCGGCGAAGAACGCCATAAAATCCAGCTCTGCTCCTTCGCAATTTCCAATCAACTTCAAATGGTTCTTCTCCTTCCCCACAATCTGCACGTCAGTGATCTTGAAGTTGTGAAGACCAAAAATTGGTTCCTGGTTCCCAGCTCCAAACGGAGAGAGGTAGTGAAGGAATTCGGTGAGATCCGAATCAATAAGTTCGGGAGAAATGAAAGCTTCCACGGAAGTGTCTTTCTTTTCTTGTTTGCACGACGCAAAGTATTTCTCAAGCGCGGAATGAATGGCTTCTCGTTTCTCCTTGTCGGCAACAAACCCTGCTGCTCCCCTGTGTCCTCCATATTGCGTGAAGAGCTCTTCGCATGCCGACAGTCCTTCAATTATGCTGTAGCCCTCAGGCGCGCGACAGGAGGCCGTGAGTACCCCATCTTTTCTGATCGTGCAAGCCGCAATCGGCATCTGCAAATTTTCCGACTGACGAGAAGCTACCAATCCCAAAATTCCCGGTTCCCATTTCTCATCGAAGAAGAGTTGAAACGGGACGTTCTCTTTCACTTGCTCTTGGCTTTCTTCTAGTGATTTTTGTGTGAGTTCTTTTCTTTGTTCGTTGAATTGATCGAGCTTTTGGAGACGTTCAGGGTGTTTATCCTTGTTTTCAAGGAAGAGTTGCACCGCCCAATACACATCCCCCATTCGCGAGGAGGCATTGATTCGAGGCGCGACCACAAAGCCAATTGTCTGTTCGTCGATATGTTCCAGCCCTCCATTGTTTTCTTCAAGCAATAACCGAAGTCCGTCCCAGTGGGTCGTCTTGAGTTTCTCCAATCCAAACTTGGCAATCGTTCTGTTCTCTCCCTGCAAACTCACACAATCGGCGATCGAGCCAATCGCTGCGAGTTCTAAATATTTTGGAAGAAATCTCATAATCGATTCGATGTCGTCGAAACTTTGCTCGGCTAATGCCGAAATAAGTTTGAACGCCACCCCCGCTCCCGCTAAATCTTTGTCAGGATATGTACACTCTTTTTGTCGTGGATTAATGACGGCCACCGCTTTATTTGGAAATTCATTGGGTTTGGGTTCATGGTGGTCGGTAATGACAACGTCCATGCCAAGTGCAGATGCGTGCATAACTTCTTCTCGGTCATTCATCCCACAATCGCACGTGATAATCAGCTTTACCTCCTGCTCAGCGATTTCGTCCAAGATGTGCTTCTTCATTCCATGAGAATCAGTCGCCCGACTCGGAATTCGGTAGGAAACTTTGGCCCCCAACTCTTTTAACCCTGAAACCAGAATCACGGTCGACGTCACTCCGTCCACATCGAAATCTCCAAAGACCACAATCCGTTCTTGATTCATGATCGCGGAAAGAATTCTCTCAACTCCTTTTTTCATTCCCTTCATATCCCACGGAGAATGCAAACCCGCCAAACTAGGATGCAAAAAAGATTGGATTTTCTCTGTGTCGGTGAGCGCTCTGTTGTGGAGCAAAACCTCTTGTAATTCGTCTAATTTGGAAATTTCCGGTCCCGTTTTCCACGTCTTTTCTAGGAATGATTGTTGCTTTTTCATCGCAAGAATGGTACACCACGCCCGATGAAAGTCCACATGTACGACTTCCGTTGGCAAGATTCCGCTCACGCTGAAATTCAAGCAAGCAGTGGAACGAATTTTGGGAAGAAACCGCTCAGTGTGGGGTCTGATATCTCTTTAGAAATTTGTTCTGATGTAAAATGTGGCGGAAGTTTTTTCAATGAGAAATGGACGCCGTGCCCTGAAAAAAATGTTGGAAAATCGAAGTGTGAGATCTGCCGAGCACGGGAGAAAAGCTTTGTTTTTACTGCATTTGATGGGTTTAATCGAGAAAACATCAACGAGACTGATTTACAAAAAATCGCTGGACCACATGTCGTGTATCTCTCATTATTTGATAAAAATTTAATAAAAGTGGGGGTCTCGAAGAAGGAACGAAAGGAACTCCGACAGCTCGAACAGGGCTCACACTACACACTCTTCATCGCTGAAACAACGGATGGAATCCTCGCTCGACAGATAGAAACCTTGCTGCGAAAAAGTGGACTCGTGGATAAAATAAAACCATCACAAAAGAAAGAATTTCTCTGTCCTGAAATTGCTGAAGCAGAAGGTGAAGAAATTTTAAAAACAACATTCGAATCACACCTAAAAGCCTTTAAGGATCACACCTTGTTGCAGAATTTTTTAGCAAAGAATCCCGAGTTTGTCTCTTGGAAATCCGCCTATCACCTCTCCAATATTGAGCAAAGTGCGAAGGCTTTTCACTCAGTCGCACTGGAAGAAGGGGAGTCGATTTCTGGAAAAATAATTTCCATGAAAGGACCTTTTCTGGTAATAGAAACCCCGGACGAATTGGTTTCTGTGTGCGCAAAAGATCTTTTGGGGCGAGAAATTGAATTCGAAGAAAAACCAGCAGGACTCATACTGCGTTCAGCATTTCAAAGCGCTTTATTCTAAACATTATGCAAACACTCGAACTCCTCGCTACCGGAAAAATCGCTGAGAAAGAATTATCGCGAAAAGCTATTACCGAGGTCTTTGGTATTCACAGTCGAGACCTGCGTCCAATTTTTACGAAGAAACAAACCACTTCCATCCTTGCTCGAGGGAACTGTATCATCGTCAGTCTTCGTTCTGTAAAGATGGTGATCGGAAACAAAAAGACATTTGTTTTTAATCTTGAAAAAAAGAAAATTCCTGAATATTTTGTTCCACTTCTTCTTGAAAAAATAGAAAAGACGCGAAATGAAAAAACGCGATTCGAACACGCTCTTTTGGAAACAGCACTTTATTATATTATGGAAAAAATGCAACGAAGATTTGAAGATATTGAACGTGTCTCTGATCAATTGATGCATAAATTGCATGCAGAAAAGGTGCATGACCAAACCTTTGAACAATTGCTTCACCTCAAGAAACGACTCTCGAAATTAAAAACAACCGTTGATGAAATCGAAGGAGAAATCACAGAACTCGTTTCTGATGATGAGGATTTGAAGGATTTGTATTTGGAAATGAAGAAACCAAGCAACACGGACGAAGTGGAATCCATTTTGGAGAACTTGCTCGAACAAATCGAGGATGTCTCTCACCGTATTGAGGAGCTGGATGAGAATATCGATGATACGCAAGAAGTCTTGGCACTGCGAATGAGTAATATGCGAAATACGATTATTAAATTCGACCTGCTTGTTTCAACCGCAACGGGAGTCTTGGCACTCTTGGCCGTTATCACGGGACTCTACGGAATGAATCTCAAAAACAGTCTTGAACAAGACTCACAAGCATTTGAGAATGTGACCATCGTATTGGTCGTTGTTTTCTTCCTTGGACTTGGACTGCTTATCGCGTGGCTGAAGAGGAAGAAGGTTTTTTAAAAAAACTAAAAGAGCCCAAGAGTTGAAAAGTCTAAAAGTTTTAAGTCATTCTGTCTTTTTCAGAATTGCTCAAATTTCCTTATAAAAAACACCGTGAATATCTATTAGTGGCAGAGAAACCGAAACACACTGCCGGCGACATTCCCTAATGTCGTCAGCTCTTGTTCGAATCACTTTGTGAACAAGGGGTTTAAACCCCTTGTTCACAAAGTTCGGAAGCTCCATTGTTCCTTCTTAATTACTCATTATTCATAATTGAAGATTGTTTGCCCTAACCCCTAAGTATACCACATATTCGAAAGAAAAGCAAGTGTTTTTGAGTCTATAACAGAACAACCCCTCCTTTTGCGTTTTTTTGTCATCCCCGTGAAGACGGGGACCTAGGACTCTTTACCCTTGAAATTGGGAATAATGTGACATTGTATATTTTTTACAATACGAGAGCCCTTGATTCCCTTCTTCAAGGAAAAGACAATATCTATCTTATTCTTCTGCCTTCTGAAATCCGAAGCTCGTAATCAAAAAGACAATCGCTGGAAGTGAGAACCAGAATTGATAATAATCGATCAATATTTTTGCAATGAACGACTCTTTGTGTATCTCGATTCCTGATGCCAATGTCATTCCTTCAACAAAAGAATTCCCCGAGAGATAAATAAGAATGGTAGAAAGAAAGAGAATTGCAGACAGTGCTGCAAACACCGCATGAATTACAGTTTGCATAGCCCAGTGTTCGTGTTTCTCAACCGCTACATAGAAGGCGCCTTTCGTAACAAAAATTACAATAGCGATGAGAAAGAGGACCAATCGGATCCCTGTGAAAATTTCATCTTCATGCCCCGCGGCGAGTTCTTGAATTCCTGGTGCTGGGTCGAAGATAAAATCCTTGAGGATTTTCGCTACTCCGTCAGCGGTAAGCACGGCAATGTATGTCGAAATAATAAGCTTGATAGTTGCGTTTTGCCCCAGCAAAAAGTTATACGCGAACAACATCGTCAGCACCGACAGCAAAACAAGATTCCACGTCAAAGCGATTTCCATTGAGACAATTATCGGCTAACCACGAACAATTATCAATGTTTTCCCGTCATTGCGAACGAACGAAGTTCGTGTGGCAATCTGCTTCATTTTTTAAAAAAAGTCGGAAGCAGATTACTTCAGTCCACCGCATTGCGGAGTCCTTCGTAATGACGCATTTGAAAATGGAAAATTGGAAATTGAAAATCACCCTTTCGCCCGTTCGACATATTCCCCCGTGTCGGTGTTGAGAATAATTTCGTCTCCTATGTTAATGAAGAGTGGAACTCGAATAACTTTGCCCGTTTCGATTGTGGCCGGCTTTGTTCCTGCTGAAGAGCGGTCTCCTTGTACCCCTGGATCGGTCTCGATAATCTTCACTTTCATCTTCGCAGGCAATTGGATGTTAATTGGATTGAGTCCGAAATAAAGCAGATCTACTTCTATCCCATCGGTCAAAAATGCTACCGCATCGCCAAGTTTTTCTTTTGAGAGTGAAACGGTTTCATAATTTTCTTGATCCATAAACTCATAGTCATCTCCACTCGCGTAGAGAAACTGCGCTTTTCGATACGCCACATCCGCTTCCTCAATTTTATCCGATCCCTGAAAGGTTCGGTCAAGTGAGTTCCCTGTCTCAAGATGTCGAATTTTTACTTTCATTACCCCTCCTCCTCGCGCTTGTTTACTGTGTTGATTCCACGTAACAACATATGGTTGTCCATCAAGTTCTATCTTTGTTCCGACTTTGAGATCTGTAATTCCGAGCAT
>CAZEON010000067.1:0-5524 GCA_964513975.1 uncultured Candidatus Peribacteria bacterium
CTTTTTCTTATTCTTCTTCTACCAAGTGTTGCGTTTAACCCTAAAATGTAGGATTCCCCCTAAACCCTAATTATACCACATATTTAATAAAAAAGCAAATGTTTTTGATTCTATAACAGGAGAAAGTCCAAAAGTTAAAGAGTTTAAAAGCTAAAAAGCAGGAAGTGAGTTGTAAAATCCAAAATTATTAATCATTACTCATTAATCATTATTCATTGGTATCAACTCCATCGGATCTCGATGTTCTCCTTTCTCATATACTTCAAAATGCAAGTGCGGTCCTGATGTGAAATATCCCGATCCTTTTTCCCCTTGCTCTCCTCCCGTTTTGGCAATCAGATCGCCCTGAGAGACCTCCTGTCCTTCGTTAACGAGAATATCTGACACATGCCCGTACACCGTGAAAAGTTCCTTTCCATGGTCGAGAATAAAGTATGCATATCCGTATTCATTGGTATCAAAACTCACCTTCGAAACAATCCCGCTTCTCGGAGCAAAAATATCGGTTCCTTGCGGAGCCAAGAAATCTACTCCCTTATGAACCTTTCCCAGTGCTTTCTCGTATTCCGGATCATGGAAGGATGCCGCAATTTCCATGTCTATTTTTAATGGAAAAAGGAACCCCTCGTCTTCTGAAAGATATCCCAATTTCCCCTGAACGTTTTCTAACGCTGATTGAAGTTTTCCTAAGAACATTTCCGATTCTATTTTTTGACGTTGATAATTCTCAATCGCCTTCGTCGTTTTTCCTTCGGTAAATTCTGATCGCGCAATCAAATGTGCCTTGTTCTCTGCAAAACCAACAAGTCCCCTCTTCTCCGCCTCAATCTGCTCCTTCAGCGTTTTGGCTTGGTGAAACAAGATTAATGCCTGCCGTTCTTTATCCCGAAGCTTTTGTTTCAAATGGTTGAGCTCCATCAGCGCTCCTCTTTTTTGATCTTTAAATGATTGAAATTGTCGATTTTCTTGCAGAATATCTCCCACTGATTTTTTTGAAAACAACCACTTGAGCACCGAGACTGTCTCTCCTTTTCCGAAGTTTTCATTGCGGATGTAGTTTTTTTTGAGAAAGGTATCAAGCTCTTCTTTTTTCACGCGCAGAAGCGCCTTAAGTTCTTCCTGCTCTCGAGTGATCTTTTCAAGTTCATCTCGCCATGTCGTTTCTTGTTCGATAAACTTCGCAATCTTTGCCTTCAGCAGACTGAGCTCCTGATCGAGGAGCATGAGTTGTCCTTGCGAGGTGTACTTCTGAGACTGCGCATTCCAAAGTTCTTGCTGTGATTGCAATGTTTGTTTTTCAAGCAGTTCTAACGCCTTCGTTTCCTTTTCTATTTTCTTTTTAATGGCTTCAAAGTTTTCCTCGGTCGCCTCTTCTGGTATTTCAATTACTTCCTCCGTTTCGCCTTGTTCAATGGTTTGCGTGGGCGTTTCTCCTCCAAAAAAACGATTGAGCATATTGTTCAGGTCATTCCCAATACTCGCAAACGCCATAGTCGGAATGCAACATCCTATAATCAAAAACAACTTCCCCCATTTGGAAATTGAAAATTGAAAATTGAAAATTATTTTAGTTTTCATTTTTTTAATTTTACCGTACAAAGAGCCCGACATGAAAACTATTTCCCCTGAAACGTTTGTCGAAAGAATTTTATCACACTACGAGGGAGAAATCTGTCATTTGGATTGGGACCGGAAACGCCCATGGACACTACTCTTTGCAGTGATTCTCTCTGCACAATGCACGGACAAGAGAGTGAACATCGTGACCAAGACTTTATTCAAAGAATTTCCAGATCTTGAATCTTATGTCGCTCGTCCGATTGAAGAACTCCAACAGGTTATCAAATCAACTGGATTCTTTCGAAGTAAATCAAAAAGCTTATCAGGATCTGCGCACGCAATGTTGATTGATCATGATGGGAACGTCCCCGACACCATGGAAGAGCTCGTAAAGTTACCTGGGGTTGGAAGAAAAACCGCCAACGTTATCCTCTGGAATCTCTTTCAAAAAAATATCGGCTTCGTGGTCGATACGCATGTTGGACGTATTTCACGGCGAACCGGATTATCAAAGCAAACTGACCCGGTGAAGGTCGAGAAAGATCTCATGAAACTGATTTCCAAGAAATACTGGGGCGAATTATCTCACATGCTGGTGCAATTCGGACGGGACTACTGCAAAGCTCCAAAGCCAAAATGCTCAGAGTGCTTTTTGAGTGATGTTTGTCCGAAGAGGGGTGTGAAGAAAAATGATTAAGCGCTCAAAATTTCTGTTACTTTTTCTGTAAGTTTTTCTAAATCAAGATTTTCTTTCGAAAATTCTTGCACACCCACTTCTCCCTGAGAACTAGAGATGAATATGATTTTTTCTGTTGCAACACCTACGTCGTTTTTTAAATGGTCTATAGCCTGATCTCCTAAAAACTCAGCTTTCTTAGCTTTTTCTAAAGGGAAGTTCCCATCTATTGTAGCAATGGCTATATTTTCTCCTTGTCCTTCTACTCCCTTTTTAAAATCTAATAAATTTTCATAGAAAAGGATCGAAAGTGATATTCCAAGTTCTTGTGCTACTCCATTGATTACTGTTTCAATAATGTTCCGCCAGACTTTTTTATCTTCCAAAACGACTACTATTTTTTCTCCATTCATAAAATTCTTTTATCACTTCTTTTTAGATTGGTCAATAGCGCTCTTCACAAAAAAGAACACGTGTGCCCAAAAGTGGGTGTGACACATTAACTCTTTCTCACAATCCGAATGTCCTCGATCTTCTGAGGAAATTCGTGCTCTGAGAAAAGCTCAATCATCTCGTGTGTTCTCAGGAAAAGATCTGAACTCGCTGAGGAACTTTCTGTTTGAATAAAAAGCACTCCGTCTTCAAATTTCATCGGTTGCCACTGGTCCGCTAGGTTCTCGTACTTTGCATTAAATATCTTCCGAACCCGTTCACACACTAACGAAGCCTTTGCCTGCCTGTGCAAATTAAACTTCTGTGTGGCTATCATTAAAAAATCTTCTGCTTTTTGAAATGTCATGGGTGTGTTTCTAGTTACAAGCTAAGGTTTTTATATAAAAAATTCAACTTTTTCTCCGTCATTCTGGCTTGACCAGAATCGTGTCAATTCTGCTTTTGTGTAAAGAGTGAAACGAAAAACTACTGTCAATAAACTCGCGCTAAACGCTTTAAACCATTTTCCAAGTTTTCATCCGATTCCCGTCAAGCGGGAATGACAAAGGAGGTTTATTTTAATGCAAAGACCTTCAGTGGCGATTTCCCTGTCAGTTCACGAATAACTTCTCCCATTGTTCTAACAGGAATTCCGAGGACATTCTGGTAGTCTCCTTTGATGTCTTGAAGCAAGAATGCGCCAATGCCTTCAATCGTGATCCCCCCTGCTTCTCCTTGCCATTGGTCGAAATCGAGAAAGGATCTGATCTGACAGTTCGTAATGTCCGAACGAAACACGAGCCACGATTTCTCGACAATTGTTTTTTCAACGTATTTTCCATTCACATTTCCAGCCACTGTCATCCCCGTAAATGTCCCCACCTTTTTCCCGACGTATTTCTGAAACATTTTAAACGCTTCCTTCTTTGTTTTTGGTTTCCCAAGGATATGATTCTCTACTTCTACGAGTGAGTCGAAACCAAGGATAAGAATATCCTTTTCTTGTGATCCCCGAGCGGAATCGAGGACATGCTTTTTGAACACTGACAATGTTTTCTCTTTCGCCAAACGTTTTACGGACGCTTCCATAGATTCTGATTTTTCCACAATTTCCTCACATTCAGGTTTCATAATTTCAAAATTCATGCCCATTTTTGTAAACATATCTTTTCGTGTTGGTGATCCCGATGCGAGAATAATTTTCATTTATACAAAGAAGAAAAGAAGAGCCATTCCTGCAATAATGCAGTAGGGAGCGAACCATATCCAGTGTCGACGAACGAGTCTCATCATCCATCGCATGGCAAAGATGGCCGCAATGAGCGAAGCGATACATCCCACGAACTGAAAAGGAGTAATCACAAATCCCTCTTGCCCTACTGAAAAAATGAGCGCGGCAAGAATCGTTGGTACCGCCAAAAGGAATGAAATCTTTGCGACGTGTTTCCGGTGAACCCCGAGCAATATGAGTATTGAGATTGTAATCCCTGCTCGGGAAATTCCTGGCAAAACGGCAATCCCTTGAAATAGTCCAAGAAGAATCGCAATCCACCACGAGAAATGTCGTTCTTGTTTGGCGCGAAAAACTTCTGATCCCATGATAAGAAATCCTGTGAGGATAAGAGTTATTGCTACTGACTCGGTCGTTCTGAAAAATTCAAATTGTGATTCGAGAAGTAGTGCCACAGGCACTGTTGCCAGAGAAGCAACGAAAAGCTTCCATCCAAAGATTCCTTGCTCTCTATCGCCCTCGCAAATGTGACACGTCTTCCCTACTCCGCGAAGAATACTCCAAATGTCTTTCCTAAAGACGATAAGTACCGCTAGCAAGCTCGCTACATGAAGACTCACTTCAAAGTGTAAATCTGGAATCAATCCCAAGAATTCTTCCGCGAGAAAAAGGTGCCCACTAGAAGAAATTGGAAGAAACTCTGTTATTCCCTGAATCACTCCGAGAAAGATTGCGTTGAGAAAATCCATCGATGGCAATAGTAACGAGAATACGAAAAATACAAAAGGAAAAAACCTCTCGTCATCCTCGATAAGAGCCTGTCCCTGTTAGGTCACGACTAATCCACACAAGCATCTGGAAGTCATGGCGGACAACAATGCTGAGAAAACGAACTTCTTTGAATCAACCGTGACCAATTACGCACAATCAACGTCGTTGAAGGGGACGTGGGATTTTTAAAAAATAATAGCAAAAAAAATTGACAAAAATGATATAATTTAAGTATTATCTGGAATGTTCACCAGAACCCATAGAAACCTCCCGCTCACTACAGATGAAAAACTCTGCACAGGGGGGATTTCTTTATAAGTGATAAAAACTGAGCAACTCTAACTTACTGGAGTTCCCTTGCTTTACATTAAGGATAACCATCCTATGAAATGAGCTTTCTAGTAACAATCTCCCTTCTTCTCTAGCTGGTGATAATTCGCATTCTTGTAAAAAGAATTTGAAAAACTCAGTAAGTCTCAACCGCCTAGAAATGTCGCTACTTTTGTATTTTGTTTCTTGCCCCGCTAGCCCGTACTTTTTAGTAAATCTATTGAAAAATAATTTCCGCCCATTTTTCATCACTAAATATGGTTGTCCATTTTTTGATATAGGAAAATCCATTATTATTGTATGCGCTTTTCTTTGCACCTCTTCTAAAATCATCCCTTGGAATATACTCCGTTAAGGAGCCTTAGACAACCAACTGAAATTTAATATTTTCTTTATAAATCAATCTCAATTTCCCGTCTTGACTTTCCTGTTTTTCCTGATACAGTCCCTCTAACCAAAAGCGTCCTATATTTTAGGGTTAAACGCAACACTTGGTAGAAGAAGAAAAAGAAAAAGAAGAAGGA
>CAZEON010000068.1:0-5231 GCA_964513975.1 uncultured Candidatus Peribacteria bacterium
GACACTTGTAGTTTAATTCCTACAGGTGTTGCGTTTAAAAAATAAATTTTCACACACAAAACCCTACATTTTAAAAATGAGTAAACAAAAAATCGATAACATCAAAACGGGAGAAAATTACAAGCTTATTACTACAGAAGGGGAAACATTTGAATTGAATTATGAGGTATTAACCATTGAGGTTGAAAAAGGTCAAAAAATTAGAAAAGAAGGATGGACGGAGTCAGATTTGATAGATTTAGCATGTCAAGAACCTTTTGTATATACTTTGGTGATAGGAGAATATGTATATCACGTTTTGGGACTAGTGAAAGGAGTTTTATTTCGTGATTATACGAAAGAGCAAAAACCAAAACCAATAGTAGAATATGTTTTTGTCGAAAGAAAAAACAAAGACGAAGGAAATGCTATTTTAAAGGAAGAAGAGGAGAAGCAATTCCTCTAAATCTCTCGTCGCTCTGTGATAGACATAGGATATTCAGGTTTTTTTGTTGTCATTGTGAGGAGCGAAGTGACGTGGCAATCTCATTGCACCTGTATCGGGAAGCAGAAGTAGATTGTGCTTCCTTCTTCGCTAAAGCTACGCCAGACAAGTCACCGCATGCTTTTATCCCGACACGTCGGAATCAAAATCATCCGACTCACAATGACAATACTTTTGTTGAGGATAGGAAGAATATTGAAGTTTTATAATGGACACATTATTTTGAATCAGCTATATCTTGTTTCATAATTTCATCTTCTATGCAGAGCCGGATAAGTCTTTTTATACAACGCTTCAGAACGCTTCTCAAATATTCGTTTTATTTACAAAAAAACCCTCATACAACAATCCTCTTTCCTTGCAATAAAAAATATTTTAAAAAACAACAAAAAACATGTATATTTCCATAAATATGTTTGAGAAAAAATAACCCCCTTTTCTCTTGTTTCTTACCCCATCACTTCCATTCTCATGAAAAAGTCGATATTCACTCTCGGCCAAAGTCGCTATGTACCTATGAATAAGAGGTTCCTGCGCCTTAAACGTTTTATTAGTAGCCTCGCTTGCGTAGCATTACTCATAACACTTTTCCCTCCGGGAGGAATACCGATAGCTCATGCTGCTAGCGGAGTGAATATCATGCCCATTATGTCAGGAGGTATGGATATGTATTTATCCGATACCGAAACCAGAACAGCACTTTTACAAATCGATCTCTTTGATTCAACAAACGCAACACTGAACACGCTCACATTAAATGTAGACAAAGATTCCAATTGGCAAACATTTGCCACGACCGATTTGGATTCGCTAGACGGCACAACGGGTGCTGGACTTGCTTTATATAAAGACGATGGTGATGGGATATTTGATGCCGAAGACACCCTTCTTGGAACACAACCAAGTAGCTAGCCCACAATGGTAGCGGGAACCAATGGAATGATGGACTCTTGGCAACTTACCTTTTCTGGAATTGGCGAAGTCATTTCTACCAGTTCAACAGCAATGACAACACTTTTTGTCGTAGGAAAAGCCCATATTCTAAATCCAGACACAATTCACTCATTCATGCTTCGAATTCCAGAAAATGGAATTCAAACTACAGGAGGTGAAATTGGGAATTTCCCATCAGATTGGGATATGATGTTCCCTCCTACGTGGCTGGGTCCCGTGGGAAGTGGAGGAGGAATGATGGGTTCCCCTCTTGTTATTTCTGAAATTCAAACAAAAGGAGGAGGAGAAACCCCCTCAGAAACTGATGAATTTATTGAACTCTATAGTCGAGATGGAGAGCCTATAGATATGAGTGGTGCCGAGTTTACCATCGCTTATGCGCTAGCTGATACTGCGAGTGGTGTCGATTTGAGTCTCAAAAGTAATTGGGACAATATCTTTAATATTACAACCGGAACGATTCCGGGAAATGGATTCTATCTTATTGCTCCTACTACTTATGATGGAGCCCCTGACGAAAACGCTACCCTCTCTGCGTTTTCTCTTCCTGAAGCAGGTGGATTTGTGGGACTTTTTCAAGGGACAGAGACTCCACAGCTCGTGGATATGGTGGCCTACGGAACAGCTACAGCAAGTTTAGCAGAAGGAGAACAATCGGCTCCTGCTCCTGCTACCAATGGGTCAATTGAACGAAAAGCATTTCCTGATTCCACAACATCCAAGATGATTGGAACGGGAATTCATGCGGGAATGGGAAATGGAGAAGATTCTCAAAATAATGGAATGGACTTTGTTCTGAGAGCTGTTTCTGGCCCGCAAGCCATCGCCTCTACTGCCGAACAAATGGGAGGCATGGGAATAGGAAGCCCCCTTCTCATCAATGAGGTCTTTTATAACACCTCCACTGGACTCGGATGGATTGAAATTTTTAATCAAAGTCCAGGAGCAGTTGATCTCGCAGAAAACGCAAACTGGAGTATTGTTTCCAATGGGAAAACCTATACATTTCCAGACAGTTCTACACTTGCCGCAGGTGCCTATGGAATTGTTTACTGGAATAAAGCTGGTACTAATGTTCTTACAAGTACGTTTTATAGCTCTGCTACTGTAAACACCGACATAGCCTCCTTCGGAGGAGAAGTTGTTTTGAAAAATGGAGGTGGAACTATTGTGGATTACGTGCAATACGGAGGAGTTGGTTTTGCAAATGAAGCTGGTGCTAATAGCGCTGGTGAGTGGATGACGGGAGACAAAGTTCCCACAACACTCTACGGAAACTCCATGGGACGACGTATGAACGATCCCGATTATAACGGAAGCGGAGACTGGCAGTCCTACAGTTCTCCAACCCCCCTCACCCCAAATATGGGAGGAGATGCTACGGTACCCGAAGCGGTATCAAGTGTCATACTCTCTGACACAGATGCTGTTGCCAACAGTGGTATTAACGGTGATGATATTCATGTTGTCTGGACGCCATCAACCACGATAGATCCAACATTTGATAAATACAAGATTTACATTCTTCCCGCCACGACGGTGTTTGAGGACTCTGTCCATACACCAGTCGACACTATTGCTGGAGGACAATATCAATATTCTGGAGCCACACCTCTCACAACCTATACTTATTCAGGAGCGCCTTTTATTACCTCCGATAGTGCTGGAACAACTCTCGCCGAAGATTCTTACAAAGCGTATGTTATGGCGGTTGATTTCGCTGGAAACAAATCAGGATATTCAACATCATCAGCAGTAACACTAGAGGCTGAAGCATATGTCGCTGGAGACGACACACAAAAACCTTTTATCATGCACATGGGAGTTTGGAATGCCAAAGCGGGAGTGGCAATGAACTTGATTGCTCGAGCTGTAGACGATTTAGCGTTAGCAGCATCAAACCCTGTCCAATTAGTATACAAAATAGGCAGTGGAGATTGGCAAGCAGCTGTAAATTGTACCGCCATTGATGCTGGATTTTACAATTGTGTTATTCCATCGCAAGTAGCCACAACACAAGTCAGTTATTATTTGAAAGCAACTGACACAAAAACAACAACTCCTAATGTAGCATTCTTCTCGGCCTCCCCTACTTCAGACATGACCGCAGGAAATACTGCCACTGTTGAAGCAGTCGTAAAAACAACACCGTTTGTAATTAATGTATTGGCCGCTGCAGGAAACTATGATGATACTGACGAGGTCGCTGATTTGTCAGGAGTTGTTTTCAAACCAGATGGAACGGCTTTTGCCGACGGAGCTTGGCCAAAAGTTTTTATTGAAGGAACCGCTGCCGGAAGAATCACGCCAACTAACGCAACTGGAGCCTTTAGTTTTGCTGACAATACACTCTTAGCTGGACCACAAAATGTCGTTGTTTTCAAAGATGGATACATGGACATGATGATGAATGTCTTTAAGGGTGACAATGTGAATGTTTATATGAACGAAGGAAGTATGAACATGACAGAAGGGGGTGATAAACCATTTGTTACGTGGACCGCTCCGGGAATGGGAATGATGGGCGCGCCACTTAATATTTATAGCTCTGGTTGTACGGGCGGAATGGGCGCTGCTCCGATTATCATCGGATTTGATAAGCCAATGAACGCCAACACCATTAATGATCAGGATGCTTCAAATGCGGGATCTAACATTTATTTAACAACCAATGGACAAGATCGAGTTGCCGGAAAGGT
This sequence comes from uncultured Candidatus Peribacteria bacterium, assembly GCA_964513975.1. Classification (GTDB taxonomy): domain Bacteria; phylum Patescibacteriota; class Gracilibacteria; order UBA4473; family UBA4473; genus CAZVBV01. The sequence goes on from CAZEON010000068.1 coordinate 4,138, forward strand.
GTGTTACCGATCTGAAAATAATGAAGCCATGTTTTATTCCACGACAGATGCTGATTCGCTCACTGCTGGGATGTTTTATAATATTGTTGTAACGCAAGGCGTAACCGACACTGACGGAAATCCTATCTTCGGAGATGGACAAGGCGGTGGATTCACCAGTGGATTCACCACGATGATGGACAATACCGACATGTGGGGAGTTGGTGGAGTAGATTTTACAACTTTTGGAGATGGTGGAATGATGATGCCACCGTACGTGATGGGAACCACTCCTTCTCCAGGATCCTTCGATATTCCACGGAATATGAACTTAACGGTTGAATTCTCGGAACCAATGGATTCTACTTCAATCAATTCAACGAATATAAAACTTGTCCCAATTATAGATGAAGCCAGCTGGGCAACAGGAGATGCAATACCAACAACGGTAACCCTTGATCAAGCAACACAACGAATTGCCACTATTAATCCCTCAAGCACACTCGGTCTTAATACTGAAAATAACGGACGATATATCGTTCGAGTGATGGGCGCTGTCAAAAGCTCCATGGGAATCTGGATGCTCGATCCATCAAGTTGTGAAGGAGTTAATCCTGATACTTGTTTATCAGCAATAACGACGTATGAATCAGATTTTCAAGTATTCTCAGGAGCTGAGGATGAGACCGCTCCAACCGTACAAGAAACTTATCCTCAAGACGGCGATACTAGTATCGATGTTGGATTGCCATTTATCGATATCGGATTTAGTGAAGGAATGACCTCGAGCACTATTACCGCTCAAAATATAACACTTGCCGCCGGATCAACCGCTATATCGGGAAGTGTAAAATATGATGCCATGAGTAAGATGGCAAAATTTATGCCAAATAATGCGCTCAGTGCGAACACACAATACACACTGACGGTTGGAACAGGCGCAAAAGATTCTGTTGGAATCGGACTAAATGCTGCTTTTTCAACAAGCTTTACTACTGGATCTTCTGACACTGTGTCGCCTGAAGTGATGTACGCCAACGGAGATGATTACTCTCTGGCAATTAGTTTCTCTGAACAAATGAATGCCGCCCCTCAAACAGAAACCACTCGATGGG
>CAZEON010000069.1:0-5115 GCA_964513975.1 uncultured Candidatus Peribacteria bacterium
CTTATACCTCACCTCAACCCCTCGATGCAAGCATCGGGGAATTCTCTAGATTAAATCTAAAACTTCGTGAACTGGGGTTATACAACGAACGAAATTCTGAAATGCCACTTGATGCAATTAATCATAAAATAAATCAACTTTCATATTATATGTTTGGCTATCAAGCCAAAATTAATGGAGAAGATCGATTTATGTATAGTCCTTTAGGTAACTTATTTTTAAAAAATATTGAAGATAAGGTAAAATCAGCAAAAATATTTCTTGCAATGATATGGGCAGTTCAGTTCCAACACCCTCATGGTGGTACAGATAAAGCATTTCAACTATATCCTTTTAGATTAATATTCAAACTCTTAACTGATAGTAGGCTTGAAAATAAACTTCATGCATTTGAAGTTTCATTCATTATAGTATTTATTCAAGAAGTTCGTGAAAATATATATGAGCAATTAGTTCAAGAAATCCTTAAGCTGAGAACATTGTCTAATGGTGAATTAACAGAAAAATTTCAAGAAAACAAACATGCTTATGTGAATTCATCTTACGAATGGGATTATTACGTTTCTAAACTTTTCCAAGGTGCTGGAATTCTAATAAAAACAGATGGAGAATTAATCTGTAAACTACAACACGGTAATACTGCAACTTTTAGAAAAATTACAAGAAATACTGTTAAAATTCCAACAGAACTATTAAATCTTGTTATTAGCCTTGAAAATCAATATTCATATTTAGACAAACCATTAATTCTTAATGATACAGAAAGGTTAAAGATTGATGTTATAAAGGAAATTTATGGATTCTATCCACGTATTCTACTTGATTCAATTGGAGAGGTTGAAAATGAATTAAAACTTGAATTATTAAATTTACCTAAATTAATTGAACAATATTCTAATAACAACGAAGGAAAAGAAGCTTATTTATTTGAAGACGTTCTAACTGATGGATTTAATATGTTCTATAATATTGAAGCTGAAAAAATTGGAGGAGCAGGGAATACAGATATAGAATGTTTATATCTAACAAATAAGAAAAAATTTGCGGTAGATGCAAAGTCAACAAAGAATAAGCTTTCCAGTATTAATTCAGGACGACTTGCTGGACATAGAGAAAAAATTGGAGGAGAATATACGATCGTTATAGCACCTAGATATGTGCCTGCTGTTCTTCAAGATATACAAACAAGTTCAATTGTAATTATTAGAGCAAGTACTTTTTCGGAATTCCTATATAATTGTATAGATAATGATGTAAGAAAAATCGATTTTAGAGATTTTGATAATATCATTACAGCTAATTTAGGAAAAGATATTAGTAAAAATATTTCAAACCTTACAATTGAAAGATTTGCAACAAAAAGTTAATTAACTAAAAAATCATATGATAAAAATAACAAATGAGAATAATATGGCACTAATGAAAAGATATGAAGATAATTATTTTGATTTAGCCATAGTTGATCCACCATATGGAATATTAAATAAAACCAAAAGAGGTGGTGACAAAAAATTTAATATGGAAGAATATCGTAAATGGGATGTAAAACCACATAAAGATTATTTTGATGAATTATTTAGAGTTTCTAAAAATCAAATTATTTGGGGTGGTAATTATTTTGGTCATTTATGGCTTAATTGTGAATATAATAAATGTTTTATAGTTTGGGATAAAAATCAACCAGAGTCTTTAAATAACTTTTCAATGGCAGAAATGGCATGGACATCTATTGATAAGCCAGCAAAAATATTCAGATACAGCGTTAGGAAAAATAGAAACAAAATTCATCCTACTCAAAAACCAGTTGAAATGTACGAATGGATACTTAAATTATTTGCAAAAGAAAATGATAAAATTTTAGATACACACCTTGGAAGTGGGACAATTGCTATTGCTTGTCATAATAAAAATTTTGATTTAACCGCTTGTGAAATTAGTAAGACCTATTATAAAAAAGCATTAAATAAAATTAAAGAAGAATGTACTGATATAATATTAAATTAAATTTTTAAACTCTTCCGCAACCTCCCTATTCCTCTCACACCACCGACAAAACTCAAAATATCCTTTATCCACCAACTCAATCAAGTTTTTCTCAAATTCAACCCATTTGGCTTCAGGTTCAATGCGTACGTGTAAAGGTTCGTCAAAGTTTAAGAATTCATCAACTGTTGGCTTTCTGCCATACTTTTCAAGAAAATGCTCATGTACCCTTTGTGTCGTCGGTTCAATCCGTGCGTGTGAACCCCCACCAGAACAAGAAAGAGCTTGCAAGTATAGCTCTTTTTTTATATCAAACACACACGGAGGAGTGCCAGAGTGGTCGAATGGGGTGCTCTCGAAAAGCACTGTACCAGCAATGGTACCGGAGGTTCGAATCCTCTCTCCTCCGCCACTAATTTAATTCACCTCCACCAACTTCCCTACCACTACGAGTCTATTTTTATTGGTTCCCACTGGTGTACAAGTCATGAGAGTAAGAATTGATTTGTCTTTTGGTTGGTTGAGCACAGAGGTTTCAGTCGGTGCAACGACTTTGATTTCTTTCACTTGGTAGGTGTATTTCTCTCCTTCCCAGTAAATATCAATCATGTCGTCCATTTCAACTTCATGAAGAAGCGCGAATACGTCCTTGAAACGTCCTTTATCCCATGCGTAATATGACGAATGACCTGTCACAAAGAAGTTTCCTGTAATTCCAGGTTTCCGAGAAACCGGATGAACGACTACTCCATCTTTAAGACCATTCTGAATATTTCGTTCAAGTTGTTTCCAGTGTTTATGTGTTGGAACCGTAACCAATGGTACGTTTTGTAAAATCCGTGGAATAGAAATTCTATTGTCCGGAGGCAAAATATCCATCGTCGCAAACATATTTTTTGCTTGGTTCTTTGGTTTCAATGTTTTATTGGCAAAGAGCTCTTGTTGTGGCTTCTCAATCTTTTCTAATTTTAATACCTTTTTTTGAACGGGCTCTACTTCCTCTACTGCTTCAAAGAAAAGAGAAGCTTTCAATGTTTCTACTTTGTATTCCGCCATTTGCGCAAACGCTCCGTAGTTGAGAACCACATGTGTCCCACTCCAAATGAAACATACTGTGAAACAAAACATCAACGCGTCTTTCCAGAAAGGACATTGTTTCTTGAAGCCAAATTCAAAATTATTCTGATCCATCTCCTTATTGTACCACAAATAAACGCCTTTTTCAAGGGGTTTAATTAAACATTCTCCCCCTTTAAGGGGGAGTTAGAGGGGGTAGAAATCATATCAAAATACCCCACCTATTCTCTCGCCTGAGGAGGGGGGAATATTTTACACCAAGTGAGATCCACTCAACCCAACCTTTTCTCGGACCGTTTTTAATTTTTTCTCAGCAATAGTGTTGGCTTTCTCTGCACCTGCTTTCAAAATTTTCTCAACAAGCTTTGCATCTTTTTCTAATTCCGCTCGTTTTGTTCGAGCCTCTGCAAAGAATTTCCATACCAATTCAAAAAGTTGTTTCTTACTATCTCCAAATCCAATATCTCCCGCTTTATACTGCTTTTCGAGCTTTGCGAGGTTCGGATTCTCAAAGAGTTTGTGGAAAGCAAACACAGCACAGGTTTTTGGATCAATTGAATCCCCCATCGCGACAGATTCTGTTTTGATCGACATGATTTTTTTCTTCAATGTCGCTTCATCTGCAAAAATCTCAATCGTATTCCCGTAACTCTTCGACATTTTTTGACCATCGAGTCCTGGGATTGTTGCTACCGTCGCTGGAATATCTGGTTCTGGAATTGTAAATGTATCTCCGTACCGGTGGTTAAATTTCTGTGCAATGTCTCTCGACATCTCAACGTGTTGTTTTTGATCTTTCCCAACAGGGACTTTATTCGCGTCATAGAGAAGGATGTCCGATGCCATGAGCACAGGATAAGTAAAAAGTCCCGCGTTTGCTTCCATGCCTTTTGCCTTTTTATCTTTGAAAGAATGCGCTCGTTCGAGGAGTCCCATCGATGTCTGACAGAGCAAAATCCACGTCAATTCTGTGTGCGAACGAATATCTGATTGTCGGTAGAACAAAGATTTCTCCGGATCGACTCCGAGTGCCAACCAATCGATGACCGCATTTTTTTGATATTCTGTAAATTGTTTTGCGTCTGTTTGTGAAGTGAACGCATGCAAGTCCGCGATAAAGAAAAACATTTCGTTCTTCTTATCCGCTTGGAAGTCGAGCATCGGTTTGATTGCTCCGAAGTAATTTCCCCAGTGCAAATCTCCACTTGATTGAATACCGGTCAAAACTCGTGTCATTCTTCTTTGTTAGTAAATTCGGAAAGGATGTCTGGCAACGATTGTGCTTGTTGTTGTTCAACAACTCCTGGTAAGAATTGTTGCATAAAATTTTGAGAATAGCTCGTGTCATCGAGTGCTTTGATGCCGAGACTCAAGAAGAGAAATGCCGCTGTAATAATGAGAATTGTCACAAGCACAAATCCCCATACCCAGAACACAAGTTCGAAAACTCGATGAATAATATCCCAGATAAAAAACCCAAGCCATTCAATGGCTATCCATAATTTTACAAAAAACCATTCAATTCCCATTCCTATATTTTTGAGAACATTCCCGAAAGACGATTTTTTCTTTTTTGCCATTGTGTGAATTATAGATGAAAAAGGAATCTTGTGAAATTTTATGAATTCTTTTACAAAATAAAAAATGAAACAACGATAGCAACGTTCCAAAGAACGAAAGAAGAACCGTTTAGAAAAATTTAACTATTCTGGTGATGAATTCTATTTCGTTACAATCTGCACAAAAGATAGAGAGAAAATATTTGGAAAAATAAAAGAAGGGAAAATAATTCTCAATTCGTGGGGATTCATCGTAAAACAATGTTGGAAGAACATTCCAAAACATTTTAAAAATGTAAAAATTGATTTGTTTATTATTATGCCAAACCATATTCATGGAATTATAAAAATTGGGGATCCATATTCCGGTAGGGGACGTAATGTAGGGACAAGGCATGTCTTGTCCCTACCAGGAAAACGAAAATATGAAAAATTACCAACAATAAATATCTACCGGCAAAGCCGGTAGTATTGTGAGAGCCCCTAAAAGGGGCTA
>CAZEON010000070.1:0-5106 GCA_964513975.1 uncultured Candidatus Peribacteria bacterium
GAAAGTTGAAAAAAATACGTTTTCTGAAAGAATAGTCATGATTGAAACGTATTACATCGTACTAATGAAAAATAAAAAAATACATATCGTTCTCTTTTCTTTCTTCGTGATGGCGCTTATTGGTGTCTCTACCGCTGAAGCGATCACGTATTCAAATAGCTCCGATTACTGGACAACCTGGAGAAATAATCTAACGAGTCGAACAAATGCTACAACGAGATATAGATCTTCTCGTCGGCGATCAATTAATTGGGGACCAGGGTATTATCGTTCTAAAAATAGAAGTGTGAAACCCGTATCTACCAGTACGATTCCTTATCGATCAAAAGCGACGTATCCAACGTACAACAGTCGATCAAGAATGACCACTCCAACCGTGAAATCAAAATACGTATTAGGGGTGAGTGTGATTTCAACAGAACAATCTCAACCCATTGCCATTATCGATAAAACACCAATTCGAGTATTTCAATTAGGTGTAAATAATAAAAGCACCGTGCGAAAAAATAGTTTCGCAGAAGCATTGAAACTCGATACGATGACCTTTCAAATGTTTTCAAATACGGGAATTGCCGCGGATCCTCGCATGTTTGAACTCGGCGTATCAGAAACTTCAGGAAACGGAGAACCAACCTATTTTCAATTCAATCGGAATGGAAAAGTGACCCTCAAATTTAACAATGCTCGTGTAGCCAAAGGAGAGGGGATTGAATTGGGGATTGATGTGCGCGTAGAAAATACAGCAAATACACCAAGAATTCCAGGAGCCTTTAAATTAAGACTGCTGAGTGCAACGGCTTCCACAGAACAGGGGGGAACAAGAGTAACTCCACAGATTGTAAAAAACCCCCTTTCGGAAAATATTGCATTTACTCCTGGTGCAGCTGTGTCGACAGGAGAAACGCCTATTGTAGGAACGACATCATCCTCTACGGAAATTTTTGGGAGAATTGTTTCGGCAAGCGAACGTGTCTTTGCACTCGCCCTTAATTTTGAAGCGCATTACGATGATATGATTATTGAGGAAATAACGGTACACAATGAAATAGCAGGGAATGATATCGATAAGTATGTAGATAATGTTTATTTAATAGATACGGTATCTGGGCAGACTCTTGGACAAGCTAAATTTACCCAAGGAACCGCGACATTTCGACTTTTTAGTCCATTTCGGGTAAATAGAGAACAAGAACGTCATATTGGGTTTAAAATTCAAATAGAGGATCGTGTAGACACAGGACGATATGATACGCGATTTCGATTAGGAGTAGCACCATCAGGGGTTGTTGTTCGAGGGATTGGGTCTGGACGAACGTTGCCAGATAGTTACAAAAACTTTTTTACAGATACACATACATTCCTTGCTGTGCAGTATGGAGGAGGGGTAGAAATTAAGCCATCTTCTGTGCAACCAAGTGGGTTTTCTGTAACAGAAAATATGGAACGCATTTACCAATTCAAAATTTCAAATCCAGATGTAAAAGAAATTTCTATCGGTCGATTGTCGTTGGATGTTCGGCTTTTTGGAATGGATTTTTCAGGAGGGAGGTCAGCGGATGACTTTGAACTCAAACAAATGGAACGAGGGCGAGAAATATCAGGAGAAGCTTTTATACCGACGGTAGGGTCTGGGAATACGATTACTTTCGATACAGGAACGGAACTCAGGATTCCTCGACATGGAGAAATGGAATTTGCACTCAAAGCAAAACTTGTTGATATCGTGAGCGGAAATTCAGATATGGATTCGGTTTTTGTTCAAATACTTGGAGATTCAACACTGACCACAGGGAAACTCGAAACGATTCGTGCAAACAATGCGCAATTCATCTGGTCAGATCATTCTGGACGGCCACATACGTTGGATTCTACCGATTGGTTGTCAGGATATAAAATATCAGGACTTCCGACATCGACGACAAGAAATTATCGATCAAGAAGGTGAGGAAATTTTCAATTTTCAATGTACAATTTTAAATTTTTATAAGAAGTTTTTCTAAATTGAAAATTGAAAATTGGCAATTTATGGTTTTCCTCTCTTGTAAACAGGTCTTATCTATGGTATAATGACAGGAATTATTTATACATGGCACTCAAGAAATTCCATTTTGAAGCAATCTCAAAAGAAGGGAAAAACCTTTCAGGATTTTTGTTTTCAGAAAATGCCAAAGCCGCTCGTGTAAAGCTAAAATCAGAAGGGAATATTGTGCTGGAGCTCGAATTATTTGTAGCAGAAAAGAAGAAAAACAGCGACCTTCAGGAATTTGAATTTCAAGCGAAAGCCTCTGATGGACGAACCGTTCATGGAGAAATCGAAGCGCAAACGCAATATGTTGCCTATCGGAAATTGAGAATGGAATACGATTTTCAATTGGAATATTTGGTAGTAAAGGATCTTCCATTTGAACAAAAAGAAGCACTTAAGAAACAGGGAGTTGATTCGCAATTAAAGCTTTTATTTGAACAAGATGAAGAGGCTCAAAAAACAAAAGTAATAAAAAAGAAAAAAGTAAAAAAAGGAAAAGTTGAACAGATGCTTGAAGATAGAGAGGATGAAATGCACTTTCTTCAGGCGCAAACAGAGGTGATTACCACAGCGGTGAAGAAGCTTCTAGGGGAGCATTCAACGTACTTAAATGCAGAGAAACAACGACATATCCAAGTGGATTTGGATCGATTATCTCGACTCCGACAATCGAGCTCGCTCAACCACCTGGAACAGATTATGAAGCGAATCTTTAAACAATTACTTGATAACAATCTTTTTATTGTTACGGAAGACAATATTCTTGAAGTAGAGAAGAGCCAAGCGGAAATTAGAAAGGTTACAAAAGAGCTCGAATCTAATTTGAAAAAAGGAATTTCGAATGTGCAAATAGGGGATTTGCAAAAAATTACAGAGAAGGTGATTCATATGAGTTTATTCCGAAGAGTCTTCATGCCATTCTACTGGGGGTTTGTATTTTTGCTTATTATGCTTCTTAATTTCTGGGTTCTTACCTTTGGGAAGCTTGCATTTGGACAAGACGTAGACAGGATGAATTTTTACCTCAAATCAACGCCTCTTTGGTTTTTGACAGGATTTTCTGCGGTTGTGATGGTTGTTTTTGCCTTCTCTATATTTCCTCGAGAAAAACCACTCTCACTTGTAAAACGACTTATTCTCTACGCTGTGGCATTCGGAGTATTGATCGTTTTCACGATTCAATTCCCAGTACTCTTCTTCTGGACGAAGTAATCAGTTGACAGTTTATAGTTCACAGTCGACAGTTCTTAGAAGGAGCAATTCTTTGTGATTGATCAAGAATTTAAAAGCTCACGAGTCAACGAATTTTAAAATTGAAAATAGAAAAATTTAAAAATCATCAGAAGTCATAACAATTCTTAATTGTTCATTCTTCATTATTCATTATTATTGGGGCGATGAATTTTTACCAACTCTCTTTCGGTGTTTTTGGACTCAAAATATATGGAATATTTTTGGCTTTTGCTTTTGTCGTAGCGCTTTGGCATTACTATAAAATATTGCAAAAACAGAATTTCCCCATGGATTTTTTCAGAAATCATTTTTGGAAATGGCTCGTAGGAGGATTACTTGTAGGACGAGTATTTGCCTTGATACTGGAGCCGAGCATTATTGCTCAACATGGAATGTTTTCATTGTTCGCGTTTTGGGATGGAACCATTCATTTTTGGGGAGTGCTTATTGGGTTTTTGGGAACAATGTGGTGGACGCTTAGAACGAAAACACCACCATTGCTCAAATGGCTTGACCAGATGGTTGTTCCTTTGTTTCTAGGACTCTTGATTGTTGACATCGCGATGTTCCTCACCGGTGCGGTGTACGGACGAGAGACTATTTTGCCATGGGGAATTCAATACGAAACCTTTGGTGTTGATATCCTTAATCCAACGCATCCAGTAAGTATCTATGCTTTTCTTGCACACTTGGTCGCATATTCATGGCTTCGGAAACACATTATTTTTACCGATCGATTTCCAGGGAGACTCATCTTTTTTGCGGGGGTAGCGTTCTTTGCTATTGATTTCCTGCTTCAATTTTTCCGAGGAGATTCAACAACATTTCTCTTTGGAGTTATTCGTATCGAACAGATGTTTGATTTCTTTGCACTGATATTCTTCTTTTTGTGGCACGAAGGTATGTTGCCGTTGAAGAAAGTGTAGAATGATTTTCGATTGCCGATTTCAGATTTGGGATTTAAAAATTGTCAATTCCCCATTTTCAATTTAAGAATACAAAATACCAATACTTTTGCTCTTTCAATCGTCTCGATTGAAAGTATTTGTTTTGGTCGTTCGCACGTAAAAATTTTGCACTGATGTTTATTTGTAACAAAAGATTCACAGATATAAGAAACTATGAGGATTCAAACGAGGACGTTTGAATCAGCAGAAGGGTGTAGAACATTCAAATAATTCTTCATTCTTCAGCTTGACTGGAGGATCCATTTAAAAATACAGCCCACGGCTTAAGCCGTGGGTTTCTAATGGACTGGTTTCCCCCGCCAAGCGGGGGAATGACAAAGAGAGGACTCTTGCAATATTTCTAAAAATGCTTAGTTTGCAACTTGTAATTTGTAATTTTATTCACGATGTATTTTGACCTGTCTCAACTTTTGACCTCACATTATTTCCTCGATAAAACACCAGGAGGGGATTTTTTAATTGGGTATGCACTACTTGCTTTCTTTCTTATAGCAATTTTTGCTAAAAGTATTCTTCGTTCCCTTGGACCAAAGAATAAATACTTCCGAAAATCAACGAGAAAAGGATTCGGGAAGTTTATCGCGCTTGGAATCGCAGGACTTATTTTCACTTCTGCACGATTCTCAGGAGTGCCCGTCTTCTCTATGAGAATCTTGCTTTATATTGTATTCGTACCGACCCTTGTGTTTGGAATTTTGAAATTGATTAAAATCTATAAAGAGTACAAAAAACGAATCCGATCAGCTGATCGAGAGAAATGGGTGAAAGGATCGTAGGAATGTTGACATTTCTTAAGAAACAATCTAAAGATAAGAAGAGTGTTCTTTCCTACATTTTAGGGTTAAACGCAACACTTGGTAGAAGAAGAATAAGAAAAAG
>CAZEON010000071.1:0-5051 GCA_964513975.1 uncultured Candidatus Peribacteria bacterium
ACATCTGTCCGGTGTCCCGAAACCTCCTGCTTCTAGCAGGTGGTGCCTTCATAATTAAAACTTAAATATTCTTTTAAAATTTAACATTTAACCTTTTACCTTTGTACCCTCACACACTTACGATTCTTACACACAATTTTGTAGGCTCTTTTTTTGCGTACGGGAGCGGTGACTTTCATTTGTCTCTGTTCAATCGGAACGACTGTTTCTGCATCAGATTCAATTTCTTCCAATGACAACCCGATCGTTCGTCCACTGGAGGCGGTCATTTGAAGACTTCCGTAGATGGTAATGTTTTTTGTTTCCCCTTGATCAATGGTTAACGGACGACGAAACCGCAACGTCGCAATCCCATCATTTATCCCCGCTTTATTTGATCGTCTATAATTATCCGTAATCGCGATGAGGCGCTCGATGTCACTGTCTTCCGACAGGCCATTGCGTGTGACACGGATTTCAGAAACTTGAACCGTATCTTCCTTGGCATGCGCGTGAATGGTGAGAAAGGGGATTCGAACTCCATTCTTTGGAACGACACCTTTGTACGAAGAAACGCTGATCTCCAATGTTCCCACCGCGAAAGTCGGAAGAGCGAAGCAGAGCGAAAGCAGAAGGATCAAAAACTTTTTCATCGGTCTGATTTTTGCAAAATTTCGAAAAAATGCCAGAATTCGGGCGATGAAACGCGTTGAAACAATTTTGCTTATCTTGATCGCGGCACTGATTCCATTCCATGGATTTATCACCGTGGCACTGCCCGATGCTTTTCGATTTTGGAAAGAAGCGTTTCTAGGAATACAACTTTTGTTTCTTTTGGGGATAGAAATTTACCGTTGGATACAGGGAAAAACCCTGCGACTTTCAAATCCTGAATCATGGATGCTCTGCTTCCTCGTTTGGCTGGGAGCATTGGTGGCTTTACACCCAGACACCATGACAGCCGTTGTGGCTGCACGATATTTAGGGATGGGGGCGTTGGTATTTTTCATGTTTTCACGTCTTTTTCGTATATTAGAATTCATCGACCGAAAAGAATTGTTTCGAACATTTAGCATCACCTTTCTCACTTCGTGCGTGTTGTCAGTACTAATGGGAATCTGGGCAAAGTTTTTCGGAGGATTTGAAATTTTCTCTTCGATCTATTCAACAACGATCTCCTCATGGGTTCCTGGGCAAGTGATACCGCTTTATCATGAAGTTGGCGGATTTATCCGTATGCAAGGGGGAAGTTCTGGTCCGATTGAATTTGCGTATTTAATCTTGATGGGATTCTTTTTACTCCTGCTTCCACACGTCTCACGATACAAGTGGGGGATGGGAGTTCGTATTGTTTTGGGGATACTCTTTCTCTTTGCTTTATTTCAAAGTGCTTCGCGAATTGCGTATGGACTGGCGATATTGGGAACACTGTTCGCTCTCGGACAAGTCCTTAGACTTCCTCGGAAGTTTGTCCTCATGGGAATCATTTCACTCGTCCTTGTGGGCGCTGGATTTCTTGTGGGAAATAAAGAGTTGAACACAAAATTTGTTCAAAGAGTGGGGACATCAGAACACTTCACCGCGCCAGTTGAAGCCTTTCAACTCGGTCTTGCTTCGCCTCTCACAGGAAACCTTGGAGCGATTGGGCCCGCAGCGAGAGCGAAAAATTTAAAAGAAAATAATGATGATAAAGCGCTGATTTCAGAAAATGTTTTTGCGGATGTCTTTGCCCAAACGGGAATTGTGGGACTCATTCTTTTGGCTGGATTTTTTGTATCGCTCTGCTTTATTTCTTCTTCATTTTTTTATCCTGCGATTGTGGCGATGCTTGTGGCCATTAACACAGCGACATTGTTTGATATGGTTCCGATCTCCATCTCATTTTTTATTCTATTTGCGTTTTTTGCCACAATGGGCAAAATGACCATGAAAAAATATTTTGTCTAATATGACACTCCACATTGCGAATCTCATCACGATTTTTCTTTATGCAGGATGTTCCTTTGCATTGGCGAGTTTCGTATTTCCAGATTTTATCAAGTTTGTGCAAGAATATAAATTAACGCAGAAGATTCGAGAAAATGGACTGTCTGGTGGCGTGGCACAGTTATTCAAAAAATTTCATGCGCATAAATCAGGCACGCCCACGATGGGGGGAGTTGTGATTCTCTTTGCGGTGCTTACAACGATTATAATCTCACGTTTGTTATCTTATTTCGGGATTATCGAGAGTTCGATTCTCAATAGAGGAGAAACGTATCTGCCGATTATAACACTTGTGGTGGTAGGATGTTTGGGGATGATTGATGATTACTTGAACATTAAAGAAAGATCGGCTCAAAAGGGATTATCGGCGAAAGTGAAACTTTGGTCGCTAGTGCTGTTTGCGGTGGCGGGAGCGCTGTGGTTTACCTTTAAACTCGAATGGTCGATTCTTCATATCCCAGGGGTTGGGGACTTCGACATTGGACTCTGGTATGCGCCCCTCTTTGTCTTTATTCTGGTTGGTACGTCTAACTCGGTGAATCTTACCGATGGACTTGACGGGCTCGCTGGAGGGCTTCTGACGATTGCCTACGGAGCGTTTGCGGTGATTGCGTACTTTTATGGAATGCCAATTCTTTCGGTCTTCTGTGCGGTTATCGTAGGAGCGCTGGTTGCTTTTCTCTGGTTTAATGTGCCGCCCGCCAAAATTTATATGGGAGATACGGGATCGCTGGCACTGGGAGCGACATTAGGGGTGATTGCGATGCTGACCAATGCGGTGATTATTCTCGCGATTATTGGATGTATCTTCATTGTTGAAACCATATCTGTGATGCTTCAGATGTTCTGGAAAAAGCACTTCAAGAAGAAACTCTTTCTTATCGCACCGATTCATCATCACTTCGAAGCGAAGGGGTGGTCAGAGACGCAGATTGTGATGCGGTTCTGGATTATTGGAGCGGGACTTGGGCTTATTGGTCTGATTATTGGTCTTGTCGGAATGGGGGATGGGGGGATGTTGTAAACAATTTTCAATTACGAATTATCAATTACGAATAAGAAAGATGGGAAGTTAAAGAGTTGAAGAGTTGAAGAGTTAAAGAGTCTTATGCTGGTTCAGATTTGCAATCTGAATCGTAGTGTTTCTTGTAAGATCAAAATTGGAGTTACCGTAAACGTATTGATTCAATTTATCCTTCGGAAAACTCAGGGTCTAATGACAAAATTGAACCAGCGGGGGGATTGTTGGGGAATATCAGCAATGATACTTGATTTTATTTATTTTTCATGATACAATACCAAGATTTAATTCAATTAAAAATGAAAAATTTATATCAGTTCTCGGTTTCGGAAAATGTAGGAAAATTCTTGTGGCAGGAGAAGCCTAAAAACAAGATAGAGGATAAAAAAACTCCAATAGAATATGAAAAACCTTCAGATGTTGGTTTTGAGAAACCAACTGGAAAAGAAAATAAAATGGATGAAGAAAAATTAGCAGAGGAAGACTTGCAAAAAGAATTGGATGAAGTAGTAGAGGTGAAAGAGTCAGAAGAGGATATTAGAAGACAACAAGAACATTATGATTTTAATAAAAAATTATATGGTTCTTCAAAAGATGTGATGACGGATGCAGAAATTAAAGAATCACTGAAAGTTCCAGAAGAGATAAAAAAATGTAGGAATGTTCTCAATCTTGTCGATGAATTTATGGATCTATACCTGAATGCCAAAAAATATGAAGCAATGCTTTCTGGAAAAGCTTGGACAGGGGAAGATTCTAGAACAGAAGATCTATACACGGCATCTTCAGGACTTAAAAATTTCTTGGAGGATGATGCGGGTTTGCAAACCATGAGAAATCCAGAACCAATCTACAAAGTGTTATCAACTATTTCTGTAGATGTAAGATTAATGATCATAAAACTTGCAAAAATGCATATTCAAAAGAGTCAAAACATCAAAAAAGAGCCTGGTACACCAGAATGGTATATCTCAGCAGACACAAAGATTTCTCAAATGAAAGATGTTGTAAAATTACTAGATATAAACGTAAAGTAAAGGATCTTTACTTTCGTCCATCGTCAACAAAAAACACACTTCGATCATAATATGTATATGACCGAAGTGTTATTCCTGAAACGTTGTGTCTTATTTAATTGTACTTACCCACCAATCATAATCCTCCTTAAATCTTATGCTGGTTCAGATTTGCAATCTGAATCGTAGTGTTTCTTGTAAGATAAAAATTGGAGTTACCATAAACGTATTGGTTCAATTTACAAAATTGAACCAGCGGTTTTTGTTTTTGCAAGGGTAGTGTTGTGCTTGTTTTTTCAAAATCCCACTGCTAAAGCGATGGGTTGTAGTGTGTAGGGACAAGGCATGCCTTGTCCCTACAGGTTATTTCATTAGTTCTTGATCTCCACAAGTTCTACTTCAAAAATAAGTGTTGAGCCTCCTGGGATTGGCCCGAAGTCATCCGCTCCATATCCAAGGGCAGGAGGAATTGAGAGTCTTCGTTTTTCACCTTCTTTCATTCCAATGAATCCTTTGTCCCATCCTTCGATTACTTGTCCACCACCAACGGTAAAGTGGATTGGATCACGGTCTGCGCTTGAATCAAAAACTTCACCGTCAGTAAACATTCCAGTGTAATGAGCAGAGACGTTACTTCCTTCAACAATGACTTTTCCGTCTCCATCTTTGAGTGTTTCGATTTTTAGTTCATCAACAGGTTCGAATGTTTTTGGAGTGTCTGTTTTACTGCAGGCAGTCATAAGAGGAAGGATAAAAAGTACGAGAACGAAAACGATAATTTTTTTCATGAGGTTGTTTTTAGGATGAGCAAAGAATAGGGAGTTTGGGAAAAAATTCAATTTCAAATTTTCTCCCCACTCCCCTCATTCCCCTGAAAAGGGGAACCCAGTCAATAAAGAAGTTCCATTAAAAAAAGGAATTTTTTTAAAGACTAGGTTCCCGCCTCCGCGGGAATGAGGAGATATTTTTTAAGGTTCAAGATAACTTGAGAGGATTTTTTCTAAGTATTTTTAGTATTATAGCATTTAAATTTTCATTGCGATAATTGA
>CAZEON010000072.1:0-4672 GCA_964513975.1 uncultured Candidatus Peribacteria bacterium
CGAAATTTTTGTTAATTCGCTTATTTTTTTAGCTTCTAAATCCAGAGAAAAATACTTTATTATTTCTCTAAATTTAGCCTCCGAAATCTTTGAACGATTACAATATCTGTTTTTCATTTGCATGACTATCTTAAGAGTTTTTTATTTCCTCTCAAGTTATCTTGAACCTTTTTTAATAACAAAAAACTATGAACTCTAAACTATTAACTGTTAACTGAATTTATTTTTTCACCACAAACAGTTCCAATATATCGCCCTCCTTAAATTCCATATTGTTGTGATCGACCTTCATTCCACATTCAGTGCCTTCATTGATCTCATTCGTTTCTTTTTGCCCGAGTTGAACAGATGCAATTTTCGCTTCTCCAATAAGTTTCTTTTCATCTGAAGTTGTTACCTTCTCTTCACCCTCAACCATTTCCTTTGTTTCGACTTTCTCCATCCTGAAGAGTCGGAATTTAGCGAGCTTTCGAATCTTTCCTGTCACGACATCTCCTCCCAGTACTGCCATTTTTTTCGTGGAAGCAAAGATCGCTTTTACCTTGAATTCTCCGACGATGGTTTCAGTTTCAGCGTCATCCATCTTTCCAAGAAGAATATCGTTAATCTTCTCTGTCAGATGATAGATCACGTCGAACGTGAACAATTCTACACCTTCTTTCTCCGCTAATTTCCCAATACGTCCTGGAGTCTCAACATTGAATCCCACGACAATTGAACCTCCTGCAGAAGCCAACATCACATCGGATTCTGTGATTTCTCCAACCCCTGAATGCACCACTTTGGTAAAGCTTTCATCGGTTCGGACTTTATTTACTTCATTGACCACAGCCTCAAGTGTTCCCTGACTATCAGACTTCACGATCACTTTGAGTTGTTGGAGTTTTCCTTCCGCTAACTTCGCTTTCATAGTCGCGAGTGAGAATTTCTTTCGTTTCGCAAGTTCGTCTTCATGTGAAATAGATGCCACTTCCTCTGATTTTCGTCGCGCAATCTTTTCTGTTTCCATAATCTGAACAATATCTCCGACCTGTGGAAGTTCAGATAATCCTGTGATTTGCACAGGCGTTGAAGGAAGCGCAGATTTGATCTGCTTTCCGGCATAATCTTTCATGGTTCGGATTTTTCCGTGTTGATTGTAGATCACAAACGCATCTCCTTGATGCAATGTTCCTGTGTTTACCAGCACTGTTGCCGTTACTCCGGTTCCGGTTTGCACAGATGATTCGATCACCGTTGCAATGGCAGTTCTGTCGGGATTTGCTTTTAATTCTTGAAGCTCCGCCATGATCTTTATCGTGTCGAGAAGTTTATCAATTCCATCTCCCGTCTTCGCAGACACTTCAATACAGGGCGTTGTTCCTCCCCAATCCTCAGGATTGAGTTCTTGATCGGCGAGTTGTTTTTTGACGAGGTCAGGATTCGCTCCTTCCATGTCCATCTTGTTGATGGCCACAATAATCGGAATTCCCGCTTCTTTGGCATGATTAATCGCTTCAATAGATTGTGGTTTGAGACCTTCCGTTGCTGCTACCACGAGAATCGCAATGTCGGTTGCCCGTGCACCTCGCGATCGCATGATGGTAAACGCTTCGTGTCCTGGTGTATCGAGAAAAGTAATCAGATCACCCCCAACATCCACCTGATACGCTCCGATTCTTTGTGTAATTCCTCCCGCTTCGCCTTCGGCCACTTTCGCTTTTCGCACGAAATCGAGTACGGATGTTTTTCCGTGATCAACGTGTCCCATGATTGAGATCACTGGTGGTCGTGGTTTGAGGAGTTCTGGTTCTTCGTCCTTCAATAATTGAGAGAGATCGGCTCGGAACAACTGTTCACCAGTCAATGCCACCGCCTCTTTCCTCACTTTTACTCCAAGTTCATCAGCCACGATAGCGGCTGTTTCGTAATCAATATTTTGTGCCAAGTTCGCAATCACTCCGTTCTGTTTTAGTTTCACCAAAACAATCGGAAGAGGTTTTCCAATCTTAATCGCGAGTTCTCGCACCGTGAGTTCCTCGGGCAATATAATCGTTCCATCGTCGGCTTTTACCACTTCAACGACATCTTCTTTCTCATCTTCTTTTTCTTTTTTCTTTCGCACAACTTTCTTACTTCCGGCCGTTTTCTCTTGTTGTTTTTCGACAATACTTCGAGCTATTTCGCTTTCAATCTCGTGTTCTACTTGTTTAATCTCATTCCCGAGTTCGATGTTTTTGATTTCTGCCGCTATTTCATCAGGGACCATATCATCTTCGGGCATCTCAAAATCAAGGTCCATTGCATGAAGCTGGACAGCTTCGGGAGCAATGTCGAGTTGTTTCGCGAGATCAGATACGGATATAGGCATATAACGAGCGCCACTCTACTCATCAGAAAGCGGTTTGTCTAGTGATTTTCAGGGGATTTTGGAATTATTATTTTTTTCGTAGAGACGCGATTAATCGCGTCTCTACGGTAGGGACAAGGTATGCCTTGTCCCTACAAATTTGCAATGTGTGCAAATTTCACAATAATCCCCGCGTGAAAACAGTAGAACTACTCGCTCCCGCAGGATCATACAAGTCTCTTCATTCAGCAATTAACGCTGGAGCGGATGCTGTGTATTTCGGTATTACGCACTTGAACATGCGAGCCGGGTCGTCAGCGCAGAATTTTACCTTGGAAGATTTGAAAGAAATCGCGGACATCTGCCACGAGAAAAATGTGAAGACGTATATCACGCTGAACACCATAGTTTACGATCGGGAAGCAGACTTGATGAAGTCATTGATCAACGCTGCGAAAGAGAACGGAATTGATGCGGTGATTGCCTCGGACGTTGCTGTCATACAATATTGCCACGAGATTGGGCAGGAAGTGCATTGTTCGACGCAACTCTCGATTTCAAATATTAATTCTGTGAAATTTTACTCTCAATTTGTCGACCGAGTGGTGTTGGCACGAGAGCTTGATTTGAAACAAATTAGGTACATTGCTGACCAAATCAAAGAACAAGATATTCGCGGACCAAAAGGAAACCTGATTGAAATCGAAGCTTTCATCCACGGAGCGATGTGTATTTCTGTGAGTGGGCGATGTTTCATGTCAGCGTTTGAGCACAACTTATCAGCGAACCGAGGACTGTGTCGACAGATGTGTCGGAGAGCGTACAAAATCACGGACACCGAAACCGGCGATGAATTAAAAGTCGAAAATCAATACGTCATGAGTCCACAGGATTTATGTGCCATCGACTTTCTTGATAAAGTCATCGAAGCGGGTGTCTACTCTCTCAAAATCGAAGGACGAGGGAGATCACCTGATTACGTGCACACCGTTGTCACCGCGTACAAAAAGGCGCTCGACGCCATTGAGAACAAGACCTACGACGAGGCACTTATTGAAGAACTCTTCACTGATCTCAAGTCTGTTTACAATAGGGGACTGAGCAAAGGATTTTACTTCGGACGACCCGTGGGAGCATGGAGTCGATCGTATGGTTCTGTTGCCACGACACGGAAACTTTCCCTCGGAAAAGTCACGCATTATTTCCCAAAGAAAAACGTCGCGGAGATTATTATTCAAGCGGAAAAACTCAAAACAGGAGACGAAGTCTATATTATCGGAACGACCACGGGGACAGTGAAGCAGAAGATTATCGAACTACGAGACGAGGAAGGAGAAATTATTGAGAATGCGAAAAAAGGAGACACCGTTACCTTCGTAACAAACTCACTTGTGCGGATGAATGATGAGGTGTTTGTGATTGTGGATGTGGAGGATGGGGGAGAGCGGTTGAAGGATCGAGTTCAGGGGTAGGAGAGGTTGAATTTTGACCTCCCAGGAAGATGTCTTTATATTAAGAATGTTATGATTACGACAATAATTTTTGATTGGGGAAGTGTTATTGCCCCTTCTGATAGTAAAACAGCGGTAGGAATATTGAAGAAAAACTTTGAGCTCAATGAGTCTGATTTTTTAGAATATTTTTCGCAGTACGAAGATGAATTTTGTGACACAAATAACTATGAAGATTTTTTATCCATTGCGAATCAAAAATTCAATATTCCAATAGACCTTATTATCAACGCTTTGAATTCAGCGAGTGCTGGTGAGAATCTCGAAATAGCGACTCAATTATCTGAAAAATACGAGACGTACATTCTTTCGAATCAATTAAAATTCCGAACCGATTACATAAAAAAAACGTTTGATTTGAGTTCCTTTGAGAAGGTCTTTTTTTCTAATGAAATTGGGATGAAGAAACCATCAGAGGAAATATTTCGATTTTTATTAAAAGACATAGATAAAGCTCCAGAGGAGTGTTTGTTCATTGATGACATGCCTGAGAATATATCCATTGCGAAGAAACTCGGATTGAATGTAATTCAATTGGATGACATCAATCAATTGAAACAAGAGTTGGTAGCTTTTGGTGTTTATCATTAGGATCCGGATCCTAAATTTTTGATATTTTAAAATGGCGGAGAATGTTGGTCTCCTACCCTTCGCCTTGCATTTTTCATTATACGCACATTTAAAAATGAGACAAATGAGACACTATAAAAAAGGGTGTCTCAATCGCTTATTTGCATTGATTTTTTGATATAAAAGTGGTACAATGTCAAGAATGAGTACTAAAAAGTCCTAAGTTTTTCATGTACAAATTGGAATAAGGAAGTCTGTGAGG
>CAZEON010000073.1:0-4632 GCA_964513975.1 uncultured Candidatus Peribacteria bacterium
AATGCTATAATACTAAAAATACTTAGAAAAAAACCTCTCAAGTTATCTTGAACCAAAATATATTTAACTTTTCGACATTGCCTTCTTCACAAAATATCTCTGAAGAAAACAATGCCGAAAAGCATTTCTCTAATACCAAAACGTGAAAGAACGAATTATTTTCACCTCTTGTAGGGAGAATAACTACAACGTCTTAATAGTTCATTTTTATAAGCTTGTCAACATATTTTTTAAAAAGAATTCAAAACCAGAAGTAGATTGCTGCTCTGCATGTTTTTGGACTCGTTCCTCATCTCAAAATCATCCAGATCGCAATGACAATCTTTGCTAGAATTTCGTGCAGAAATCACTCCAATTCCTGCACATTTCTTGTGCCATGTGTGATAAAAACGGCTTGACGACTGGGTTTTCTCTCTTTAGAATTTACCCACACTCTTAACCCACACCCCACTCATGACTACTAAAAAACCGTTTGAAAATTTTCTTACAAACCTTCGGTCCGCGTCCAAAACGATCGGACTTTCCGATGAAGCCCTTAAAGCACTCGAGACCCCAGAGCATATTCATGAAACAGAAGTTGAGTTCAAACTCGACTCTGGAGAAATGAGAAAAGTTCCTGCTTACAGGGTTCAACACAACTCGGCAAGAGGTCCGTATAAAGGAGGAATTCGATTCCACCACGAAGCAGATCTCGACGAAGTAAAAGCCCTTGCCGCTCTCATGTCACTCAAATGTGCCGTGGTAAACATCCCAATGGGAGGCGGAAAGGGAGGAATTACAGTAAACCCAAAAGAACTTTCCAACACTGAACTCGAACGAATGAGTCGAGCCTACTTCCGATGGGGAACAGAAGAAGGTATCTTCGGTGTAAACCGAGATGTTCCAGCACCAGACGTCTACACCACTCCGCAGATCATGGCATGGATGCTCGATGAACATGAAAAAGTTCTTGGATATCTTTCACCAGGTGTAATTACTGGGAAGCCTTTGGAACTCGGGGGATCACTCGGACGATCATATGCAACCAGCCAAGGAGGATTTTTTGTACTTCAAAAATATCTAGAACGAACCGGAAAGAAACCAGAAGACACGACGGTTGCCGTTCAAGGATTTGGAAATGCAGGAGCGTACTTTGCGGAGATTGCTCACAAGGCAGGATTCAAAGTGATTGCTGCTTCTGATTCAAAAGGAGCCATTGTTTGTGATAGTGAAACAGGATCCTTTGACGTGGAACAACTCAGCGCATGGAAAAAAGAACACGGATCACTTCGTGGAAACTTCTGTGAAGGAGATACCTGTGACATGGAAAAGATGAAACTCGAAAGTGTGAAAACAATGTCGAATGAAGAACTTTTGGAAATGGAAGTAGACGTTCTCGTTCTTGCGGCACTCGATGGAGTCGTGCATGAAGAAAATGCAGACAATATTAAAGCAAAAATTATTCTCGAACTGGCTAATGGTCCGGTGACTCCAGAAGCAGATGCCATCATGGAAGCAAAAGGGATTGCGGTTATTCCAGATATTCTTGCAAACGCAGGAGGAGTGACAGTGTCGTACTTCGAATGGGTACAAAACCGATCAGGAGATGTTTGGGCGGAGGATTACGTTATTGGAAAACTCAAAACGGTTATGG
This sequence comes from uncultured Candidatus Peribacteria bacterium, assembly GCA_964513975.1. Classification (GTDB taxonomy): domain Bacteria; phylum Patescibacteriota; class Gracilibacteria; order UBA4473; family UBA4473; genus CAZVBV01. The sequence goes on from CAZEON010000073.1 coordinate 1,634, forward strand.
AGAACTCTTTCACAGATTTTATGAACGTGAAAGAAAAGCACAATGTTTCATACCGTGAAGCAGCGTTTGTACTTGGAGTTGAGCGAATTGTGACGACGATAAAGCTGAGAGGGACGATTTGAGAGAATGAGTAATGAAGAATGAATAATGATTAATAAAAATCCCGCGAAAGCGGGGTCTTTATTTTCCTTGTTTTAAAGTTCTTTTAGAGTTTCTTTTCTAGATTCTTCTCATTCTCATTCTTCTTTTTTCCTGCCTCAACGTCGTCTTCTATTTCTTTTTGCAAAGTCTCTCTTTCTTCTTTTTCTAGGAATTCATCTATCTGTTGAGAGAGTTGATTTTCTCGCGTTTCGATTCCTTCTAAAATATCAGCAATCATTTCATTTGTTGGATCTTCAATCAATCCATCTTCTGCTGTCGATAAAAGTAGGGTATTACCAAAAAGTTTGAGACGAATGTGACTACAATTAAATAATCCTGTTGGGTCTTTGTGTAGAATAATCGACTTCACTCCATTTGCACTGCGTGCAATCAATCCTATCTTTGTATTTACTTCATCCGTAAAACCAAATCCATTTACTCCAATTTTTCTTTTTTTGTTAGAAAAATCAATTCCACTCCCTATTTCATTTTTTATACGCATTCTTTTCCAATCAGTTATATCGAGCCTTCCGATTGTTTTATCAATATTTTTAAAAACCTCTAAAAATCTTTTCTTGTTTACACTTTCTAAAGTTTCGACTGACTCTGTGGCGATGTCAGTGTTGCTAGACATTTCTTGCCATAAGAAATTTCTAGGGAAGAGTATCGATGCCGATTGAAATAAGTTTTTCATGTTTATGGATTACAATATAAATCAAAAATTCATGGGATTATATCATACAAACAAGAGAAAAGCAAGTATTATTTTTACCAAAACTTCACTTTCTCAAACGCATTCCACAAAGATTCTTTCGCGTAACTATATAATTTCACCTCCCCCCAAACACACATCTCCATCGTAGAGAACAATTGATTGTCCAGCAGTAATGGCGCGTACGGGTTTGTGGAATTTTATTTTTATCGTAGAGACGCGATTAATCGCGTCTCTACCAGTATGAATTGTTACATCACACATTTCACCATTATCTCGATATCGTATTTTTCCCAGTGCTTCAAATTCACTGTTCGGTGGAGCGCCTGCAATCCAATTAAAATTCCGAGATTCCAATTCGGTAGAATCAAGCAAGGTCTCGTCCTGACTGACGATAAGTTCATTGCTCGCTCCGTCCTTCGTAATCACAAACCAAGGGGCTTCATCAAATCCCTTCACCCCTCCGATCCCGAGTTCCTTCCTTTGACCGATGGTGTAAAAAGAAAGCCCAATATGGTTGCCTACAATTTTTTGCGTTTTTAAATCTCGAATCTTTCCGGGGGATTTTTTCACATATTTTTGTAGAAACTCAGAATAATTTCGTTCTCCAATAAAACAGATTCCGGTGGAATCTTTCTTCTCGGCATTGAGAAAACCCGCATCCCGAGCGATGTCTCGCACTTCACTTTTCTGCAGTTCCGCGAGTGGAAAGAGGGCATGAGAGAGTTGCTCTTGATTGAGCGCATGGAGGAAATACGTCTGATCTTTTTCCTTGTCGGCAGGAATTTCTAACCGAAAAAGACCAGCCTCTTCGCTCACATCAGCGTAATGCCCCATAGCAATTTTCTCTGCTTTTAATTTCTTCGCTTCTTTCAGAAACGCATCAAACTTCACAAACTTATTACATAAAATATCAGGGTTGGGCGTTCGTCCCGCTTTGTTTTCTTTCAAGAAATATTCAAACACATGATCCCAATACTCCTTCGCAAAGTTCACCATGTGAAACTCAATCCCCAAATTCTTCGTCACCTTCTCGGCTTCCAGAGCGTCTTCCGTTGCAGTGCATTCAGGTCCTCCTTCTTCCCAGTTACGCATAAAGATCCCGATCACTTCATGACCTTGGTCGACGAGCAATTTCGCCGCCACGGCGCTATCCACGCCTCCAGAGAGTCCGATTACGATTTTTTGTTTTTTCATTGCTCCTCTTTTGTCATTCTGATGAACGAAGTGAAGAAGAATCTTTTTTCAATTGTGCAAAGAGATCCTTCGTCATTTCATTTCTCAGGATGACAGAAAGAAATTACACCAAGAATGGCAAGATCACAGTTGCCATCATTGCGATGACGGTAATCCAGATAACAATTTTGAGACCAGCTGATTTTTTTGCCATTTTTTATGAGATTACAAGATAACAAGACAACAAGATAACGAGTTTGTATAAAGAGACTTCACAATAAATTCTTGTAATCTTGTTTTCATTGTTGTGTGGCGGCTACTTTTGCAGGAGTTAGAATGGTTTCGCCAAAACGCCATCCTGGTTCGAGAACCTTGGTAACGGTTCCGGGCTCCCCCTCTTCGGTCATCAAGACTTCGTGGAAATCAGGATTAATTGTTTCGCCCTTTTTTGGATTGATGGTCTGGAATCCCGTTTTTTCGAGTTCTTTAAAAAAATGATCGACGGCTTTTTTCATATCTTTGTCATCAGAATGATCCGCCCCCAATTGCAATTCCAAGAATCGTGGAAGGAGTGGTTTTACAAATTCTGCAATCCCAAAGGAGACCCAGTTTTTCTTATTATCACTCTCTCGCCGTTGTACATTTTGCAGGTCGGCAAGCGCTCTGAGTTGTGCAGATTTTGCTTCTTCGAGCTCAGCGGTTATTGTTTCGAGTTGAGCTTCGAGTTCTTCAATTCGTGTGAGTTGTGCATCCTTTTTCATCGAGGGTGATTTTGACAATTTTTTCTCGAAATGCAATAGTTCGTGGACAACAATGTCAAATATTAAAGGTAAAATGTTAAAAGAATATTTAATGTCTAAAAACTAATAGCTTTTCTTTTTAACTCTTAGACTCTTTAACTCTTAAACTCCCCCCATGCTCGGAATTACAGATCTCAAAGTCGGAACAAAGATAGAACTTGATGGACAAC
>CAZEON010000074.1:0-4615 GCA_964513975.1 uncultured Candidatus Peribacteria bacterium
GTTGTTATTGTTGTTTTTATTTTTCTATTTTCTTTTTTAAATGCACTTTTAATTCATTATTTTTTTAAAAAACCTATTTCATGAAAATTGCGATTGCATCGACGACAAAAACAGTAGAAGGTGATATTTCTTCTCAAGGAGGACGAGCTCCTTTTTATCTTTTCTTTGATGAAAAACTTAAGATTGAAACGGCTTTAAAAAATCCATTTGCTTCTGGAGGTGGAGGAGCGGGATATGCTATTGTGAAGATATTAGAAGATAAAGGCGTTTCCAAAGTAGTTGTTGGAAAAGTTGGCGATAATATGAAAGCAGCACTTGAAGAAACAAAGATAGAACTCTGTGAAAAAGAAGGATCTATCCGTTCTTTCTTGGAAGAAATAAGAAACGAAAAATAAAATATTTCTTAAAAAAAAAGGTGATTGATTTCCTAAAAAGTTTGAATACACTCTTGACCTTTGAAGTAAAATTTTTACGAAATGGAAAAAATAGCACTATTTGCTCTGGGGATTACTTTTTTAGCAGGACTTTCGACATGTCTTGGAGCACTTTTGGTGTTTTTTACCAAGCATACAAACAAACGTTTAATTTCTTTAGCACTTGGTTTTTCGGCGGGGGTAATGGTGTTTATTTCTTTTACAGAAATCTTTCCAGAAGCATCTGAATTAATTGCTTCTTCTTATGGAGGAGTAAAAGGATATATGTTTGCACTGTTGTCTTTTCTTGGGGGGATAATCATGATGGCACTTGTTGGAAAATTGTTTCCTTCAGAAGAGAATCCACATAGGGCTTCTCATATAGAAGATCGAGAAAATAAAGGAAAAGCAAATGAGTACAAGAAGCTTCATAGAATAGGTTTATTTACGGCTGTTGCATTAGCGATTCATAACTTTCCAGAAGGATTGGTTACTTTTATAACAAATATGGAAGGAGCAAGTTTTGGGATTCCTATTGCGATTGCTATAGCGATTCACAATATTCCAGAAGGAATTGCGATTTCACTTCCTATTTATTATGCGACCAAGAGTCGAATAAAAAGTTTCGGGTATGCTTTTTTGGCAGGGATTGCAGAACCGATTGGAGCACTTATTGGATATTTATTCTTACGAGAACATGCAACTGATTTAATAGTCGGGGTGTCTTTAGCTACTGTGGCAGGGATTATGGTGTTTATTTCTTTCGACGAATTGTTTCCAGCGGCTCGAGAATATGGAAAACATGGAGAAGTCCTTTTCGGACTTGTTGCAGGGATGATGGTAATGGGGGTGAGCATTGCTCTTTGTGCTTAGGGTTTTTTGAAAAAAGAAGAAAAAGATTAAAAAAAAATCTCTTGTTAAAAAATTTAATCCTACTTCACTTTCTTCCGTTCTAACCTTCTTCTTAAAAAATACTACAAAAAGAATTTGACAAGAGGTCAATGTTTTGTTATTGAATATTCGTCTTTAAACAACCTATATGATTGAAAAATTCAACGACCGTCCTCCCGGCTCACCAAAAGGAACATCTGCGCTTTACGCGCCAGTGTTAGCTGAAAGTGGTGAAATTACTCAGGCTCAACGAAGAGAGAGCGAAGGGAATCTCTTGGAACAATATGAATTCATTGAACGTATCTTGAAAATTGTTCAAGAAAAGAAGGAGGATGAAAATATTACGATATACGACTTGATGACAGATGCTTCACTCAAACAGTTTGTTATCGATTCTGGAATTATTACAAACGAACAAGTTCTTAAGATACTAAAAGAAGATATTCTCAACACAAAAAAACGAGACATAACCATACAGAAGGAGAAAGAAAATATGAGGAGTGAAATAAGCACCACCACTGAGGTGGAGGTAAATAGTCTTCAGGCCTATCAAATATTTAAGGTTCTGTTGCAAACAATGGATTCTGATGACAAAGCATATTATGCGAGCATGACTTCTAGAAACATCGAAAATGCAGACAAGCACACGAAAGAAGTTTTTGCGAAGAAGTCCTCAGAAGAGATTTGGAAGAGTTTTCAAGGATTGTCTTTTGATGAAAACTCTGAACTTGATGAAAATATTCAACTTCAAACAAATGCAGGTTATTTATTGGATAACGATCTGACAAAAGAATTAACGAAGGATCAACAAAAGGTAATGAAAGAGAAGGTAGCTGTAATGGCACTTCAAGTTATGGATCAATTGGTAGAAACAACGAACACAAAAACAGATGATCTTGAAACACTTTGTGCACAAAATTTCAAAGCGCACGAGCTTTGGTATCGGCACACTCCAAAAGAAAGTTCTGAATATAAAAGAATTATTATAAAATCGGTTCAATTAGGGAGGGCTATTACGGAAAGAATTCATACAGAAGAAATCACAGAGGAAGAAAAACTAAAAGCAGAACATGGAATTTTGAGTTATTTACCAGAAGGAAAACATCAAAGAAAGTATGAGGATTTGCTCGATATACATGCAAAACGAGCGGATGATATTTTTGATGCCGTAGTGAAAGATGTTCAAAAAAATGGTGGAAATCTAAAAGCACAACTTGACGCTGGGAGAAATAAAGCAGAATTTAGTGTTGCTATGCTAGCAAGGGATAGAACGAATATTACAAAAAAACAGGAGAAACTATTGGAGGAACTTTGCAATCAAAAAGTACAAGGGGTTAAAGATAATGACGAACGAATGGAACGATTACAAAAACTAAGAAAGGAACTTGTTTCTTCAACTGAGACTGGTTACGTTGATAAAAGAATAGAGAGTCTCCGGACGGATATTAAAGAAGTCCCAAAAGGCATTGCTCGGGATTTACGATTCTAAGAAAAAAGTTAACACAGGTTCCGCGCTAACGCTTACAAGTATGAGGAGACCTGAGGAAAAGGGATTCCTCCGCGGGAGCCTGCCCTCGAACAATCGGGGGGTCGGAATGACAAAGGGGTGGCCAGAATGACGGGGGGTATTTACTTCGTTCTCTTCCTCTCCAACTCCGTCAAAAACTTCTTTCGCAAACGAATGCTTTTGGGCGTGACTTCCACGTACTCGTCGTCTTTGATGTATTCCAACGATTTTTCCAGCGTCACCACTACTGGTGGCACGAGGTTAATCGCATCATCAGCTCCTGATGAACGCACGTTGGTGAGTTGTTTTGGTTTGATAGGATTGACGGTGAGATCGGTTCCTTGGTTGTGTTCTCCGATAATCATACCTTCGTAGACCTCAAGGGCAGCCCCGATAAAGATCGGTCCACGGTCTTGCAGTTTCCACAAAGAATATCCGGTCGTGATTCCGGTTTCTCCAGAGATGAGCGATCCAACTTTTCGTTTCTCAATTGTTCCCATGTAGGGCTCCATCCGTGAGAATGAACTAAACATTGTTCCTTCTCCTTTGGTCAAAATAATGAAGCTTGAACGAATTCCCAACAACCCTCGCATCGGAATATCAAACTCCAATTGCGTGATTGTGTTCTCGGTTTGCATGTTTGTCATCTGTCCTTTTCGCAGGGACATCATCTCGATAATTTTTCCACTGATTTCTTCAGGAACGTTGATTACCACGTTCTCAATCGGTTCGCATTTTTGTCCGTCGATTTCCTGAAACACTACCTCGGGCTGAGATACTTGGAGTTCAAATCCTTCTCGTCGCATTGTTTCAATGAGCACCGCAAGGTGCATTTCTCCTCGTCCCAAGACTTTCATCGAGTCTCCGTCTCCACTTTCAAAATCAATATGCAGTCCCACGTTTGTTTCCAATTCCTTTTCCAAACGATCACGAATCTGACGACTCGTCACATATTTTCCTTCGCGTCCCGCAAACGGTGAGTCGTTCACCATGAAGTACATCGCAAGCGATGGGGGATCCACGTCAATCGCTGGCAGTGGAGTTGCGTCTGGGCTATTGCTTATCGTTTCTCCCACGAACACATCTCCGAGTCCTGCAATCGCTACGATATCTCCGGCACTGACCATCTCGACCGGTACTCGTTGCATTCCTTTGAACGTAAACAGTTTCGAAATTTTCCCCGTACGTCTCGCTCCAGTCGGAGTAAGAATCGTTACGGTTTGGTTATTTTTCAAAGTTCCTTCGTGCACTCGTCCCACCGCAATTCGTCCCAAGAAATTATCATAACTCAAGGTCGCTGGTTGCATACGGAAGTCTGCCTCCACGTTCTGCGGAGCTTCTGGCACGTGCTCTAGGATGAAGTCGAGCAGTGGAGTAATATCTTTGCGTTCGTCATCTACTTCCTTCATCGCGACCCCCTCTCGCGCCACAGCGTACATGTACGGGAAGTCCAATTGTTCGTCCGTCGCTCCCAATTTCACAAACAGGTCAAAGATCTGATCGATCACCCATGTTGGACGCGCTGATTCTTTATCGATTTTATTCACGACTACCAGCACTTTCTTTCCTTGTTCCAAAGATTTTTTCAATACAAATTTCGTTTGTGGCATCGGTCCTTCATACGCATCCACAACCAAAATAGTCGCTTCCACCGTTTTCAGCACTCGTTCAACTTCACTCCCGAAATCTGCATGACCAGGTGTATCCACAATATTAATTTTTGTATCGTTGTAGGTAATCGCTGCGTTTTTCGCGTAGATCGTAATCCCACGTTCCTTCTCTTGGTCGTTGCTGTCCATCACGC
>CAZEON010000075.1:0-4523 GCA_964513975.1 uncultured Candidatus Peribacteria bacterium
CTTTTTCTTATTCTTCTTCTACCAAGTGTTGCGTTTAACCCTAAAATGTAGGGTTCAAAGAGCTCGCCTTTTGTATCATAAAAATAATATTATGTCAAAGTTTAACAGTTAAAAAATAGCCTATCTTTACCACATCAAAAAACTCCAGCATACGACTGAGGTTTTTTTAGTTTTCTTTCTCAATTAATCTCGCAAACTTCCTCCCAAATCTCCTTCCATTCTTGGACCTCGCCATCCAGAACGACCACTTCGTACTTTCTGTCGAAACTTCGGTCGTTTGTCTGGGTGCAATTCACGCCAGTGTCGTTCAGGTCCAATTTTTTGTTTCATAGCTCTCTGAGAGTAGTAACTTTCCATCGTGAGATATCCAGTTCGTTTCATCCGAGTAGACGTTTCCCATCCTGGACGTCGGCTTCCTCCATCAAGAAGATTCTGTTTGAATTTCTGAACCTTTGTCATTTCTCCATCTTGTTTGAGTCCTGGCATTGTTTCTTCGTTTTGTTCTCTGAATCGACTATACGCTTTCCCATCATTCATATCAGGGAGTGCTGTTGTTGATCGATTATTCAAAAAAGATCCTCCTTTAGTTTTACTGAGTCGCATGTTTTCAGTTCCACGTCGTTTCGTATACAGTGCTCGTCCTACGAATCGTGGCTGACTCGTAACACGGCGTTGAACAGGATTTGCAGCTTGTTCTTTTGCCATCTCCTGAATCCGTTTTGTTCGAGCCATTTTTCGTCGATTTACCACGTCTTGAAAACGAGTGTTTTGATCTTTTGGTTTTACTAAATCACAAGAAGAAATAACTTTCCAGGTTTCGGGAACATCACAGGGAGTAGAAAAAGTTTCACACACGCCTTGTGGACTAACAGCGCTTTGGATGACTTGAATACACATTGATGAATCGGGCGTAAAATCTGCCGCGAAAGCTGGTGTAGTAAAGAACGCGAGGCCGAGAAGGAAAAGTTTTTTCATTTTATTTTTGTTCAAAAAGGAGTGTAACACAGAAGGTATGTTACTTACAATTTCGTTTTAAAACCCTACACATTCGTTCACGAAGAGTCTCTTTTGGCTTTGTGACTGTTGTTGTTCGGGTTGAAGAACTTCCGTAATCAGGATAACGTGGTTGAGTAGTAGTTGTTCTATTAAAACTTGAATTAGAACTGGTTCCAAGTCTTCGGAGTTTTAGTTTCCATGATTGAAGCTCTCGTTCGAGTTCGGCAATTTTCTTTTGAATCTGTGCCCGTGTCTTGATATTTGAATTAGAAATTGACGTCATTGTTGTCGTGCTTGTAGTTGTGTCATCGTCATCATCGGTTGAAGTATTAGTTGTAGTTGTTTCTGACCCTGGGATAGCCACCGTTGTGAGCGCTCCGTCACGAATTAAACCTCGTTCTCGAAGTCTCTCAATTCGTGCTTTTTGAGTGGCAGAGTAGACTTTTTGAGTTGTGAAAATCTCAGCCGTTCCCGCTCCAAATTTCTGATTTTCTCCACCAATATATTTATAGAAATATCCTTTCGCTTCGTATGCTGTTTGAGGATCAAGTCCTGTTATTTTTCCACTCGTGATATCGAGACCAGCTTCGAGTTCTACGAGAGTATCAGCACTGCCAGATTTTTTGAGGACAACAATAACTCCATTAGCATCACTTTTTGCAAGATTCGGTCGAGACCATGAGAAGGTTACGTATGTGTCGTAACGAGTAACACGGAGTTTTCCAAATTCAATACCAATATCGGCAGAAATGTCAGAAACAACTGGATCATTCGCTTCAATTATTTCACTTTCAGTTTCCCCATTAGAGAGGTATTTCCATTTCAAAACTTTAGAACCATTTGTCAGAACTCGTGATCGACCATCAACGACATACGTATACACTCTGAAGTAGTACCACGTGTCGTCGGCAAATGTTGCACCAGGACGAAGAGAGAGGTTGTTAAGTTTTTTACTTAAAAAGAGTTTTCCTGGATCGACATTTCGTACTTTATTTTCATACTCACTATATTGGAGAGCATATCCATCGGTATCAAAAAGAAGAGAATCAGCGAGATGATCCCACTGAAGAAAGATCTTGTTATCAGTGGTATAGAGTGCGCTTACGTTATTAATAGCATTGGCTTGCACTGAATGCATACCAAAAAAGAAACTTGCAACGAGACCGAGGAAAAATAATTTTTTCATGGTGTTTGTTTTTGCTTAGAAATAAAAATAATGACGATCAGATACTAATACGCATGTGAAAAGATTTTCTTTCACAAATCTGAACGTCGAAAAGAACATACAGATTCTAGGTTTCTTCAGTACTTCGTCAAGATTTGTTGAGAAATGAGAAGGAAATGTTAAAGGTAAAAAGTTAAAGAGAAGGGAAGTATGGAAATGCGGAAGAAAAAAATACTTCTTAACTTTCTTATTTCAATACTTCATTCCTTCATTACAAATCTGAAATCGAAAATCGAAAATAGGATTCTATAAAAATAAGAACTTGAATCTGTCTATTCCTCAGTCTTAAATTCTAACAAATGTGATAATTCATTCTCAATCCATCGACTTTTCCAAAACGGCCAGATAACAAATTCAGCTTTTCCCGTGATGTTTTTCTTTGGAATAAAAGGAGTGTGTGTCCCATCGCAGCCTCCTGACCAGAAGCACTGTCGGGCATCTAAGCTCTCTGCACGATTATCTCCAAAGAGAAGGAAGTGCCCTTCAGGAACGGTAAAGGATTCTCGTCCGAATGTTTGAGTGCGTCCCTCGTTTCGAGGAGAAAGATAACTTTCATCGAGTTGGTAATTTTCTACAAACTCATTATTTAGATAGGTTTTTCCATTTTTGATCTCAATCGTGTCGCCTGGAACACCGAGAATTCTTTTAATGTAAAAAATCTTTTTATGGGGCGGATGAAAAACCACGACCTCACCACGTGCTGGTTCACGAAGAAAGTTGTACGAAACCTCATTTACAAAAATGAATTCCCCCTTGCCGTACTGACACTCTTCCTGCAGAACATTAAGCGTCGGGCACATAGAAGGCCCTGATACACGGAAGAATTGGAAAATATAAAATCGGATAAAGAGGACGATTCCAATAAGAATAAGCGCTTCGATAATAAAACTGGTCCAACTCTGGTCTTTGTCTTTGATCATAATCTAGCGAATAGTTTAGAGTCTATAGTTTATAGCGTTCTGAATTCGGGAGAATTATAGAACGGAAATTCTTACTGGCAACTATAAACTATCAACTATTAACTATAAACTCATTTCCTGCTACAATCTTTTTCAGATGGCGAGTTATAAACTTTTTAACGCAAAACGGCTGGGATTTGGCTCACTCCTTGAAGACAGCGAGGCAGTAGAGGCGGTATTCCGAAAAGAGTTTTCTTCAACGTTCGCAAAGATGATGTTCTATTGCCTTCTTTGGGGAGGCGTTGCTGGCGGTATTTGGTACGTGTTTCGATTTTATGGTTTATGGGAATATGTTGAACTCATTTTTATTCTCTTTGCATTTTACAAAGCCATGTGTGAGTTTTTCATGTGGTATTTCAATGCGATTTTGATGACGACTGATAATTTGTTGTTCGTAGAATGGACAGGAATTTTTAATAAGAAATCATCGAGAGTTGATTATTGGAACTTAGATGAAATTCAGGTGGTGAGGATTGGGATTCGATCATTTATGGGAAATTATGGCGACCTCTTCTTTATGAAATACAATGGGGGAATCCTCTACGAAGCTCATAGAATACACGCTCCACAGCGAGTCGCACGAATTATTGAGAACTACCGAGAACAGCAAGTCGATGCGAAGAACTTCACTGAAGAATCTTCGCTCAAAGAACTCATCTCAGGACTAGTGCAAACGCACGTCCGAGACAAGGGACAACCAGAGCGTGATGAAAAAGTTTCTAAACGTCCAGCAAGTGGAGCGTCATTAAACGTCGAACCAAAAAGGAAGAAAGGAAAAGATTCCATGATTAAGAAGATCTTTCATCCTGATGAAATGGCGATTGAGGTTGAGAAGGAACTTGACGATGATGGGGGGATTGAGATTGATTTGTAGAAAATTTTGTAAGTTTAAGAGCGGCCATGGAGAAGAATCTCGATGGCTCGCCCCTGTTTTTTGGATGTTCGCTTTACGCGTAAACACCGGAACAATAATGGTTCATTCCCGATTTAATCGGGAATTTAATGCACGGCTTTGTCTGAAAGGGGTCGCCGTGGCCCCCTCTCGCATCGCCATTTAACGAAAAGTTCCTGCCTCTTCTTCTCATACGCTACTTAAAAAGGACTTCTTCGATGAAACATTATTTTTTTCATATAAATGATTTTTATCGTGCTATCCAACAATAGATAGCGAACAACGATTATTCATTACATCGCTCTTCGCTACCTACAGAGAATAAATATTGGTTCGGATTGTTGCAAAGAACACCACCGCGAACGAGTCTGTTAGTCCTGAAAGGCTTTGGACTACGTGAAAATTTATTTTTTAAACGCAACACCTGTAGGAATTAAACTACAAGTGTCAT
>CAZEON010000076.1:0-4434 GCA_964513975.1 uncultured Candidatus Peribacteria bacterium
TCATTGAAAAAAATCTTCGATCTCATCATAAATGCTCGCCAAAAATTCTGGCACTGTCGTCCCGAAGTGTTGATTGAAAAATTGTTGTACGAATCAGGACTCGCCGAATTTCTTTCTCAAGAAGACAATGAAACGTCTTCCGAAAATTGGCAGATGATCCGGAAATTTATCGAATGGACGCGAGAACAAAAATGTGAAACTCTTCCAAACTTGTTGGAACGAATCGATCTTCATGCGCAGTTAAATATTCCTGTTCGTCCCAATTCTCTGCCTGCCGACCAGCAAGCAGTACATATCCTCACCGCTCATGGATCGAAGGGGCGAGAGTTTGACATCGTTTTTCTTTCAGGACTTCTTGATCGTGTGTGGGGTAATAATAGAGCGAGAAACGGGATTGCGTTGCCACAACTCTTTCACGAAGAACACGATGAAAACGAGGACGAACGGAGACTTTTCTTCGTAGCGATGACCCGAGCAAGAAAAGAAATTTTCCTATCCTACGCGGCAACAGATTTCTCTGGACGAGAAAAAAATCCATCACAATTCTGGTACGAAATTCCAGATTCGGTGTGCACTCTGCTTCCACGAGACGAAACGGAAGAGTCGGTTCAAAAATTAATTCCCGTATTTTTATCCACGAAAGAACAACCGTTATTTACCGCTCAAGAAAAAGAAATTCTAGAAGCACGAGTGAAAGATTTCGTTTGGTCGGCGACAAGTTTGCAAACGTATCTCGATTGTCCACGGAAATTTCTCTACCAACGATTGCTCCGTTTCCCACGAAGACCATTGCCACAATTGGCACTTGGGGTGGCACTTCACGAGGCACTTGAACGATTTCTCGAAACGTATAAACGAATGAAAGAATTGCCGACACAAGCACTCCTTCTTGATGAATTTCAGAGAGCGCTTCGCGGACAGAATTTAGAAAAAAAGGAATTTGAAAAATGGTTGGATCATGGAAAAGAAGTCTTGGAGAATTATTACGAAAAACGAAAAGACACCTTCAAAGAGGACTCTCTCATTGAGTTTGCGTTCAGTAAATACAGCCCTGCAGTTGATGAAATTCGGATTACCGGAAAAATGGATCGAGTTGATTTCCTTGATGATGGAAAAACGAAAGTCAAAATTGTGGACTATAAATCAGGAAAACCACGGGCTATTACAAAGGGAGAATCTTTGTGGAGACAGCTTGTTTTTTACGATCTTTTAGCACGAAATAGTAAGGGACTCGGATGGTCGGTAGACGTCTGTGAGCTAGAATTCCTCACCTCAGCAGATCACACAGGAAAGATCGGACAGAGGCAATTAGAAGTATCAGAAGAAGATCGTCAGCAAGTAATTTTAGAACTCAAGGACGCACATCAGAAGGTGCAGAACTTAGAATTCCCATTTGTTTCTAACGTTGAGAACGATCCGGAAATTGAATACTGGCAAAACTTCGGACAATGAAAAACAATTTCCCATTTTCAATTTTCAAATAAAAAATGCTTATTAATTTTGTATTAATTCTGTTTGGAGTTGTTTTACTTTTTGCGCTCGTCTTTAGTGCTTGGATGTTGTGGGGATTCTTGCGATATGGAGCACCGCTTGTTTCAACTTCTCAAAAGATAGCGAAAAGAATGATAGAACTTTCCGACATTCAAAGTGGAAATATTATCTATGATCTTGGATGTGGAACGGGGGCAATTCTATTTGAAGTCGCAAACCTCCCTCCAACTCCCTCTTTGCAAAAGAGGGAGGGCTTAAAATGTGTGGGATACGATCTCGTGAGACCGGCGATTTGGTGGGCGCGCATAAAAAATGCTCTCCTCAAAAAAAACATTCAGTTTCACTCTCAGGATTTTTTCACGGCAAACCTTTCGGACGCGGACGTAATTTTTTGTTACCTCCTTCCCCCAGTGATGGACAGAATCTACACAGAGAAATGGAACGAACTCAAAGCGGGATGTCGAATCGTTTCGCACGGATTCCCGATATTACCCTTGCAACCCACACAGGTTGTGCAGGTTGGAAAGGGGAATATTTATGTATATGAGAAGTGATTAAAAGTCTAAAAGTTTAAGAGTCAAAAAGTTAAAAAGTATTGCAGGCGATATTCCCCAATGTCGTCGACTTTGTGTCGGAGCGGGTGTGTCAGCAGACCACCCGGTCCATGACGTTTCGTATTATCAGTATAAACGTTGTGGAACCGGTCAGAGACCAGTTCCGACTTTTATTTCTTCACTATTCATTTTTCATTCACTTAGACCATGGTGTCTGGAATCGGAAACCGAAGACAGAGATCTCGGATTTCTTCGTGAACACGTTTTTTTAGAGTCGGATTGTCCTTATCCTTGAGTACTTCAATCATGAGTTCTGCAACACGAGCACAGTGCGCTTCTTTAAATCCACGCGTCGTAATCGCTGGTGTTCCAAAACGAATCCCAGAAGGATCCATTGGTTTTCGTGGATCATCGGCAATTGAGTTCATGTTGAGCGTCATTCCGACTTCATCGAGAACGGTCTGCGCTTCTTTTCCCGTTACCCTGAGACTTCCGAAGACATCTGCCAGAAGCAGGTGATTAGACGTTCCTCCTCCAAGGAGTCGAATGTTGTTATCCAAAAAGACTTTTTCCATTGCCTTTGCATTCTTCAAAATCTGTTGTGCGTATTCTTGAAATGCTGGCGTCAAAGCTTCTCCAAACGCAACCGCTTTTCCTGCAATTAGATGCATGTGAGGACCTCCTTGAAGTCCTGGGAAAATAGATTTATCTATTTTTTTTGCGATTTCTTCGCTATCTCTCGTGAGAATCATTCCTCCTCTGGGACCACGCAATGTTTTATGTGTCGTTGTCGTAATTACATCAAATCCGTCATCGAATGGATTGCGCACAGCCTTCCCAGCAATCAGACCTGCGATGTGAGCCATGTCAGCAACAGTAACCGCACCGACTTCTTTGGCAATCGATACGAATTTCGCGTAATCGAGTTCACGGCTGTATGCAGAAAACCCAGCGAGAATCATTTTTGGTTTTTCACGAAGTGCTGTTTCACGAAGTGCCTCGTAATCGATTTCTCCAGTGTCTGGATCTTTCATTTTATATCGTACGAAATTGAAGATCTTCGCAAGATGGGTCACAGGATGACCATGAGTAAGGTGTCCACCATGACTGAGATCCATTCCGAGAACGGTGTCTCCCGGCTCCAGTAAAGCGAAGTACATCGCGATATTGGCTGGTGCTCCAGAGAGCGGTTGTACATTGGCATATTTACATCCGAAGAGTTTACACGCACGCTCAATGGCAAGGCGTTCGATAACGTCTGTGTAGTCCTGTCCGCCATAATATCGACGCCCAGGGTATCCTTCAGAGTATTTATTGGTAAAGATCGACCCATCGGCTTCTAGTACACTTTTGGAAACATAGTTTTCACTCGGGATTAGTTCGAGCCCTTCTGATTCTCGTCGTTCTTCGCCACGGATGGCATCAGCGATTTGAGGATCATTTTTTTCGAGAAATGGTATTAATTGTTGAGTCATAATTGAGAGGAATTATTAGCTACTAGATTTTAGTTGTTAGAAAGAAAAAAGAGAAATCAGTCCGAAAACCAATTCTCCATTATTAAATATTTACTCTCTACTATTAAACCTCTTTTCGTCCTTTTCCGATGGGTCGACGTCGGGTGAAAATCTTTATCATTTCGATTCAATCCTACTGCCCGACACAAAAATCGTCAATGAAAACCCCCCACAATCTTAAAAAAGAATGTGAGGGTTTCTTGCTCTTAACACCAAAGAAATCCATTAACGGAATCTGGATTAATAGGACCAGAAGGAAGCGTGATACCATGAGAAGCCATAAAAGCTCCCAATACTTCTTGTCCAAACAGTTTCCAATTATTTGCTGTATGTGTTTGGAAGACGCGAATTTTTTCCTCAGTCGTTCCACAGCTATTAAATAATGGTTGTACTTCTTCGATTGATTTTCCAAATTACGTTGCAATTTGTTGTGCGATTTTCGTGTTTAATTCATTCATAACAATATGTATTTAGATTTATAAAATATTCTGATAATAAAAAGAGCGAGATCGGTAACGAAGGCAGAGCCTTGTTGCAGATCAAAAAAAACCATCCAGAGGTCAGAGGAAATATTTAGATTGTGTGGTGGATTTTAAATATTCACTGCGACCTCAGACTCTTCGTCTGAACACCACCAACTTTGTGTTGCAATTAAAATATTCATCGGGGGGGAGTGTAGGGGGCTTTTGTTTTTTGTCAAAACCGAAAGATTCCCTGTTTTTTCACAAAAACTGTCGGATATACTGGGGCTTATTAGACACTGCAATGCAATTTTGTTGACAACTTGAGAAAAGTAGTATATACAAAAATTGATTTTTATTTTCCTACATTTTAGGGTTAAACGCAACACTTGGTAGAAGAAGAATAAGAAAAAG
>CAZEON010000077.1:0-4334 GCA_964513975.1 uncultured Candidatus Peribacteria bacterium
TCCGCCAAAACTCTTCGCACCTGCCGAGCACCAGACTCGGGATGATACGACGCTTTCGCAAGAGAATTAATCGTTGACCCGCCAATCTGAAGGGTGATCTTTTTGTCGTTTAATCGTTCTTGAAATTCAGCAACCTGAAGTTTCACAATTTGCTTGATGGCATCTCTATTGAGTGGGTGAAAAACAACCACAGAATCGAGTCGGTTTACAAACTCAGGAACAAAGGCTTTTTTGAGGTCATTCATCACGTCGTCAGCCGCCATTTCAAATTCGTGTTCTTTTTGAGAGAGATCTTTTTCATCATCAGCAAACCCAATCGCATTCGCGGTTGATTGAAATCGCTGAGCTCCAATATTTGAAGTCAGAATGATAATCGTGTTTCGGAACGAAATTTGTCGTCCTTTTCCGTCGGTTAAATGACCATCTTCAAAGATCTGCAAGAGCAGGTTGTGCACGTCTTTGTGCGCTTTTTCAATCTCATCAAACAGCACGATAGAATACGGTTTTCTTCGTACTTTTTCCGTCAATTCTCCACCGTCATCGTGTCCGATATATCCAGCAGGGGCTCCGACGAGTCGTGACCCTGTGTGACTGGCACTGAACTCTGACATGTCCATTTTGATCAACGCTTTTTCGTCGTGGTATACCTCCTTCGCGAGTTGTTTTACGAGTTCAGTTTTCCCAACTCCTGTTGGACCGAGGAACATAAATACTCCCAACGGACGGTTTGGATTTTGCAGTCCTACCCGTGCTCGACGGATAGCCTGAGAAATCTTTTCAATTCCTTTTTCTTGTCCCACCACTTTGTTTCGGAGTGTCTTTTCAAGATTTTGTAAGTGGGCAGATTCGCTGTCGAGCATGGCTCCCATTGGAACGCCCGTCATCTGTTCGAGCATTCGAGCGATGTCTTCTTCTGTTATTTTCTTCGGCACTTTTCCGACAGTTGCTTTTGATTTCATCGTTTGGATCGCTAATTGCAATCGTTCTTCTTCTTGGTGGAGCTTGTTTGCTTTTTCATAATTTTGTCCGATCACCGCTGTTTCTTTATCCTTTTGTGTTTTGGACAATTTCTTTCGCAGGTCTCGGATTTCTTTTCCGTTTGCGTTGTTTGTGAGCGACTTAGAAGCACACGCTTCATCGAGAAGATCGAGCGCTTTGTCCGGCAAGAAACGATCATTAATGTATCGGTCAGAAAGTTTCACCGCTGTTGCAATTGCCTTGTCATCAATTTTTACGACATGATATTTTTCATAATGCGGACGAAGTCCTTGTAGGATTTCCACCGCTTCATCAGGCGTTGGTTCGGGAACGTCAATTGGTTGGAACCTTCGAGCAAGCGCAGAATCTTTTTCTACGTGCTTTCGGTATTCCTCCATAGTTGTTGCTCCGACCATCTGGATCAATCCTCGTGAGAGGGCAGGTTTCAAAATATTTGCCGCATCCAACGATCCTTCAGCAGACCCCGCTCCAATAATTGTGTGGAGCTCGTCGATAAAAAGAATCACTTCATTTTCCGCTGCAGACGCTTCATCAATAATTCGTTTCAATCGTTCTTCAAACTCTCCACGGTACTTTGTTCCCGCGACCAAGTTTGACATAGAGAGCGACAAAACTCGTTTATCAACCAAGCTGTCAGGAACCGTTCCATCAACAATGTGTTGTGCGAGTCCTTCGATAATCGCCGTTTTTCCAACCCCTGGATCTCCGAGGAGCACAGGGTTATTTTTTGTTTTTCGAGAAAGAATTTGAATCGTTCGTTTGATTTCTTTGTCTCGTCCAATAATTTTATCAAGTTTTCCATCGGCCGCCATTTCTGTGAAATCGGTACAGAAATAGTCCAAGGCGAGCTTTTTCTTTCGTGACATTCTTTGTCCTCCAGTGGCTCCTCCCATCGCATCTTCTCTGTCGATCTCTCGTGGAGCAAATTGTCCACCACCACCTGTGTCGCCATCTTCATGAAGGCCAACAGTCATACCGACCAAAATTCCATGAAGTCCATTCAGGAAGTTCTCAATCTGTGTTGCATTTGGAGGTGTGCCCACTTGTCCAGTAGCTCCAGGTACTACTTCCTTTTGAAAAAGTTCTTGCAGTTGCTCGGCAACGTGCTCAGGTTTTACGAGTAAGTTTTCTAAAATATGAATCGCGCCACAATCCTTTTGTTTCACGAGCGCATAGAGAATGTGCTCAGAGTCCACCATTGCGTGTTTTGAGTCGAGGGCTGTTTGTGCAGCGAGCTCGATAATCTTTTGCGAGAAAGAAGAAAAGACATTCTGTTCATCCGGAACAGACGTGCTTTCGACATCTTTTAAGGTCTCTGCAATTCGAAATGCGTTTTCATACGTAACCCCAAAGTCTCGAAGAACAGAGCCTCCAGTAGATTTTGGCTGCCTGAGAATTCCCAAAAGTAAGTGCTGTGTTTGAACTTGTTGTTCGCCCAATCGACGCATTTCTTCTTGAGAAAGGATGAGGGTATTTTTTGCAAAGTGAGTGAAAGAATCAAAGTGTGACATAAAGTAGTTTTTAGAATTTAGAGCTTAGAAAATTTATATTTATTCAGAAACAAAAAGTCATAGTATTATACAGACAAAGGGCAAAAGCGCAACAAACCCGTGTTGCAAAGAAGAAGGAAATGTTGGGAAAGAAAAGTAAATATTAAAAAAATATTAAACGTCATCCCAAATTTAATTTGGGAACCATTATCAAATACTTAGGATTCTCCCTGATGAATTCTCGACCCATTTGTGTTTACCTTAAGCAGGTTCAGGGCTATGTCCTGAACCTCACGTTTAAATATGAGATCTATGTGTAATCAATAACGTGTTTCCACAAAAGTCTTTTGTTCTGTTATAAAAAACATTCCTTCTGTTCATATTGATAAAGACCTTTTCGTTGATATTTTTAAACAAAAGTCGGAACTGGTCTCTGACCGGTTTCGCAACGTTTATACTGACAATACGAAACGTCATGGACCGGGTGGTCTGCTGACACACCCGCTCCGACATGATATTTTTAAACATTTGGTATGACTATCTGTAAGCCACAAAAGTACAATTGGTATCAATAATCTTGACCAATAAACATGTGGAGCAGGACACAGCCCTGCTCCTGCACAAGAGCTGGAATGACTTTTTTATTTTATATTTATTTCACCCTTAGCCCATTCAACTTCGTTCAGGGCAGGCAAGAGGAAAAAAAAGGGGGGGGGCAAAAACAAGGATTCTTTGCTTCTACTTTGAAGCCGTGAGTGTTTTCTTCACGACGACGAAGTTCTGTCTTCCGCGAGTAACCATGTTCACAGACTCGCTTCGTTTGGCGATATATTCTCGTGTTTCGAATCGCGCTGTGCGCGCATTTAGTTGCTCAATAGTAGACGAAAGTTCAGCGTTTTTTTCCGCAAATTTCGTCAAAACATATCCCTGCATGGCAATCCGATTCATCCAAAAAAGATAAATTCCAAAGAGAAAAAGAGCAACGCCTACTAATCCCCAAAACAGAAGTTTTTGTGTTTTTGCCACAAGAAAGGAAAGGTGAATTCTTTTTTTTGCCGTTCGCATAGAGGGGGTGTGCAGGGAGAAAGGAAACGCCCTTTCTCTGGGGCGATTTTAGTTCTTTGTGTTTGAGGGTCAAGTTTTATTCAGGACGAAGGTCTGTCCATTCCAATTCTTTAACATTGAATTTTTCACAATGAAGACACTTTTTCGTTCTTCCAGCAAAACAGCTTCTATCTTTCTCTGAAAAAGAAGCACAATTTACTTTTTCTATTTTTCCCTTAGTAACAAAAACTTTTAGCTTGAGGAGTTGAGAAGAGTTTTTTGCTACTCCACAAAAAACTTCATGTTCGCCGTCTTCGGCAGTCTCAGGAGTAAATATCCCTGGGCTTACGCCACAGGGCATTTCAACTGAATTCAAGCGAAGCTTGTCCTAATTTTGTTTTGGATAACAAAACTTCATTAGGATTTTTTCCATCCCTCGCCCTGACGGGACGGGGAATTTCTAGCGGATTATTAAATTCGTTATATTTTGCAATAAGTTTTTCGTATAAGAAATCAGCAGTGGACTTGGGGAAAATTGTTACAAAGTTAGCCTCTCCAAATTCATTTTTCCCTTTAACGGGAATCTGATATTCCAATGACCTGTAGAGATCAAGCCCCTTCTTAGCATGGTTCGGATCTTCAGGGATTTCATAGAAATCAAAAGTATTAAGGTTGTCTGCCATTTTTTAGGGATTAAAAATCGAACAACATATAGCATGTTACCAAAAACATGTCAACCACTTTCCTCTTAAAAGTCTTAGGTTTTTGTCATAAGAAAAGGCAGGAAGTCATACCCACAAA
>CAZEON010000078.1:0-4310 GCA_964513975.1 uncultured Candidatus Peribacteria bacterium
TCCAATTGCGAGCGCGAGTGTAAGTTTTTCACCAATGGGGGTCAAATAAATTTCTGCCCAGAGTACGGCGTTCGCAAAGAAAATAATTTGTAGATTTTTCGTTGGGAGACGAAGACGGTAGTGTTTCACAATCTCATACATGAGGAGGATGAAGACCACAATTTCACACAATATTGTGGAAGCCGCGGCCGCAATAATCCCGTATTTGGGAAGAAAAATTATATTGAGAATAGCGTTGATAAGCAATGCTGTTCCATTTACGAGAAGCAAATGTTTCTGCCGGTTCTTTGCCACAAGAGAAAACGTAAATAATTGGTTCAAATACGCGAAGAACACGGTAAATACAAGTATTGTGAGAATCCCATCCGATCCCACGAACCCATCACGAGAGAGGAATTCTTGAGAACTAATGATATCGATAATCTGTGGAGCAAAAGCTACGGTGCCAATAATGATCGGAACGGAGAATATAAGCAGAATCTGCATTCCCCATGACAACGTCTTTTCTGCTTTCTCATGACGGTCTTCTTCTGCCGAGAGCTTTGGGAAAATCGCTTGCCCGAAGAATATTCCCAAGATAAGTAAACTTTCTAAAATCCTTGTCGACACACCATAAATACCTACCGCAGACGCCCCTAGAATCATCGAGATGAGGATGACATCGATCCGAAGGTACAATGTTTGAAGTATCAGGGCTAACCCATAAGGAAGCGAAACAGTGAATATTTTTTTCCACCATGTGAAATCAAATCCGAGTCGAATCGGTACTTCGCGGGAAGCAAAGAAGATGACGAGAGAAGAGAAAACAATGTTTGAAAGTACGCCTGCCCACAACAACGTAAAGAATACATTGTTAAATAAGCCCGAATTTTGTGAAATCCAAAAGATGAGTCCCGCCAAAACTATTTTTCCAAAGACCAGCGATCCAGAGAAATACTGAATTTTCATGCGAGCTTGAAGCACGGACGAAAGGGTCCCCGCCACAATGGTAAGTGCCATTGAAAGACCAGTGATCCAAACACCAATCTTCACGATATCAGGGTATTTGGGAACGAATTGCACGGCTATTCCTGCTAATATTGTCACTCCTATAATCAGGAGCAAACGCATCGAAAATATATTCGAGAGTATGAACTGTGTATCCTTTGGTTTGCGTGACATCTCTCTCACTGCAATAGCGAACAGTCCTGCATCGGCAATAATTCCAAAAAAAGCGAGGAATTCATACGCGGTCACATAGTTCCCATAAAACTCAGAACCAAACCCCGTAATGATTTTTACGATAACAAAACTCGCTCCAATCGTAAGAATCTTTCCGACAAGTTGCGCAAATGCGTTTGATAAGACTTTTTTTGGGGTCGCCATTCAAAAACGATTATCGCTTAAAAAGTTTGACCAGCAAGTTTTTTTCAATAAAATCTTCGCGTTCTTCAGGCGCCATCGTCTAGTGGTTAGGACGCCAGGTTTTCATCCTGGTAACAGGGGTTCGATTCCCCTTGGCGCTACCATCATTAATTTATCAATCATGAAAAAACTTCTCATTTCGTTTGCAGTATTTTCGCTTTTCTTCCTCACGGCTTGTGACAATACTGTTCAGCAAATATTCAAAGAAGCACCACTCGCTTTTACGGATAATATAGAAATTACGGCAGAGAAAATTACACTGACATTCGCCCCAAATAAAAAAAAGGCTTCGAATTACGAAGTAAAATACTCTATTCAGGAAACAGGGGGGGATACAGTTAACGAAACCCAAACAATGGAGAATATTTCAGAAGGAAGTCCAATTGTAGTGACTATTGATGACTTGAAACCAGATGCAGCCTATTTTACAGGAATTATGATTCTGAACGAAGAAGGGATCGAAGTGTATAAATTTCAAGAGAAGATTGAACCAAACAAAAATAGATCAGTTGAGAACGTTGGTATTGCAAATCCTGCTTCTGTGTTTTGTGAAAATCATGGAGGAATTCTTGATATTCGTGAAGATAAAGATGGTAGGCAATTTGGAATGTGTGTTTTTGAAAACGGACAAGAATGTGAAGAATGGGCTTTTATGAGAGGAGAGTGTACTGAAGGAGAATGAAGATTGAACACATTTTTTGTTCAAAACTCTAAATATAGACGGAAAAACACTTCCTGCTACAATGTTTTCGATGATAAACTGGAACGATAAAAAAGTCGCCATTGTTGCTGATTGGCTTACGAGTCGAGGCGGGGCAGAACGAGTGATTTTTTCGTTAGCGAAACTGTTTCCCAATGCCGTTATTTTTACATCAGTTTTTGATACAGAAAAATTTCCAGAACTACGGGGGAGGAAAGTGCGAACAACCTTTCTCCAAAAGCTGCCCTTAGCACTTCGACGAAAACATCAATTTCTCCTCCCGTTCTTTCCATGGGCTTTTGAAAAACTGGATCTGTCAGAATTCGACCTGATTATTTCATCGAGCAGTTCAGGGTTTTCCAAATGCGTACGAAAAACTCGTTTCGATCAAAAACACGTGTGCTATTGCCACACGCCCGTTCGATTTCTCTATAACGCGCGAGATGAGTATGTGAATGATTACCCGCTTCCGTGGTGGGGGAAACCAATCAGGTGGGTTTTGCCGACATTGCTCAACTTTCTTGAAAAGAAAGACCAAGAGGCGGCAAAAAACGTTGATCGATGGATTTCAAATTCGAATTTCGTCGGGGCTAGAATTGCGAAATTTTACAATGCTAAGGCGGTTACCATCAACCCCGGAGTTGAAACAAAACCCTATGTCAAAGCAGGACTGAGAGAAGGGGAACGAATTTACTTCCTTGCGGTGGGACGATTTATTCCGTACAAGAAGTTTGATTTATTAGTTGAAACTTTCGCCAAAAATAAACAACCACTCAAACTGGCCGGAAAAGGACCAGAATTAGAGAAGTGCAGGACGAGGGTAAAAGAACTTGATGCGGACAATATCGAGTTTCTTGGATTTGTGGGAGACGATGAACTGCCAGATTTATATGCGCAGGCAAGAGCGTTTCTTTTTCCTGCAGAGGAGGACTTTGGGTTGACGCCTGTGGAAGCGATGTCAGCGGGAACGCCCGTAATTTATTATGATAAAGGGGGCGCGAGGGAATCGGTCGGAGAGTGGGGGATTCCCTTTCATGAACAAACTTCGGAAAGTTTGCAGAAGGGGATTGATATCTTCTTGCAACAAGAATCAAATATTCACCGTGACCATATTATTGAACGGGGTGAGAGTTTCGATGAAGCGAAATTTCGGGAAAAACTGGCGCAGTACTTGGAAAATTTGTAAACTTTAAGTAATGAAAATTTACATTGGTTACGATCATGGTGGGTACGACCTTGCGCAGGAAGTAAAAACATTCCTTGCAGAGAGCTTTTCAGAATATGAAGTAGAAGATGTGGGATGTCGGTCTGCGGAGAGTTGTGATCATGCAGAATTCGGAAGTGCAGTAGCAAAGAAGATTGCAGAAACACCAGATTCTCGAGGAATTGTTATCTGTGGTTCAGGAGTGGGGATTAGTATTGCAGCAAATCGAATCAGGGGAGCGCGATGTGTGTTGGCGAATTCGGTAGAACTGGCAACATTGAGTCGACAACATAATGATGCCAATGTTATTGCTATGGGAGGGAGAACAAAATTTTACGACTCTTGGAAAGATATTCTCACTGTATTCTTAACAACAGAAGCAGATACTTCCGAAAGACATGTACGAAGACGAGCACAACTCGATGAGCTTTAAGCAGCTTTTGCGATAACCTTATCCACAAGCCCGTACTTCACGGCTTCATTTGCACGAATGAAATTGTCTCGATCGCAGTCTTTTTCAACGGTCGCGAGATCTTTCCCAGTGCATTTCTGAATAATCTTATAAAGGATACTCTTGGTATCGAGGATGTGTTCTGCGTGGATAGCGATGTCAGATGCTTGTCCTTCGGTTCCCCCTAACGGTTGGTGAATCATTACCTCTGAATGAGGAAGGATAAATCGTTTTCCTTTTTCCCCACTCATAAGAATCATAGCTCCCATAGAAGCGGCGATTCCTACACACACGGTTGAAACCTTTGGTGCGATGAAGTTCATTGTATCGATAATAGCGAGCCCTGCTGAAACAGAACCTCCTGGTGAGTTCACATAGATCGTAATGTCTTTTTTTGTATCTTCAGCAGCGAGGAAGAGCAATTGTGCGATAATCAAATTCGCAACATTGTCATCAATTGCTGTTCCGACAAATATGATTCGTTCTTTCAATAAACGAGAATAAATATCGAAGGCACGTTCTCCTTCTGCTGTTTTTTCCACGACTGTTGG
>CAZEON010000079.1:0-3981 GCA_964513975.1 uncultured Candidatus Peribacteria bacterium
CGGGAAATACTGTTCAAGCAGAAAGTGACAATGCTTCTGGAGAACATCAATTAAAACTCGATATACTTGCAAATGATATCATTTGCAAAGAACTTAAGAAATCAGAACTTGCGAGTATCATTGCGAGTGAAGAGGAAGATGAATGTAAACATTTCCCATCCCCTCGAGGAACCTTTGGAGTCTCCTTTGATCCATTGGACGGAAGTTCGTTGGTTGATGCAAACTTGGCGATTGGATCTATTTTTGGAATCTGGGACTGCAATAAATTCATAGGAACAACTGCTCGAAAAAATATGGTTGCCGCATGTTATGCCGTCTATGGACCACGTATTTCTTTTGTCATTGCGGTAAAAGGAAAGGGCGTGCACGAGTTTGAACTCAATGACGTTGGAGAATTTGTATTGGTAAAAAAGAACATCACCATCAAACCAGACTCAAAATATTTTGCTCCTGGAAACATGCGAGCAACCTGTGGGAATGAGAAATACTTGGAAATTATTCAAAAATGGATTGCCGAATGCCGAACACTTCGATACTCAGGAGGAATGGTTCCTGATCTGCATCACATTCTTTCAAAACAAGAAGGAATCTTCAGTTACCCACGAGATGAAAAATACACCAGCGGAAAACTTCGACTCCTCTTTGAATGTGCACCGTTTAGCATGATATTCGAGGAAGCCGGTGGACTTGCCCTCAATCAAGACGGGAAACCCGTTATGGAAATAGAAGTGACAGAAACACACCAACGAACCCCTATTTTTATCGGATCTAAAAACGAAGTACAAAAATGTGTCGATACACTAAATGAATGAGTGACGCATTCTTAATCGCCCTCATCTTTTCTCTGGGTTTTGGAATCCAGAGTATCTTTGGCTTTGCAGGAAATACGCTTTCATTAGCTATATTGGTCTTCTTCTTTGATGTCAAAGACATGATTGTCCTGAAGCTCTTTGTCTCTATTGCGGCAAGTTTGTTTATCTTTCTCTCTGACCACAAATCCTATTCTCACAAAATATTTAAAGAAATTCTGCTCTTTGCGATCCCTGGAATGATACTCGGAACCTTCTTCTTCAAGATGTTTGATTCCTCTCTCGTCCTGACTATATTCTCTGTATTTTTAATCGTCTACGCGATCTGGATGATCTTCCAGCCACATGTAAAAGTTCCTGAGATCTTCAAGCCACCAGTGAATTTCTTATCGGGAGTATTGGGCGGAATGTTTGGAACACTGGGTCCATTTTCTGTGGCAGCAATGCGAGAAAAGTTTAAAAATAAATCTGAAATGCGGACGACTATTGCCGTTCTTTTCCTCACCCTCAATCTTATTCGAGTCCCTTTGTATGCCGCTCATGGAGTATTGGATGTAGAGAAACTGATTCCTTTTTGGTGGATAATCTTTCCTCTCTTTTTTGCTATTTGGCTTGGACATCGTGTTCACCTTCGGCTTTCTGAAAAGAACTTTCAAACAGGAGTTGCAATCCTTCTTTTAGTCGCTGGAATCTCCTTTTTGATGTAGTCTGTGGGCGAATATGAAGATTGCTGAAGCGGTCGAGCGATACCTCAAAAACTTGAAGCACATCAAGAATGCGTCTCCTTTTACGTTGAGAAATTACAAACGAAGCTTGGATTTATTTATGGAAACCGTTGGGGAAAATCACGCTTTGTCGAAAATAGTTATGAACGATGTTGATGATTTTCGAGATCATATTTTTTCTCTCAAGAGCCGTGATGGAGAATCTCTTTCGCGTGCGACACAAAATATTTACCTCACCCCCGTGCGAGCTTTTTTGAAGTTCTGCATTATTCGAGAACTCGATGAGAACATTCTTTTACCTGACAAAATCGAACTTTTAAAGCTTGATCCACGCGATGTTTCGGGATTGTCTATAGAAGAGCTGAATCGACTCAGAGACTGGAACGAAGGAAAGAATGATCTGATTCGTACTCGCGATCGAGCAATTATCGAAATGCTGTATTCAACAGGGCTTCGTATTTCGGAATTGTGCAAACTCAATCATGAGAATGTGAACTTGAAAACGAAAGAGTTTACCGTGATGGGAAAGGGGAAGAAAATCAGAAGTGTCTATCTCACCAATCGTGCTGTAAAAATGCTGGAAGAATATTTATCAGAAAGAACCGACAACTTCGTTCCCTTTTTTATCAATGCGCGCGAACGGAAGAACGAAATCGAGACCAATGGGGAATCCCGACGATTAACGCGAACCGCTATTGAAATCATGGTGCGTGATCGAGGACGAAAAGCGGGAATTACAAAACCCGTTACCCCGCATGTTCTGCGTCATACATTCGCTACGGCATTGCTCAAGAATGGAGCGGATCTGCGGTCAGTGCAGGAACTTCTGGGACACTCTAATATTTCGACAACGCAAATTTACACCCACTTCGCGAATGCGGATTTGAAAAAGACGCATGAAATTTTTTTGGAAGACTAGCAGAACTTCTCTGCCAACTTATCGACCAATCGTTCTATCTCTTTGTTGAGCTTATAAATTTTTTCAGGAAATGCATCAAGATTTTTTTCGTCCATAAATAGCTTTCTGTTGAACTCAATCTGAATCCCCGGAACCCCGTCTCTATGACAGTGGTATCCGACATTGTATTTCCCAAAGTAAGGATTGTTAATCTTTACCGAATACCCACAATCAAGAAAAAAGTCTCGAATAAATTCTGTTTGTTCTCCTGTGCAGGTGGTAAATTCTCGATTACCAAGACACACATCCGCGCGCGATTCTGTATTTCCATACATACTCTTGGGACGTGTAGACCACATCGAATGTCCATCGATAAAGAATTTAATCCGACGTTCTTTCATAATCGATTTAATCGCTCTGTGAAAAGGGTGGTGATATTTTTTAATAAGCCACAAAACCTCTACTGGAGTCAGCGGGCGTTGAAAAATCTTTTGCCCATCGGGCGACACCATGGTGGTTACTCTATGTTCGTGCTCTTCTTCGATCCCGTCAGGAGACCTATTCAAATTACAAACCAATCGAGAAATCTCTCCAATCAAAATATGCGCATTCGGAACTTCAAAAATTTTATCCGTGTAGGTGTCTGAAACATTCTTTAAATCAAATTCTGTTAGCAAAAAATTCGATCGAATCTTCTGCGGAACGAAGAGTGATGCGTGTGGAATGGAGACCAAAATAGACTTCTTTCTCATTTTTGCGTGAGCAAAGGATAAAGAAAAGTTGCATTTCCGCAAAAACTTTTTAAGATTCCTCCGTTCTTTTGGAAATTTTCGCCACCTTAGCTCAGCTGGCTAGAGCAGCGGATTTGTAACCCGCAGGTCGCCGGTTCGATTCCGGCAGGTGGCTCCAGCATATTTAAACCGCTTATTTAAGCGGTTTTTTGAATAATGAAGAGATTGATAAAATTTTTTATTTAAGGTCTCAATCGGGGTTGGGTTAATTCCCCCAGCTTTCAGCTGGCGACTTCAAGTAAGATATGGTAGAAAACAGGCATGGAAGAATACAAAAAATCATCACACACAATACATGGAGTAAGTTTGCACATAGTATGGATAACGAAATATAGAAAAGGAGTGCTAAAAGGAGATATAGCAGCAAGAACAAAGGTATTGATAAGGAGAATATGTGAAGAAAACAGAGTTGAGATAATAAAAGGGTCGATATCGGCGGATCATGTGCATATTCTTGTAAGACTGGGAAAGTTGAGTTTGAGCATAAGCAAACTTATACAACAAATAAAAGGAAAAACATCGCATAAATTACAGATGGAATATGAAAGTTTGAGAAAAGAATATTGGGGGCAAAAGTTATGGGCAAGAGGTTATTTTTGTGTAAGCGTAGGGAACGTAAGTGAAAAAATGATAAGCGAATATATAGAACATCATTTCGAAGGCACAAAAGGTAAAGATACATTCAGGATAGAAGAATAGGAGGACATCTGTCCGGTGTCCCGAAACCTCCTGCTTCTAGCAGGTGGTGCCTTCATAAT
>CAZEON010000080.1:0-3733 GCA_964513975.1 uncultured Candidatus Peribacteria bacterium
TTACACTTGGTAAATAGGCAAGATTTTTAGTCATCCATACTTGATTACCTATTTTAACTACAGGATATACTGTGCCATCTCTTGTGTCTGTAAAATCAGAAGTATCAGTATTATCAGTTCTGAGGCAACGAACGCTAAAGCCGGCGCCACGATTGAGCGCAGAGCGGAGGACAGTAGAGGAAGAAGTGTTGATGTTCCGCCTCCAGGCATCGGACAAACCACTGGGAGTAGACGACCATAAGTACAGGTATGAACCCAAATTGTAGAACGAGCCACTAGTAGCGAGGTAGCCAGATAATAAACCGGAAAAACCAATATCGTCCGTTCCTGTTCCCTGTCCTACTGCTTTTAGTGACTTACCAGCTCCATAGGTTCCACCTGAATCTGCTCCATTATCATCTGCACATCTTTGCCAACCAGTGTCTGTAGTATCACAAACGTATTGTAGATTATTACCACCTCTCCAAGAATGAGCTATAGTTCCACCAACTCCGAGAGTAGATTTATATATAAGTTTATCTCCCTCTGTTTTTCCACCTATTAAGATTGGCGAAATAACAGTTTTAGATTTTATATCACCAGAAACATGTAATTTCTCGGTCGGACTCGTCGTCCCGATTCCAACATTGCCTCCAGAAGTAATCACCATCTTTTGCGTGGCAGCTTCAGAAGCTCCTGTTTTGAATACTAATTCAGTGGCATTATTATCTGCTGCAAACGTCCCCTCAGCGACCGCTTCAATGGCAGCTCCCACTAAGATCGCATCCGTGCCATCAGATTCTAGTGGCGCATCAAATTCAATCTTTCCCAACACGTCACCGTCTTCGACTGTTAATTCTTCTGTCGAAAGATCAACCGCTCCTGGAGCTCCAGCGGGACCGGAGACATTGAGGAGTGCGGTAGGACTCGTCGTCCCGATACCGACGTTGCCTGAAGAATTGATATAAACTGCTTCGTCATCCGCAATCCAGAAAATTAAATTTGCAGTGCCTTCAGATCCATCAGCTTGCATTCCAGTCCATCCATCCCCATCAGCGTCCATAAAAGTGCCCTGACCAGAAACAATTTGTCCAGTTGCCATAAGGCTTCCAGTCATATCAAGTGCATACGCAAGATTACCATACTTTCCGATGCCAACGTTGCCGCCATTAGGATTTAATAATAAATTATATTCTGTCCCTAAATTTGTTTTATTTGCAACTTGTAACCACGCCCCATAAGGAGATGCATCTTGTGTTCCCATTTGTAAAACATTATTATTTCCCTCTCCCCCCAGAACAAAATGTCCAGTTACAGCAGTTCCACTAGAAGCTGGATTTCCTTCTGTTCCGACTGCTTGTAAACGTGCTAGAGGACTCGTCGTCCCAATCCCCATGTTCCCATCATTATCAATCACAACCGAGTTGCCTCCGTTCTTACTCACGTTGAAGAGATCACCTGTACTGTATTGTTTCCCCCAGAAAAGAGGATTGGTAGTGGACTGTTCCGCAAGAGTTCCCGTGTAAACGTCGACAGGACCCGTGTTACAAACGGGAGGAGAACTCCCAACACAGGATGCCCCGTAGGTTCCCGCAACCCCATTATTGGTACAGGCACCGCCGATTTCTATCTCACAACCGTTGGTATCAACACCCGTTCCTACACCATCACAATCCAAATATCCCGTGAGACACGTGCTACACGACGACGTGTGTGCGGATCCAGCACAGGTAGTCTTGAGGTTTTTGGTAGCACAGGTAGAAGAGGCTTTACAGTCCCAGACATCGGCAGGCGTCGTACAATCGTAGGTAGTCTGCGTACAGTTGACCTGATATCCACCAGATCCCTGCACGTCGGTGTCATCAGCGGTTCCCGCAGAGGAAGGGAGAGCTGCATTGATCGTAGTAGGATTGGCACAGTAGAGGGTAGAACTGACGTATCCACAAATCTTCAGACTCTCGGGGCAATCGATGGAGAGATACGAACTGTCACAGGTAGTAGCATTCGTGGTCCAGCCGGTGGTAGCATTACAATGATTAATGAATAATGAGGAATGATTGGTAATAATTAATGAATAATGAGTAATGAGTAATAAAAATACAAAAATTCCAAATTTCAAAATTCGATTTTTAATGCTCCTAACCCGGGTTAGATATTTCACGAACTCTCTCCGGCTCTGAGAGAAGGAGCGTTTTTCACACAGAATATTCACCGCCTCTCTCTTTTGTCTTTGACCTGACTCTGGGCAGGAAAGAGAAAGGCTTTCTTGTAAAATTTTTCTTTCTTCATTTTTATCATATATGTTTCCCTTTCTCTTGGTAAAGAGAGAGGGAATAGAAGCGCAATCTTCTTTATCGTTCCTGTGTGCAGATAGGGAGAGAGTTCGTGTTTGCCCTTTTATCTTTTTTACTTCGAAACTTTTAGACTTTTCAACTCTTTGACTCTTTGACTCTTTCCCCTTCCCCACACACCCCTTCGCGCCCTCGTGGAAAGGTCGTTTGTGATGAAGGAAAGAGAGGAAAATGTTCAGCATTTATTTAAATAATTGCGAAAAAAATTCGGCAATAGTACTAAAGAAAGAAGGTTCGGATCCATCGGTATTTGATGGAGTGGTGAGGGCATCCGGAGATACTGCCACGATCCTTCCGCTCTCAAGTCCAGCGGAAACTTGCTGATGGATACTCGTCAGCATCTGCGTAAAATCCGTCTCAAGTTTACTTGCAAGTTGAACAAATTTTGTGTTCACCAATGCTTCGAGTTGTTCGTCGTTCATGATTGATGTTTGATTTTCGCTCAAAACAGGTGTTGTCGAGGAGGATTTTGCACAAAGAAATTTACTATTTTTTCCGTCAAATCTTAAAAAATCACAGGTCGGAATAACTTGGCAATTCGTGCCAATTTTTATTTCGCCAGATTCACAATCTTCAATCTCTGACACGGGTGCCACAGGTTTGTCCGCACAGGTGAATGTGTTCCCGTTGAAAGTTAAGAATTCACAAGAAGGAATATCGAGACACTGCGTCCCAAGTTTGAGTTGTTTTTCTTCACAAGTCTTCGTTTCGTCTGTTCCAAGAGCAACCCCTCCCACCATAAACTTCGCGTCAACGGGAATATTAATATTCCCTTGTTCGTCTATTTGTAATTGAGAAGCAATGGTTTCCCCACTGCTTGTTTGCACTGTTGCGAACTGTTGCGCAAAAACACTACAATTCGGGGGTTGGTTTCCGATACAGGTTTTGTTGTAATTTCCCGTTTGGCCGTCTTTGGTACACGCCCCGCCGATTTCTATTTCGCATCCGTTGAGGCTTTTTCCATCGCAGTCCAAATATCCCGCATCACAAACTATTCCCTTGCATCCTTGGTATCGGGCATGGGAACCGGATTCCGATCCATCGGCTGTTTCACAGCCAGCGTCTTTATCACAGTCAAGATATCCCGCTTTACATTCGCCACATTTAAATCCACCCGCTTTCAAACATTCTGTGCTTTGGTTTGCGGTATCGCAAGTCGTATCGGTCTGACATTGCCACGGGAGACAAGACACTGCTTCGCTGTGACAATCTAGCACGAGTCCACTGGGTAGTCCCGAGTTGAGATTAAAAGCCGTCTCGGTTTTTTCTTTTGCCTGGTCAGCTTCTTTGGATGTAGTGCAATGCATAATCCCGTCGAATCCACACACATATTGCTCCGCTTCGCAGTCGATAGACATGTACGCCGTTCCACATTCCGTGATGTCGGTGACCCACTTGGTGGC
>CAZEON010000081.1:0-3700 GCA_964513975.1 uncultured Candidatus Peribacteria bacterium
TACTTTCTGCTGTTTCAGTAACAGGATCAAAGTAGTAAACCGTTGGAGGTCTCTGGAAATCATTATTTTGAGCCTCTTGAAAGGCTTCTACATCAAAACCTGCTGGGAGTTCTGTTGGAATAGATCCAACATCAACCACAGAGGTCAACCAACGATTCATTCCCTTTGAGGCTATTGTTGAGAAGACATTTGTCTTTGGTGGAGTAAATGCTGTTTTTAGCATCTGCGTAGATGAGGCGAGTGCTTTTTTAAATCCTTCTGCAAATGTCGGTTGCGGTGTATGTGTTTTTTCAAAGTAACTCTGTTCTACATTGGCAACAATATTATATTTCACTTCATTCCCTGCGAGTGTTTTTGGTACAAAAGCTGTTCCTTCTCCCCCACCTGCTTTACAAGATTCTACTTCTAGAGACCCTTTGAGTACGTTGCTCAATGAATTAATAACACATTGATCAAGTTCTGCAGCGATCTTTACTGACTCATTAATAACTTCAAACACCACTGTTGGTAAAGAAAGATGTGCCTCAAGCGTGATCTCAATATCTTCAATTTCTGGAAGTTGTGGAAGGTTTGGAGACAATGAAGGGAGTGTGAAATCAATACTGAAGAGGAGTGCTCTATTGGTAAGTTGTTGAACATGTCCTGCTAAATACCATTCTGGAACAGGAATATACGCCTGTACAATCAAGCAGAACAGATCTAATAATTTCTGTAATATATTTACAATTGGTTGAAGTGTTACAAATATGCTTGGTAGTCCTGGGGGATCAAGCAGGACTGGAAGCACAGGAAGTGGAAGTTCAGGAATTGGAATATTGATACTGATATCTGGCATCTTCGGCAAGACGGGTATCACTGGTAATGCCGGAATATCAATAACCTGCCATGCAATCGTTGGAATATTAATATCGAGCGTTGGGATATTAATATCGGGAGGCGATGGCAAATTTGGATATGCCATTTCAACTGGTTGGAGTTCTATTTCCGGAACAGGCAATTCAACCGTAAAATCAATTCTTGAGAAATCAAGCAAGATGTCTGGCAATCGAGGAGCTGGAATCACTGGTATCTTAAGGGCTCCTAATAAGAGATTAATCAAAAATGTAGTACTCGATCCCCGTTCGACAGAACAGGTTGGACAGTTAAGCGTAAAACTCCCAAACACTTCAAAAATACCATCAAAAGATTTCCAGAATTCCTTGAGGGCTTTTATGAATTTTTTCCATTTGGCGATCGCTTTTTTATTCGCATTAAGCCATTCACTCACGTATGTTTCAATTTCATCACCATATTTTTTAAATTGCTTTCCAAGTCTTGTCATCTCCCCTTCTTCTCTTTCTTCATCTTTAAATAAATTTTTCAGAACCTTTGGCACTTCTTTATAAGACTGAATTGCTTCCCAATTTTTCGCAATCGCTTGTTCATTTTGTTCTACGGAGCTAATGAGAGCATCAAGTGAAGTTATGTTTTCTAGCAATGTTCCGCATTGCTCTTTTCTCTCTTCTTTATCAAGTCCTCTACAAGATTCATCATAAACTCTCTGTATTATTTCTTTGTCTTTTACATATTTCTTTGGAGCATCTTTCCATGCCTGCCACTGGACATGATATTTCACAAGTTCTGGATTATCTCCGTTTTCATCTGCCTTTGGAAAGACGGGATACGGAAATGTATGAAGTTCTGGTTTGAGTGTAACCCATGATTTCTCATCGAGCTTCTTCCATAATTTTCGACCAAGCACCTTTGTGTTTTCAGCAAACAATGGGTCTTCTGTTTCTGCCTTCTCTTTAATAAGACTCTTCCATGTCTTTGGTAATTTTGGAAGCCAGAGTTTTGGCGTTGGAAGTTTAATATTATTCCATTCATCTTTTTGTCGATCGAGCCAATCACTGATAATTTCTGTTGGATGAATCGCAATATTTGATGGGAATTCAGACTTTGGTTTAAAAACTGCAGGATTATATTCATCAACCATATTGCGAATCGAATCGTCTTTTTCTCCTGCTTCACTCCCGTCAGAACTGCATAACCCCAATAATTCTAAGAGCGGTGGAATAATAACCACACAGTTTCCCATTGGGAATTGTGTCCCCATTCCAAATGCGTATGAACCTCCACAGAATCCAAGTGCAATTTTTGCTGTTGTTGTTGGCATGAGATACATCCGAAATAAAGACGTGATTACTGGTGGTATTCCCTCTCCTCCATTTAGAGTGAATGGAAGCACCATTATTCCTGGAGGAAGTGAAATTGTCGCAATAGAAAGCATTGGTAATGGTGGAAGTGGTGGAAGTGGTATCGAAAAAGGAGGTACATACAGTGACTGACTTCCTGGTGCAAATGGAGGAATAATAAGTGATGGAAGTGGCAATCCACATCCTCCTCTACAATTTAATGTTAGTAAAAATGCATCTAACGCTCCGAATGTATCATGTGTGTCTGGTCTTCCGTTATTATCATTATCTCCTTTATATTTATTCGCTAATGTTTCATTCGTAGGCGTCGGTTGTTGCGACGGCATTGTTACATCCATGATCGTTTTCGAATGCTTAAAAGCCGTGTTGTCATTATTTTGAGGATGCGATGTGTATTTAATTATTTTTTTCTCTCCATCTTCTTCCCATCCAATCAAGATATCATCAATCGTGTCGTTGCCCTTATAATCAAAAACCTGAAACTCAAGTAGTCCCATATCTTCCACTGTCAGATCCCATGCGAATTCTGCTTCTGTATCACTTGCAAACGATGGCTCCCAATATCCCCAAACCAAAACATCATCTGGAATATCTTCTCTGAACTGAAGCTCCCCATTACATCCTGTACAAGAAAAAGAATCTGGGACCAATATCATTCCATTAATCTTTGGAATTAAAAATTCAAAAGAAGTAAGCGTTTCACTTGGCGTAAATACAAGTCCAGCATGAACAATATCCCCCAACTGTAACTGTGGGTTTTCATCTGGTTCAAGCGTCCACTCTCCATCCACTTTCATTTGAAATGGTATTTCTAGAAATGTTTTTTTGAACGCTCCTCCTGAGTCTCCGAGCACTTGTTCTGCCATTGCTGCTAATTGCTCATCCATTGTTCCTTCTAATGACGATGTCATTCCATTGAGCGTTTCCTCTGATACGGGAACGCCCCCAAAAGCCATATTGAATCCTCCTTCTCCGAGATTTCTCTCAAAAGCATTTTCCGGAAGCATGTCATCGCTCCCTTCAATACGAATAGCATCTTCTGGTGTTTGATCGGTTATATCGTCTTTTATTCCTTCGTATGAAATAAACACTCTTTCAAGGTTTGGGAATTTATCTGTTTCTATATATTTCCGACGATTCCAATCTTGTTCATTTGCTACAATGTATATTTCTTCAATGTCCTCAAGTGATGGAGCAAAACTTTCAATGGCTTCTGCAGGACCATACACTCCGACATCTTGTGTTCCTGGGGCAAACCAGAGTGTCTTTTCTGTATCAGAGAAAATAAGATCATTTCTATAGTCATCATCATCAATATTCCCTTCAAATATTTCATTAATAACACCATCAAACCCATTAATTGTTACACCCGCTCGTGCAAAAGTTCCATTCGTATTTTTATGCAATATAAGCGTTCCTTCGTCATTTAGTTGGATAATATCGGAAAAATTGTCATGATCGTTATCAACTACAAAGACCTTTTGTACGCCATCTTCAAAACGGAG
>CAZEON010000082.1:0-3682 GCA_964513975.1 uncultured Candidatus Peribacteria bacterium
ATTCTTTGATGGGGTCGCATAATACCTCGTACCCTTGGGTCGAGGTAGTTTATTGATTTTATTTGCATCTCGTGAAAAATTTCTCTTGAAACTCTGCATCACTCTTGAAATATTCTCTTTTTCATTCGGTTGTATCAATAAATGAAAATGGTCAGGTAAAAGACAAAATGCAAATAATTCAAAATCCTTTAATCTCTTACACAGCATTAGTTCTTCAATCCATAAATTGCACAAAATTGGTTCTTCAAAATAAGGAAATCGTTCGTGTGTCGTGACGGTAACGGAATAAATATAATCTTTATCGTAAAAACGTGTTTGGGGAGTCATTACAACAATCGTAACAAATCAGAATGCGTTTAGAGAAAGGCGTTTTTTATAAAAAATTCACAATCTTTTTCTGCACCCGCAGTCGCGAATCCATATTCGCGATGGGAACACGCAATTTTTTGAATAACGATGAAATACGTCTTGACATGTGTTTACTTTCTACTATATTCACCTTGTTTTCAGCCCCCCTATATAATGGATTGTGAAAAAATAATCGTTTGTGATAATGATCAAGTTAGTATGGGACTGGTAATAGATGCGCTTAATAGGGAACTCCCAAACTATGAATTTATAAAAGGATGTCAATATCCAGAACAAATTTTAAAAATAATAGAGAAGGAAAAAGAAAAAGTTTTAGGTGTTATTACTGAAATGAGTTTTTTTAAAGATGGTGAATCTATTAAAGAAGGAAACTTGTTTAATGATAAATATTTAGAAATATATAAAAAAATCGTAGAAAAAGAAATTCCAATAATGGTTTATTCTCATCTTGGAGATTTAGAACAGTTCAAAAAACAAGAAGAATTAGTCGAAGCAGATGGGAATAAATGGTTGATAAAATGCCAAGTATCGATAACTGAATTGATACCGGAATGTCAGGGTTTCTTCAAATTATCAAAGTGAATGATTTGAGTTTTTTAAAAATTAACAGTTGTCTAATCCTTCAAAATCTCAATCCCCGGAAGTTTCTTTCCTTCCAAAAACTCCAACATCGCCCCACCTCCTGTCGAGACGTGAGTAAATTCTGATTTTGCAATATTAAATTTCTTCAACGCCCCAAGAGTATCACCACCACCAAGAATTGTTTCAGCATCTTTATTCTGCGCAATTGCTTCAGCGAGTTCTTTGGTTCCATTGGCAAAGAGATCTTTTTCAAAAAGTCCCACCGGACCATTCCAGATAATGACATTCGAATGCGCAATGATTTCTCGAAAACTCGCTACCGCATGTGGACCAATATCGAGAATTTTCATTTCGCCCATGACATCTTCAATCGGAACAATCATTGATTCAATTGCATCGAGATCATCGGCACACACGACATCAATAGGATTGTGAATAGCGGTTCCATTGGTATCAGCAATCTCCATAACTTCCATCGCTCGCTCGAGTTCGGCCTCTTCATATAAACTTTCTCCAACCTCGTACCCTTGTGCCACGAGAAATGTATTACAAAGCGCTCCACCAATAACAATATTATCAGCAATTTTGGCAAAGTGTTTAAGAACGGCGACTTTGGTTTCCATTTTTACACCTCCTACGACCACGGTCAGACCGGGAATCTTTTCTTCACTCATGAAAGGGGAGAGGTGCTCGATTTCTTTCTCTATGCCAAACCCAGGGTAACAGGGGATATGTCCGGCAAACCCGATAACCGAAGCCTGTGGTCTGTGTGCAACGGCAAATCCTTCCAAAATAAAAACATCAGGTTTGATTCCATCGAGTATTTCTTGAGGGAAATTGGGTTCGTTGGTTTTTTCTTCTGGACGGAAACGAACATTTTCATGGAGCTGGATTCGTGATTCTCCAGCGGTGTATTCTGGTCGGAACTCAACGGGTTCTCCAAAGTATTTTTCAAGTTCAGGAATTAAATATTTTGCCGAAAGTTCTGGAACGACTTGTCCTTTGGGTCGACCAAGATGTGTGAGCACATGTATTTGCTTGGCTCCATTCTCAAGGAGAAATTGAATCATCGGCACTGATTCCACAATACGAGTGTTCTCCACAACTTTGCCTTCTTTGAGCGGAACATTGTAGTCCATACGGATGAGAATAATTTTGTCTTTGACGACTTCGGGAGTGAGTTTTTTGATTTTCATTATCTGAATTGTAGGAGGGAAATTTAAGGGGGGCAAGGAAATTTTTGGCAGGAAAAAAAGCCACCCTATAATAGAGTGACTCTTTATTGTAGCTCTTCTTTCAGGATTTTAGGCTACAGATTGATTTTTGAATTGTATGAATTATTTTTTACGAGAGGCTCAATATGGCTTGTTTCTGTGTATAATTCATCACTACTTAAACTTAATGTACTGGAATATAGAATCACAACGTTACTTTTTGTTGTTTTCACATCGTTATTCAAAGTTGTACTCATAACTACGTAATCGCTACCTATATCAAAGCACATTGCTGTAATTGAGTTGGAAGAAGTAATACTGTTGTTTACATAAGTTAATATCGGTTTTTTCAATACCTGACCACTTTCCAAGTTACAATTGAATGTTTCAATTTGCATCATTTCATTTCTTGCATCGTCGGGTGAATTACTCATAACATTATTTGTCGGGTATTTCATAACCACAATAGGCCCGAACAGATAGTTTTGAGTTACAATATTTTGACTTTCAATATCATTGGATAATACAACAGTTTTGTTGGTCACAACCATGGTACCATCACTATTCATAGTATAAGTATATACATCATAATGCAAAGTTATTATGGTTGTAGCAGACACATCAAAACCATTGTCTGTTACTTGGATCAATTCATTATATATACGGACTGGTGTACGTATTAATGTAGCAGATATAACATCACTATTTAGTGTGTTTTCTTGGATCTTTTCGATTTTTACCTCGCTTTTAACAACTTTTTTTTCTGAGGCAATAGCATTTAAATTAATCATTGTCATCATTGCCACTAATACAAGGAGTGGTGGCAGACAGTTCAAAAATTTTTTCATTTTATTTATCTTCTTAATTCAACATTTTTTAATTCCTTATTTTCATTTGTTTTTTTACGGGGAGAAAATAAAATAAACGCCCCTTTTTACTAAAATCATTGAGAAGTTCCTTTCTTTTTTTTACTTTGTTAAAAAATGAGCGGACTTTTTATATTGTCCGCAAATACAGGAGGTCAAAAACATCCCATAATTGCAGACAATAGTTATCAAAATGTAGCCGTTATGTAGAAGAGCTAGAAACTCCTGTTTCGAGAAAGACGAGAAAGAACAAATGTTTTTTTCCTCTTTCTACAGAATTTGAATTTCAGTAGGTATTATTCCTGCAAAAGGGGAAGGTGTCAAATGTTTTGGAATATAAAAAGAAATCAAGCCCTACTATTAATAGAATAGAACTTGGTAATTAAAAATTATGATCAGTCGCGTCTACCCATTGCTTTCAAAAAAAAACCTAACCCATCAGAATGATGGAAAACATTATCGAAAGCATAATCCGCGACAAAAAGTATTCTCAACAAAAAACACTCATCGTCGCAGACTTTGAAAAAGGGAACGTGTCAAAGATCAAGATTTGAAAGTTTCAGTGGGAAGGAGAAAATGATATTTTCTATTTCCACGTGTGAAAATTTATTTTTTAAACGCAACACCTGTAGGAATTAAACTACAAGTGTC
>CAZEON010000083.1:0-3581 GCA_964513975.1 uncultured Candidatus Peribacteria bacterium
CATTTGTATGATTAGCTTAAAGGTTTTTTATCACCTCTCAAGTTATCATGAACCTT
The DNA here is from genome assembly GCA_964513975.1 of uncultured Candidatus Peribacteria bacterium. Lineage (GTDB taxonomy): Bacteria > Patescibacteriota > Gracilibacteria > UBA4473 > UBA4473 > CAZVBV01. The sequence goes on from CAZEON010000083.1 coordinate 57, forward strand.
ATTTTATTCTATACGATAATCATTAATCTCGGGCTCTCCGTTTTTTTATTCTTTTGGGGTTATTACAAAGCAAAACGCAAAAATTAAAAATCTACTTCCCCTGCCGGATAATCAGTCGATTATTCCGTGGGTAAAAAGCTGAACGTACGTGTACGTTTAGCTTTTTTAACATGTAAAAATAAATCCCTTTCCCCCACACCAATGGAGGCGAGACGGCGCCGTATCGTTTGCAAAAAAGGCAACCACAAGGGATTGCCCCTACAAACTTGTAGACTCTTAGATTCTTCAACTTTTAGACTTTCCCCCGTTATAGACACAAAATCACTTGCTTTTTTGTTTGATATGTGGTATACTTAGGGGTTAGGGGGAGAAATAATGTAAAAGGTTGAATGTAAAAGGTTAAAAAAAATTCTCGTTCGACCATGAGATTCTTTCGACTCTGAACTCAAGACCGAATGGTAAGTTTTAAAATTGAAAATTATAATTTTCACCTTCTTTTTACATTTCAAATTTTACATTTTACATTCTTTTCCCCTACCTTTCCTTCTCCGCTAACGTGTGCACCCACTCATCTTTGTCATATTCGAACAATTCTTCTTGTTTAAAGAATCGATCAATTTCTTTTTTGGCACTTTCGTTCGAGTCTGAAGAGTGAACAATATTTCGTTGTCCAGACAGCGCAAAGTCTCCTCGTATCGATCCCATATCTGTTGATTTGATGCCTGAAACCATGCGCACAATTTCTACCGCATTAAATCCCTCAATCACCATAACTACCACAGGAGATGAACTCATAAATTCCGCCATTTCCGAAAAAAAAGGTTGATCCACCACATGCGCATAGTGCTCTTGGAGAAGGGCTTCGTCGAGACGCATCATTTTCAGACCAACTACTTTGAGACTCTTTCGTTCAAATCGATGGAGGATGTCTCCAATAAGTCCTCTCTGGATTCCATCTGGTTTAATAATGATGAGTGATCGTTCCATGGAGAGTGGTTAATGTCAGTCAAAGTTTGCCATAATTTTTTAGGAAATACAAAAGTAGGGACGCGATTAATCGCGTCCCTACAAAATATCATTATCCAAAACGAAGCCTAGAACGGAAGATCTTCCGCTGCTGGAGCTCCATCTACTACTGGGTCAGTGGCAGGAGCTGGTACATCGTCAGCTTTCGCAGAAACAACAACTGCATCCCCTCCTCCGCTTTTTGGAGAAAGCATGATCATGTCTTGTGCCACGATTTCTGTTCGGTAGTGTTTGATTCCCGCTTCATCTTCCCAGTTTCGTGTTCGCAGTCTCCCTGAGAAATACACCTTGCTTCCTTTTTTAAGAAACTGGCAACAAATTTCTGCCAATTTCCCCCAACACACGATGTTGTGGAATTCAGCTTCGTCGTGCTTCGCCCCACTTGAATCTGTCCATCCTCTATTTGTTGCAACTCCGATAGTCGTCACCGACTGATCGTTTTGCGTCTTCTTGAGTTCTGGATCCCGTGTAAGATTACCGATAACCTGTGCTTGATTGAGTGAATTCATCTTTGATATGGATTAAAAAATAGAAAAATTCATCCCAAAGTGTAACCCAATCTTTTCCCTGCGCAAATTCTTTCTTAATATTTATTTCATAACTACATAGCTACTTCCTCTTCCCGTCATTCTGGCTTGCCCAGAATCGCTCAAGAAATTCGCTTGTACGCAGAGTAAAACGAAAAAACAATACTGGTTCCGCGTTAACGCTTTAAACCTAATTCCAAGTTTTAATCCGATTCCCGTCAAGCGGGAATGACTGAAACAAAAAAACTCGATTCAAACCTTTGACATTTCTAAAAACCTTTTTACAATCTGCAAGAATTGAAAAAGGTATCTACTTTTTCGTCCCGCTCTTGAAGCGGGATCTCTCCATTCTTAATTACTTATTGAAGATGCAAAAAACATACGATAACATCGAAGCCATCGCGGGTCCTATTTTAGTGGTAGAAGGAGTCGAAGGGGCAAAATACGAAGAACTTGTAGAAGTTCGAACAGCGGATGGAAAAATCCGAATGGGAAAGGTGCTTGAAGCCAACGGATCAAAAGCATTGGTTCAAATGTTTGAGAATACACGAGGACTTTCAACGACAGGACTGAAAGCAAAATTCCTCGGAAAAGTATCAACACTCGGTGTGTCACCAGACATGCTCGGACGTGTCTTCAACGGAGCTGGAAAACCAATTGATGGTGGACCAGAAATTTTACCAGAAAAAACAGTGGATATTTCCGGTATGGCGATTAACCCATACTCACGAATATTCCCATCAGACTTTATTCAAACAGGAATTTCATCACTCGATGTGATGAACACATTGGTGCGAGGACAAAAACTTCCGATCTTCTCTGGATCAGGATTACCTCACGCTGAATTGGCGACTCAAATTGCCCGACAAGCGAAAGTGAACGATGGTTCTGCCTTCGCCGTGGTGTTCGGAGCGATGGGAGTTACGTTTGAAGAAGCGATGTACTTCCAAAAAGAATTTGAACGAACAGGAGCGATTGAACGAGCAACCTTGTTCGTGAATACAGCTGCCGATCCAGTGGTTGAACGTATTGCGATTCCACGAATGGTGAGTTCATACGCTGAGTACTTGGCGTTTGAAAAAGACACGCACGTGCTTGTGATTTTGACAGACATGACAAACTACGCTGAGGCGCTTCGAGAGGTATCTGCCGCTCGAAAAGAAGTGCCCGGACGACGTGGTTACCCAGGATATCTTTATACTGACCTCTCTACAATTTACGAACGAGCGGGACGTATTAAAGGATCAAAAGGATCAGTGACGCAAATGGCGATTCTTTCAATGCCGGAAGACGACATCACACACCCAATCCCCGATTTGACTGGATATATTACTGAGGGACAGTTCGTGCTTGACCGAGGTCTTCACCAAAAAGGACTTGCTCCACCAGTGGACGTATTGAAATCTCTTTCACGTTTGGCGGGAGCTGGAATGGGAGAAGGAAAAACTCGAGAAGACCACTCAAAATTAAAAGATCAACTCTTCGCATGTTACGCACGTGGGAAAGATGTTCGTGAGTTAGCTGTGGTGCTCGGAGAAAGTTCTCTTTCTGACATTGATAAACTTTACTTGGCATTTGCTGATAAGTTTGAAAAAGAATTTATCGGACAAGGATACCAATGTGAACGAACAATTCTTGAATCCCTTACGCTCGGATGGGAATTGCTCCGACCGTTCCCAATTTCAGAATTAAAACGTCTTAATACGAAGACTATCGAGAAATTCCACCCGGATCACAAGAAAGCGTAAAGTTAGTTTATAGTTAACAGTTTATAGTTTATAGCTTTTATGGAATGAAATTAAAGCTCCCACTCTGTGGGAGTTTTTAATTTGTACAGGTTCCAGACACAGCCCTGAACCTGCCTAGATGTTTTTTTTTGACACTATTTTATTTTTAGTATAAAAGTATCTTGTAAATTTTCACCCTACATTTTAGGGTTAAACGCAACACTTGGTAGAAGAAGAATAAGAAA
>CAZEON010000084.1:0-3406 GCA_964513975.1 uncultured Candidatus Peribacteria bacterium
CATTTGTATGATTAGCTTAAAGGTTTTTTATCACCTCTCAAGTTATCATGAACCATATTTTATTACGTTGGACTCATTCTTTTCAATATTTTCCTTAAATCGTTTCGATAGAAACTTTTTCATATCACGAATAACCTCAATCATATTTGGCGCTGAACCAATAAAATGCAGATGATTCAACATAAAAACAAAGGCGTAAATTTTTAGATTTTTGTTATTCTGGCAGTAAACGAAACTCTCTTCTAGAATTTTAAACCTATCATGCCGATCAAATAGGTAATACCAATTTTTAACTGTAAAAGTAATAAGAAACATCTGATCTCTTTCTGATTTTGGAATTCTTAGTGATGGCATTCTTTTGTATTGTAAGAAACGTTACGGTTCAATTTGCAAAATTGAACCAGCGTTAGGTTGCTAAAAATTATTTCTCCCACTCTATTTCCCAATCGGTTTCAGCAAAGAACTTAGCGAGATCTGATTCTCTTTCAATCCAATTATTATAGATGTACTCATATTTCCCACCTTCTTTTAATTCTTCTACATTGATATAAACTCCTCCATCTTTCTCTTCATGTTTAATTAAGACTATTTTCCACCCTTTTATATCTCGTTCCAAACCATTAAGAATTTCAGTTCCTTTTTTAACGATACCAGTGTTAAGTGTTGAATACATGATTATTGAATAAATTTTACATGATTTATTATAGAGGCACTTGTTGCTTGTGAAGAAGAAAATAACTCAAAGTGAATATGTGAATTATCCCCATAAAGAGACTCTGGGTCCATACGAAATCGCTTTAAGCCATCTTTGCTTCTGTAGCCATGGGGGCCACTTTTTACATATCCTTTTCCCAAAAAAGTTTCCGTTGCCTCCAAAACCTCGTCTGCATTTAGTGCATGTTGGCTTGTATACATTTGCCCTGGTTCTAACTTCAACGTTTCTGCAATCACATCATCTATCTTCCTATAATTAACAATCTTCCCCCCTGCTCTCACCACATCATCCATAATCACCGTCTTCCCTCCGATCGTTACTCCTGCCAATTTCGGTTTCGGAACAAATTTATTTAAAGCTACGACAATATCATCTACCCATGCTGTGAGTTTTCCAGCCTTCCCAATCTTTCCTATTGGAACAAAACTTAATATCACCGCAGCAACAATCGCCCCTTTTTCTCTATCGTCTGCGTTTGCGATGCTGGCTTGAACACTTTCCCATGCATTATCAATCGTCGTTTTTCCTTCAATGAGAGCCTCTGGTAAATGTTCTTTCAAATGATCTGTCATTCCGACCGGATCCGTAAGAATTGAAAACATGAGTTGCTCCTTTATTTGATCAAATTTCACTACAACTTTCGCAATTTCTATCCATGTAAGTGGATTAAGTAAACTTAAAAATCCTTTTATTTCCAACTTCACACCATCAAGAACCCCCAGTCCAAATTTCAGTGGAGAGCTTACTGAAAGTAATTTCTGAAGACTGATTTTTGTTTCTGTTTCAAATTCAGATTCTCTTCCAATGTTTAATACCTCCAATCTCTTCGCCTCCACAATCGCCTCGGCTTCGGCAATGATCTCTGGCGTTTCTGCAATTTCTTCTACGGTTGCCACGACTGGTACAATTTCTGGAACAAGTGAAACTGCTTCCACCTGTTGACTCGCAAGAGAAACTTTCACTTGATCAAGAATTGTTGCAGGTTGCGTTGTAACAGCTACTCCATTACTGTCGGTACGAATTATCGTTTGTGCAATTCCTGCATACTCAGCCCCCACCACGGCACCTGTGTTGCGATACACGGCCGTGTAGGTTCCGTTGTTATTTCGTAGGTACGTAACTGGATCCTTGATACTCAAACTTCCATCTGAAACCCCCTTCGTGATTCCATCAAAATATTCCGTCTTTTGTGCGATTCCTTTTGGTGTTTCTGAGAAATGCATGTGACGCACCATCGGTGCAACCATGACCGATTCATCGAATGCGAGTTGATTCTTTGCCCTGCGAACACTTGCCGTTAAATTGTTCTGCTGAATAATGAGCTGGCTTTCTCGCACATTTGAAAAGTGCGTTATAAGTTCTGTCGGATCGACTGCTGTAAGATCCTCACCAAGAAAAGCCTTTATTTCCGTCTCGACAATCGTATTTGTAAGCTTGTCTTTTTGCCGTTTTTCAACTGTTTTGTTGAGCCACTGTGCCGAAGCAAATGAGGATGTCGTTTGCCTTTCTACTTCTTTTTCCAGTGTTGCAATTTGCTCTGCAATAACTTTTTTATATTCCTCCTCTTCCCGTTGAAGAGCTCCAAGTCGTGTCCCAAGAACTTTTATATTTTCTCTGTGCAAAAGAGGGTGTTGCTTGTAAAATCCCTGCCATCCGTCGTAAGCATTAATCGCCTCCTGATGAGCATTTTTAGCGAGCCCACGAAGCGTGGAAATAATCCTCTCATCATACGGGACAAAATCTCTCATAATATATTGCGCATATCGTGCATATTTTTGCCCCCAATAATCCCCACTCTGACCAATTCTTCGTTTCGACCGACTCCAATCATCTTGCACGACCCAACTATTGTTTTGAACTCCTGTGCGTTCAAGATATTCCTCAAACGTGTAGTCAATCGGCGTTGTTATTTGTTCTTCTGTTTGTTGTATTTCTGCCTCGTATGGAGAAGGCTGTTCAAGCTTTTCTTTCAAAGCTGATATCTCACTTTGAATCGTATCGGCATTGAGAACTGTCGCTTGTTGTACCTCAAAAAACTTGCTCTTCGGTCCCGAATCTTCAAGCCCCATCAAATATTGAATCACTTGTTTTTTCGCTGGGTCCTCTTTTCTTTTTTGTGCGTAATTTATTCTATTCTGTTTTTGTTTATCATTAAAATCCTTTCTCTTTCCTTCTCTTATCTTTTTTGTACACGCTATTTTTTTAAAAATACTTCCGGTTCGATATGCTTGAATTTGTTTACGCGTTTCATCATATTTTTTTTGGTAATATGCAGTCGATGCATCCATGTTATGCTGTGCTCTAATGCTCAACCAATAATCCCTTCCATTCGCGTAAGGCGTCCAGTATTCTCGAATACCAGTTATCATCTTTTGGTGCTCTGCTGAAAGTTCATACAATTGTTTGTTAAAAACACGATCAATTTCTTCTGAATAAACTTCTACATGAGCGATAACTCTGTTTTTCGTAGGGTCCATTTTCTTTTCTAATTCCAAAAGTTCACTCCCTGCATTTACAATTTTTGATTGAATCGATTCAATTAATGCATCACATTCTTTTTTTTGTGCTCCAATGGTGGCATCAAAAGTAAGCTTTGCTGCAACGAGTGCTACATTGAGATAATTTATTTCTTCTTTTTTTTCAAATGCTGGTTTGTAGAGTTCATACAACTCTTGTGTCACCATTTCTACT
>CAZEON010000085.1:0-3336 GCA_964513975.1 uncultured Candidatus Peribacteria bacterium
GAGACCAAGTCTTAATGACTTTTTTTTGTCCAGAGTCGTTCATTGCGGTTACCTTTTTGATAACTCGTGGGTCAACGTATGGTCCTTTTTTAGATGATCGAGGCATGTTATGAGTTAATAGTTAAGAGTGAAGAGTTAATAGCTAGCCCGTTCCCTATTTCTAGGCTTTCTTTAGTTGAACGTGGGCTTGTTATTTTTTTCATTATTTTTTCTATAAACTATAGACTATAAACTGTGAACTATTTTTTCTTCGCCCGGTGACGAGATCGAAGGATTAATTTGTCGTTCGTTTTGTTTTTTCTAGTTTTTACTCCCAATGCTGGAGCTCCCCAAGGAGTTTTTGGGTGTTTCATTCCAATTGGACTCCCTCCTTCTCCTCCTCCATGTGGATGGTCGTTCGGGTTCATTGCTTTCCCTCGAACGTGAGGTCGTCGTCCTTGGTGTCGAACACGACCAGCTTTTCCGATACGGATAAGAGAGTGTTCGTCATTAGAAACAGTTCCAATAGTGGCAAAATTTGTCTTTGTTACCAGTCTGATCTCGCCAGAGTTAAGCTCTATTTGAGCCTTGTCTCCGTCGAGTGAGATAAGTGTTGCGCTCTGACCAGCAGAGCGAACGGCTTGCCCTCCTTTCTTTTCTTTAATTTCAACATTAAAGATTGAGAACCCAACAGGGATATTCTGGATTTGCATTCGATTTCCATCTTTTGCTTTTGCCTTCGTATCAACAATGACTTCGTCCCCAACCTTCACTCCTTTGTGAGCAAGGAAATAACGACGATCACCGTCTTTAAAAAGCACGAGTAAAATATGTGCTGTTCGTTTTGGATCGTATTCAATCGCTTCGATTTTTCCTGGAATCCCTAATTTCTCGGTCCCATTAAAGTCTACCATTCGGTAGTGACTTCGTGTTCCTCCTCCTCGGTGACGAATAGAGATAGTTCCCCCAGATCGTCCAGTGACTTTGTTTGATTTCTTCAAGAGAGACTTACGTGGCTTCCCTTTTGCAAGTTCAGAAGTGTCGACGTAACTCATATCACGTTGTCCGTTCGTATTCGGTTTTAAGATTCGGAGTCCCATTATTTAAAGGCGTTAAAATCAAGAGTGTCTCCTTTCGCGAGGGTGATAGTTGCTTTTTTAAGTGGTGCTCGTTTTCGAGCTTGTTTTCCACGTTGAACCTGTTTGAATTTTTCAGGAAGGTTTGTGATGTTTACTTTCAAAACCTTTGCTCCGTAAAAATCGAGTAAAGCTTTTTTCACATCGTCTTTTGTTGCGTCATTGTGCACCGCAAAACAGAATTTATCTTTCATTGCCACGGTTTTTTCCGTAACGATTGGTTGGATCAATACGTCTTGAGTGGCTATCATTTTTTGTCAGTCGTTAGAAATGTGTCTTCTGCTTTTTTCAATGCGTCAGCAACAAAACAGATCTTCTCTGCCCACAATGTATCAAGTGGATTGAGGTAAGAAGCCAAAATAGTTTTTACGTTTGGAATATTTGAGACAGATTTTCGAAGAACATCGTCTCGTTCAGGAAGAACAAAGAGGTATTTTTTTGCTTCTGGCAATTTTGCCAAGAGCGATACAAACGCCTTTGTCTTTGGTTCTTTTGAATTAAAACCTTCAAGAGAGAAAATAGCTTTTTCATTTGCCTTTACTGTTAAACTTGAGAAAAGCGCTGCTCGTCGTTCTTTCTGTGGCATAGCTTTGCTAAAGTTCTGTACGTTCCGTGGTCCATGTGAAGCGGCTCCACCTCGAAGAAGTGTTGTGGTCATCGCTCCTCGTCGAGCTCGTCCAGTTCCTTTTTGTCGAAATGCTTTTTTGGTTGTTGCGGTTACTTCTCCTCGTGTTTGAGAGTGAGCAACGTTGAGTCGTCTGTTTGCAAGTCGAAGCACTACGGCTCGATGCATAAGATCAGGATTGATTTTAGCTTCAAAGATTTCCTTCGAAGCGTTCACATCTCCTTTTTTCGTTCCCGTATTATCGTAGAGATCAAATTTCATTATCCTCGTAAAAATATAAAGCTATTAATCGCTCCAGGAAGTGGTCCTTTAATGGCGATAAGATTGTTTTTTACATCCACCTCAACGATCTGGACAGATCGCAATGTTGTGTTGTCGTCTCCGTATTGTCCGGGCATTTTCTTTCCTCGTAAAATACGTCCAGGTTTCGCACACATTCCCACTGATCCGGGTTCTCGGTGATGGTGAGATCCATGTGTTTCTCGCCCTCGTTGGAAATTGTGTCGTTTAATAACTCCAGCAAATCCCTTTCCTTTTGAGACGCCAGAAGCTTTCACGGTTTCAAGTTCTTTTAATGATTCAAGAGTAACGGTGTCACCCTTCTTTAATTCAGTTCCTTCTTCAAGAGCAAGTTCTTGAATGAATTTGTATTTCTTGTTTTCGTTCTTTCCAAAATTCTTTCGTTCAAATGCACCAAGGACAACTGCGTCGTATCCGTCAACGTCCTTTGTTTTGACTTGCAAAACAACATTTGCTGGCGCTTCGAGTAGCGTTACAGGGACAACCTTTCTGCTTTCTGCAGAAATAATTCGTGTCATACCGACTTTGCGTCCTAGAATTCCTTTCATTTTAATAGCTTACAAGATAACAAGTTGACAAGTCGGAACGTGGTTTTTTGTTCACACTCTTTTTCATTCGTCATTCGTAATTTATAATTCGTCATTTTTTAATTACATCATTTTGATTTCAACATCGACTCCCGCTGGCAATGCCAAGTTTTGGAGGGCTTCGATTGTTTGAGAAGTTGGCTCTTTAATATCAATGAGTCTCTTATGAGTTCTCATTTCATATTGATCACGCGCATCCTTATTAACAAAGAAGCTCCGATTAACGGTGTACTTCTTTATTTTTGTTGGCATCAAAACAGGGCCACTTACAAGTGAACCTCCTCGTTCCGCCGTTTCAACAATCGACTTTGCCGCCTCGTCAATCACGGTGTAATCAAATGATTTCACGATGATACGAACACGTGGGGCAGAAACTACAGTTGCCTTCGCCGTTGCCTTAGAAGGAACTACTTTCTTCGGGGCCTCTTTTTTGGGAGAGGTTTTGGAAGAAGTTTTCTTTGCCGAAGCCGTTGTTTTAGTAGCTGACATGCGCTTTTTGCTTCATAAAGAGCTCGCGGAGTGTATAAAAAAACGAATTTCTGTCAAATATTTTTCTCCACTTCTCTTGGAAAGCAGAAAAAAAAGATGCCTGAGCATTGTCGATACATAGATAAAAATGGGGTTTGAAGCGGTTTTTTTCTCCCCCTCCCTGGGAGCTAAAAAGTCCTAAGTTTTCATCATAAGAAAAGACGGGAAGTCGTATCAACAA
>CAZEON010000086.1:0-3245 GCA_964513975.1 uncultured Candidatus Peribacteria bacterium
CGATTTCCGCCAATTCATCACGAACCATCATAAAGATTTCGTGATAGCGGGCTTCAATAATTTTTGAAATTTGTTTCTTGTCTACGGTGTGACTGTCCGTTTTTGAGATTTCAGAAAGATCGATTTCTTCTCGATCGCTGACATCATCTGGCAAGGCGGTTCCATATTCAATTTTAATCTTCTCCGCGGTTTCCACAGCGCATCTCAGTCCAATCGCCAAATCGTTCGTGACGTGTTCACCTCCGATTGGGATAACTTTTGAAGAAACAATGGTGCCTTCTTCAAAGACTGCAATGTTTGTGGAGCACGCTCCTATTTCAACGAGTACGCATCCGAGTTCTTTTTGTTTCTTATTCAATGCTGACTCTGCACACGCGAGTGATGAAGGAACAATTTCCTCTGTATCAACTCCTGTTTCGTACAGACATTTTTCAAGGTTCTTAATGGCTCCCGTTTGCCCAGCAATAATATGTGCTTCCACTTCCAAACGAATCCCTGTCATTCCAACAGGATATTTTGTTCCGTGTTGTGAATCGATTGAAAAGTTTTTTGGAATAATTCTCAAAATGTCTCGATTTGAAGGAAGTGAAACAGCTCGTGCTGCATCAAGTACTCGATCGATATCATCTTCTGTAATTTCAGAGTTTGCTCCGCTGATCGCAATCACACCCTTTGAATCGTATGTTTCAATGTGTGGTCCAGAGAACCCAACAAAGACACGATGAATTGGTTCACCGCTCATTCGTTCGGCATCTTCAAGTGCTGCAGTGATATTACTGACCGCTTCGTCGATACTTGTTACCATTCCTTTTCGGATTCCATTTGAAGGGGAAATACCGACTCCTAAAATGTTAATTAATTTCTTTTTATCTTCGACAACACCGACAACTGACCTAATTTTAGAAGATCCAATGTCGAGCGCTACGAATGTCTTTTGTTGTGCCATTTTGTTTGATTTTTGTAAGGAAAGCGAAGAGCTAATCTCGTGTTTCACCGTATCAAATACCATGTTCTTGTGCAAATGTTTTTTTCGCTTAACCCGCTTATGAACTGTTTTTGTGAACATTCCTTCTATGGTATAAAGAGGGCTATCGTTCGTGCGAACAAAAATAAAAAAAGTCGAAAAAACAAGAAATGTGTTCATGGAAATTGTCAATTTTCGATTTTCGATTTTCAATTTTTTAACTCGAAAACTCTTTGACTCTTTGACTTTTTAACTCTTTGACTCCTTTTTAATTCAGCAGTCTTTTTACTATAAACTATAAACTCTTAACTATAGACTCCTCTTTCTTCATTAAAATAATGCCATTTGCTCATCATCATCATCTTTTTTTGATTTCTTTTTTTGTTCAATTTTTTGAGGTTGAGCAAGATTTGTGTTCAATCTGTGGAACCGATTCACGAGAGAACGGAATTCCATCTTTTCCAAGAAGGCAATGCTTTTGTCAGGACAGAGTTCGAACTTCCGATCGAGATCAAATTTGACAGGGACATCAGTTTTAATAGTTGCCAGCATCTTGCAGTGAAGCGCTTGGTCTTTTTGTGTCTCAAATTTCTTCTTCACCTTCGGTGCGAGTTCATTGAGATGTTCATAAATCTTTTCCAGCGTTCCAAACTCCTGTAAGAGTTTCACAGCGGTCTTGGGACCGACTCCGAGGATTCCTTTGAAATTATCAGAGCTATCTCCAATAATCGCTTTGTAATCAATCATTTGATTTGGTTGGATGCCATAGCGAGCCAATGCTTCTTTGGGACCGTAGGGGATTTGCTGTTCGATTGGACCGTTAAATCGAACCAATGATACGTTGTCGGATATCAACTGCAAGAAGTCGAGATCTCCACTGAGAATCTTTACATCGTGCACTTCACTATTTGCACTGTGTGCCAGCGTTCCAATAATATCATCTGACTCGTATCCAGGCATCTTGAGCACCGGAATTTCAAAGCTTTCCAAAAGCTCGTATATATAAGGAATCTGAATATAGAAATCATCAGGTGCTTTTTCACGCTGTGCTTTGTAGTTCTCGTCGGCTTCATGTCGGAAGGTCTTCTCCTTTGTATCAAAGGAAACAATCAATCCATCAGGTCTAAAGTGATGAATGATATGGAGAAGCATAGAAGCGAATCCATACACCATACCGACCTTTACGCCCTTCCAAATGGGAATAAAGCCCTTATTGATCCCGTGATAGGACCTGTGCATGAGAGAGTTTCCGTCGATTAAAATAATGGTTTTCATGCTTTGACAAGGGGTTCTGCTCGACTTAAGGCTTTATTTCTGTTATCATACCGCGATTTAGTTCATATCTCAAATGAGTTCAACACTTTCTTCTCAAACCGTATCCATGACGCCTACTAAACCAGCCCAGACAAAATTACACATGGGTATTATCTGCCCAATGACAGAGAAAAATCATTCAGATTTTCTTCTTCAGGGATTTGAGGCAATGTGTGAGTTAGGGCTTGAAGTATCAGTGCTTGCGGAAGGGGATAGCAACGCACAAAAGAAATGTTTTGAATTATCAGAGAAATATCCAGAACAGTTTCATATTCTCGAATCTGTTCCGCGGAATAAGACGCGTTTACTCAAAGAAGTTGATGTTGTCGTTTTCACAAGTAAACCAGATTGGAAAACGGTGAAAGAAATGGCAAAAAATGAAATTGTATCGATTGTTCCAGAAGGATCAGGATTGCAAAACTTCAATGCACAAATAGAGCAGGGGAATGCGTTTACGTTTGAACCCAACAGTTTCTGGGGATTTATTTCAGCGATTATTCGGGCTTCTGAAAATGCTCAGTTTGAATACGACTGGAAGAATATAAAAAGAAATATCAAAGAGTTGGCACTGTAAAAAGTTGAAAAGTTACAAAAGTTCCTTACAATCTCGGAGCTTTTTTTGTAAACAACGCACGAGTGGTGAAATTGGTATACACGCTAGTCTTAGGAACTAGTGCCGCAAGGCGTGAGGGTTCGAGTCCCTCCTCGTGCACCATTGTAAAAAATCCCCGTACAAAAGAGTAAGAGGATTTAGTAATATATATCCCTGAGGTGCGACATCTACTCATAAAACCCATATGTGTAGCTTACAATTGTTTCTGCTTGGTGTGCCTCTTTTAAGGTTTTCCAGAATGTCCCCTTTTTTTTAAGTGTGACAATCTCCATGGCCACCGTAATTTTTAAAATAGTGTCATTTGAAAATTTATTTTTTAAACGCAACACCTGTAGGAATTAAACTACAAGTGTC
>CAZEON010000087.1:0-3222 GCA_964513975.1 uncultured Candidatus Peribacteria bacterium
GACATCTGTCCGGTGTCCCGAAACCTCCTGCTTCTAGCAGGTGGTGCCTTCATAAGCCCCCTTGTTAAAGGGGGCCTGCCTGCCGGCAGGTTTGGGGGATTTAAACAGAGCTATTTTTTCAACAAGTCCTTCACAAATAAATATGGAAATACACACACCGCATTGAAGATGCGTTTTCCTCGTTTGTGAGGTTCGAGGATAAGTCGCCATAACCACTCTAGACCTATCTTTTGAAGCACCTCGGGGGCCCTGAGAGCCTTTCCCGTCCAGAAATCAAATGTTCCCCCAACTCCCACGGCAATTCGCAGAGAGGGGATTCTGCGTCCAAACTCTTGAATCCATATTTCTTGGTTCGGAGCTCCGAAAGCAACGAGGATTGCGTCGGGTTTTGTATCCGCTACAGTATCAAATGTCGTCACGGTTCCATCGATCGCTCCAGCGACTTTGAGTCCTGGATACTTTGAACACATTTTTTGTTCAACTTTCCCCACAACATCAAATCCTCCGAGGAAGAAAACAGACTTTCCTGTTTCGCTGCACATTTTACAAACCCGCTCTGCGACTTCTACCCCAGCAATTCGTTCAATTTTTTTATTTAAAAAAAGGCGACTCATAAATGAAATTCCGATGCCATCGCAAATTTTCAAATCGGCATTTTTCAACGCCTGTGAAAAGTCTTCGTTGCGATGTGCTTCTACCAAAAACTCAGGGTTTACCGTTGCAATCTGGCACAATGTGTCTCCGTTCAATTTTTCTGCCAACACGGTATCAATTTCTTTGCGAGAAATTTGATCGATGTCGACGTCGAGGATGTTTACCTTATTCATCTTATCGGAAGGAACTTTAAATCTTTGTTTGTTGGATGACAAGAAATGTAAAAGGTTAAATGTTAAATTTTAAAAGAAATTTTAAATATTAATGCTTAAACATTCTTTTTACATTTTACCTTTAATATTTAACATTAATTTATATGAAACGATTTATTCACGTGAACAACGCCTTTGCCTGTGAAGTATGTGGGCATGAGAACCCGCCCGCTGAGCAGACTTGTCGTAATCACTGTCGTCATTGCCTCAACTCCAAACACGTCGACAAGAACCCAGGAGACAGGCAGGAGGAGTGTGGAGGTGTAATGAAACCTATTGATATAGAAATACAGTCAGGAAATATGAAATCGATCATTTTTAAATGTCAAAAATGTGGCATTGTGCGGAAAAATAAAATTGCGATTGATGATGCTCGTGAAAAGTTGTTGGAAATGGTTGAAAAAAATGCTGATTTAAGGTAGAATAAGGGGAATTATTCTCTTTTTATGAATCATTTTTATAACACTTCTGGGAAAACCTATGATTGGAGACGTTTTGTATATCAAAATAATTCTGAGAAGAATGATGGTGTTGATTATGGGAATGATGTTCTTTTTAAGGCTGAGTCTTTTTTAACTATGACAAAGGAAGAAATGAGTGAAATTAAAAATGACAAAGATGCAAGAGTGATTGAAAACCTTCGTGAAGGAAAAGATTGTCAAGAGCAAATAGACTTAGTTTGCGATACTTTTAAAGATGGAAATGAGCAGGATAAGGAATTGGTGGCAAAATTGTTGAAAGATATTCCTGCTTCTGAGTTTCTAGCGAGAAAATCGTCTGAAGAATTGAAAACATTATTTTTGGAAGAGAAAGGGAAAAATAAATTCGAAGTGAATTTTCACGAGAATGAAACGGTTCAGCGATATATCGGAGCAGGGGATTTACTCCCGTTTTCTGAAAAGTTTATAAAAATAAATACCGTTATTGCGAAACGGTCTATTTACGAAGGTGTGAAGGTAGGGTATTTGAGTACAGGTGCGAGTTATCTTCCGATTTATGGAGGTGAAGAGATTGAGATTGGAGTAATTCCTTCGGAAAAAGATTTGAAAGCTTTTGAAGTGGCGGAGGTTTTGGATTTTACATCTGATGAAGAAGAGGAAACAAAAGATGATTTCAAAGAAAAAGTAAAAGCGGATGAAAAAGCACTCGAAGAAATGAAAGAGGCGATGAGAGAAGCGGTAAATAAACTAAGAGAAGAGCATGGTCTTCCAACACTTTCATTGGAAGAGATTAAAGAAATGAGTCCAGAAAAACTTTTTAAAGAAGTTGGAACATTGCTTGCAAAGCAAGTAGAAGCGAAATATGGGGTTCCATGGAAAGTGTGTTTGGCGCAAGCAGCACTGGAGTCTGGACACGGGAAAAAAGCTCTTGGAAATAATTTTTTTGGAATTAAAGCTATGGGGAAATACGCTGGAAAATCACAAGAATTTCTAACGACAGAGTATTTTGATAAAAATAAAACCAAGGCCACAAAGATGTTCGATAAATTTCGAAGATACGATTCCATTGCGGAATCATTCAGTGATTATGGACAATTTTTAAAAAATTCCCCCTATTACGGTGGAATTATAAAAACAAATAAAGAGAGTGGAATGAGAGATTTGCCGGCGGTTGTTTTGTCGAAAATCATTAAAGCGGGATATGCAACGGATCCACAGTATGTTGAAAAAGCAGAAGGAGCATTGAATACGCTCGGATATTCGCTTTATAACTAGCATTAAAGAATTTCTAGTGAACGGAAAGTGCATAGAAATGGGCTTTTTTTGCATGTATCACTAGAAAACATTTTTATTTATATTGCAATAGGAAATAGGATTAATCCGCTTGCCAAGAGGGGAAAAGAAGTTCTACAATCCCGCCAGCTTTTTTATATCTCTTAACCCATATACAAAATGGCTATGTCAAAAGGCGATCTCGTTGTTGCAGTTGCAAAAAGCTGCGGATGCACTAAGAAAAGTGCAGGTGATTCACTAGAAGCAGTTCTAGGAGCAATTACAAAAGAACTCTCAAAAGGAGGACAAGTAACTGTTACAGGATTCGGAACTTTCAAAGTTTCAAACCGAGCAGCTCGTGTTGGAGTTAATCCTCAAAATCCTTCACAAAAGATCAACATCCCAGCTACAAAAGTACCTACTTTCAAAGCTGGTAAAAACTTGAAAGAAGCTGTTCGATCATAATTCGACCCCTTTAATTTCAAATTCAAAGCCCCTGGTTTCGACTGGGGGTTTTTGTTATTTAAAATAGTCAAAGAGTCGAAAAGTTAAAAAGTCTAAGAGAAATTACTCTTAGACTCTTAGTCTCTTTAATCTAGAGAATTCCCCGATGCTTGCATCGAGGGGTTGAGGTGAGGTATAAG
>CAZEON010000088.1:0-3152 GCA_964513975.1 uncultured Candidatus Peribacteria bacterium
CATTTGTATGATTAGCTTAAAGGTTTTTTATCACCTCTCAAGTTATCATGAACCTATATTTTTAAACAAAAACGAAAAGCTATGAAATTTAAATTAAACACCGAACTCGTAAACAAGGCTATGCGTTGTGCGGACGGAAAAGACTCTCAATGGGTTAACTTTTGTTATCCAGAAAAACATTTCTGCGAGCACAGAAATCACCCAACTGATTCATCTACTATTTTGTATATGAAGGATTCTGCGCACGAATCGTGGCTGTGCACAAGACCTCATACAAAAATATTTCAAAATCATAACACAACAAAAAAACCCATTCGGTTTGATTTGTTCTCACAGATGAATGACTATCCCCTCTTGGCAACATTTTTTGTTGACGTTGACGAGGAAACGGTTTTAACTGAGCACGATCACAATAAATTGATAATATTTTTAAATCAGTTCTCATGAACCAAGACATGTTAGAAAAAAGACACACTTCGCATTCGGGAAGCGTGTCTTTTTTCAATAAAATTTGACAATTTTTCACAATCCCCCTAGATTGCGCGCGCACAAATTTAGAAATTACAAATGCTCGGAAAAACACGATGGCGTAAACGATTGAGAACTCACGGATTCCGTGCGCGAATGCGTACAGCTTGCGGACGACGTGTTCTTGCTTCTCGTAGAGCAAAGGGACGAGCGCTCCTTTCTGTCGCTTCGAAAAAGACACCGTGGAGCTGATTAATAAATACATAAGAAAGGATTTCCTTTTTTATTATTCATTACTCATTATTCATTATTCATTGCTTCCGTGATTGCCAAAAAAAACCGATTCACCACGAAAATATTTGATCGGCTCTTTCGTCGTTCAAAAAAAATGCGCGTCGGAAATTTCCTTTTTCTTATTTCAGAAGCACGAGGAGATGCTCGATTTTCTGCTGTCGTGGGAAAGAAAACTTCGAAACTGGCGGTCGATCGAAATCGAATTCGTCGACAATTGTATGAAATTATTCGCGAAGAACTGGTGCCCGCAGGTCTTCATAAAAACGTTATTTTGCTGTACAAAGGGGCTAAAGTATTAGAAAATCCAGCAGAATTCCGGAGTGCTTGTAAACAACTCATCCCCCTCCTCTCATGCAAATGAACGAAAAAACATCTAAATTCTTCAAAAGTTTTCTTATCTGGTTTGCCGTTTTCTATCTGGTACTCTTAGGAATTGAAAAGTTCTGGGGAAAGAAAGAAGTGGAAACAAAGAATCCTGAGAATGCACAAATCGTACTTCAACGAGTGAAGAAGTCTGTTGTGATTGGAAACCTTGTTCTCTTTGAAGTAGAAAATAAACTCGATAAAGCGATTACTTTTATTTCTCCCTGCGACAATCCTGAGAATCTGAAGGTTCTTCGTCTTGTAAACAACCAAGCGGTAAATGTTTCTGGAGATACGTTTAATCATTGTAATGGAAAACGAATCGCTCCTTTTTCTTTGGAGCCAGGAGCAACGTATCAATTCAGCCTGAAAGATTTCAATCTGGATCTCTTTTCTGAAGAAGGGAAATACCAAATCGAAATGGCGTTCCAATCTGGAGAAGACACAACGGTCGTGACATCCGATGAAGTAAAACTTTCAAATGCAGGGGCGTTTCGACTCCTCTTTCGAGCGATTGTTTCAAAACCGTTGTTTAACCTGCTCGTCTTTCTGACAAAGATTTTACCAAGTCATTCTTTCGGGTGGGCAATTGTTATTATGACGTTAATCGTGAGATTGGCACTCTTTTTACCAAATCAAAAAGCAATGAAGTCTCAGCGAGAATTGCAGAAGCTGCAGCCAAAACTCGCTGACTTGAAAGCGAAACACAAAGGCAATCAACAGATGATCGCGATGGAAACCATGAAGCTCTACAAAACACACAAGATAAACCCAATGAGTTCTTGTTTACCGATGCTGTTTCAAATGCCATTCTTGATTGGTATTTACTACATCGTGCGTGAAGGACTCTCTCCGCATCTCGATTATCTTCTTTACAATGTACAAGGAGGATTTGATCTTTCAGTCGTCGATTCAATCTTCTTTGGACTGAATCTCAATTTACCAGGACCAATTCTCTTGGCACTGGCAGTTGGTGTGGCGCAATGGGGAGCCGTGAAATTGTCACTCGTGGCAAAGAAACGAAAGGAGAAAAACTCAGATAAACCAGTGGTAAAGCAAGAAGGCATGGGCGGACAAATGGAGCAAATGAACAAAGTGATGCTCTGGGTAATGCCTGCCATGATTGCTTTCTTTGCAACTTCATTCCCAGCGGGAGTGAGTATTTACTGGTTAACTTCAACTGTCTTTGGAATATTCCAACAGAAGCTTGTAAATTATCAGCTCGATAAGCCGCAGGTCGTGCGAAAGGAGAGCTAGGATGAAAATGTAAAATGTTCAATACAAAAGGTTAAAATAAATCATAATTTTTCTTTCGACCCTGAGTTTCTTTCAATTTCAAGCTCAAGACCGAAGGGTAATACTTAAAATTAGAACTTAAAGATTCTTTTTACATTTAACATTTAGCCTTTAACATTGTCTGTTATTCGCTTTTCGGTATTGCTAATTCTCTTTATTTGTGGTATAATAAGAAGAAGAGTTAATATTTCATGCGAGAACTTCTATCGACATTACTGACCGGAAACTCATTGCTCTATATTGCCATGAGCCTTCTGCCAATCCTCGCGTGGTTGTATTTCTTTCAAAAGAAAAACCCTGAGAAGCGTTCTTACGTGTTCTTAACTTTTGTAGCGGGAATGCTCGCTGTGATTCCGATTAAGCTCTATGAAGCCTACTGGGACACGGCTGTGTTCTATTTCCAGCATATCAATGTATTTCAATATATGGAAACGCTGACACACCTGCCAAACCTCTCGAAGTTCCTCGCCTATATCACGATCAATGCGATTGTGGGGATCGGGTTCTTTGTGTTTACGGGACTCATGATGTTTGTATTAGAAATAGGAACGCGTGATAACACACTCAAGGTCTTTAAAACCAAGGTAAAGAAAGCTGTCGAAAGTCCGCTGTTTTTTATCACGATTGGAATTCTCTGCGGAGTTGTGGCGTTCTTTTTGTCCTCTGCGCTCAGTAACCGTATCTGGTTCTTCATCGTCGTGGGAATGCTAGAAGAGTTTGTGAAGCATCTC
>CAZEON010000089.1:0-3011 GCA_964513975.1 uncultured Candidatus Peribacteria bacterium
TCTTTTTCTTATTCTTCTTCTACCAAGTGTTGCGTTTAACCCTAAAATGTAGGTTATTTGTAAAAAGTAGATCTCTAAATCTCTTTCGGAAGTTGGCAATGTTTTATTTGCCAATTCTACGGCCTGACTAACCTCATCATTTCTTATTTCCATTTTTTAAATGATTAATAATTTGCGTCAACCTTGTCATACCAGTTTAAATATGTCAAACTGCTTATTACAAAAACCAACACTAGACCACTGCTTGATTTAATAAAAGGTGATAATATCTACTTGTCACCACTCCAGTATGTGCTATAATATTGCTGATTATTTTTTAATCCTCACAAAAAGATGGATTCGCTCACACGAATAAATAAAACCCTTTCCTTGTTGGGACTCAGTGAAATAGAAAGCCTTGTCTATCTTGATTTGTTGAAACTGGGGAGTGCGCCCGCATCTCTTGTTGCCCGAAGACTCAAACTAAATCGCTCAACAACAAGATACACTCTTGAAAATCTCTGCCAAAAACGTCTCACCTTTCAAGAAAATCGAAATGAAGGTTTCTATTTTAGTGCTGAAGATCCTGAAAAAATATTACTCCTCCTCCAGGACGAACAACAAAAACTCGAACAAAAAGAAAGCTCCGTAAGTCAGATTATTGGTGAGTTAAAAAATCTTAAAAATCCTCATGTAAACGTTCCAAAAGTTCGATTTTTTGAAGGTGTGGAAGGAGTTATTAAGATGTATGAAGATGTTCTTGAAGAAGGGAAAAAGACGAAGTGCACAATTTATGGATACCTCCATTATGACGAGGAAGAGTTTCATCCTGAATTTAAAAAATTCGTAAAAGAACGATACATTCCTGAAAGAGAAAAAACACAAAACAAAGCCTTTATGATTTTTAATAATAAAAAAAGTGATATCAATTATACTGGGAAAGATTCATCCATGAATCGCGTCACCCTTTTTGTTCCCACGGAAGACTTTCCTTTTAAAACATGTTTTCACATCTACGGAGATAAAATTGCTTTTTATTCCCACCTAAACAGTCAATATCCCAGCGGAGTTATAATCCAACACCAAGTAATTAAAGATGACCACCTAAATCTATTTAAGATGGCTTGGGAATTTGCCAAAAAACTTCCGATGAACAAGCACTATAAAGATATCACTCTTTAGTCTTTACTCCTTTCATCTCGAGCATTAGCAATTGTTCTGACTCTATCGCCTCACCCTCCTGCGTCACCGCCTTTTCTGTTTTTTCTCCAACAATCTCCCATCCTGATTTTAGGTGTCTACCGAGACTTGGATTTAAAGGAGCAGAGCAAGCCGACACAACGACTCCTTCTGATAAGACCCCCTTCAATACCGATTCTTGTAAAAACTGCCCCACTTTAAAATCTTTTTGGAATGCTTCTTCTGCATAAAGTGTTCCAACATAATAGCAGTTCTCCGCTGTTTTTTTAATTTTCACAATTCCAATAAGCGCTCCCTTATTTTTAATAAGATGAAATTCAACCTGATCATCTTGTAAATCCTTTGCAATATTTAGTTTTAAAACCTCTAAATATTTTGGATAATCCTTGCCATATGCCTGCTCTAAATTTTTCACGAGCATTTGATAGTCATCAACATTGAATTTGTTTGGAAATTTATAATTATCAGGGTTTTTCATAGCCCAAGAGTCTTGTATCATATCCCCTCCGCGAACCACTTGCGCTTTTGTATTCTTTAACAAATCTCCAATTTCTTCTGGTTTCATTTTTCTTATTTGATCAAAATTTCCTCGAAAAACAGCCCCCTCTGCAATAATTTCTTTTTTAAAAACATCTGATTCTTTTAATAACTGGTTTGCTTTCTCCTTGCTGTCAACGCCGATTGCGTCTTTGAGCAACGAATTCAATCTTCCAAAGATGGCTTCATTATATTCCCACGGATCCAAAGTATCTTCCCCAGCGTCCGTTAATAATTCTTTCGTCAATTCGTTCCGCTCTTCAATAAGTTCTAAAATTTCGCTCAATTTATCCAAGAGATTGTTATTCCAGCTTCTATCTTCTAAAAAGTGCCGATTCCCTAAGGCGCCAAGAAACAGTTTTATTGATTCTGGCTCATTCGCCAAAATAACAAACGCCTCTGAGAAGGCAATTTGTTGCTCTTGAGAATGTAATTGATCGTAAACACTTTTTACTTCGTAAAACTCCTTTTCATCCAACTGTATCGCTAGACTCATCCTGGCCATTAATCCCTTAAAAGATATTTCTAATGGATCCTGAGGGGCAACAACTTCTTTTCTAAATTTATGATACAAATCTGGTGTTTGACGGATAAGACTCAAAACTTCTAGCATTTTCGTACTCTCCTCTCCTTTTTTCACAAAAAACTCCGGTTCGTTAACTATTCCTTCATAAGAAATTTCTTTTATCAACTCATAGGATTTATAAAAATTATAACTATTCTCTAGTGTGGATGTTTCTTCTGATTTTTCTGATTCTTTTAACAAAAGAAGCGATGTTCCCGTATCAATTACGTCATTTGCGATAGAAAAGTATTTTGTTTTATCATAACGCCCTATCTCCAAAAACTTTTGATGGCCCGGAGAAAGATTTTCCGAAGCATATTTCCGCATTTCCTGTGTTTTATGAACAAATGCCCCACTTTTTTTTATTTGTAAAAGAGCTCTTGCTTCTGCAAGAAACATGGAAACCAATTTTGGGAATTTTTGTGACGCCAACTGAGCCATCCTCCTTTCTATCTCCGAAGAATCTTCAGGCGAAATCTCTCCTCTTGTGTTGCGAATAGTTATTACCATCTCTGCAATTTCTTTCAAAGAATCAACTATTCTATCAAATCCATTTTTTTCATTATTAATTTCCGGTTCCTTTGTTTTTTTTAAAATATTTTGCACCCAGTCCGGAAACACAACTTCTTTTCCAAATATTTTTTTTGGCAAAACATTCTTCCAACCGTTGTTCAATTGAAAATTTATTTTTTAAACGCAACACCTGTAGGAATTAAACTACAAGTGTCAT
>CAZEON010000090.1:0-2968 GCA_964513975.1 uncultured Candidatus Peribacteria bacterium
TATACCTCACCTCAACCCCTCGATGCAAGCATCGGGGAATTCTCTAGATTAAAAACAAACCCTCACGACAAAACATTGCAGACGACATTCCCCAATGTCGTCGACGCCAGCTCGAAAAATCACAGAACTCCATCGCGAATATGGATTCGCGACTGCAGATGTGGAAAAAAGAGTTTGAGAAAAAACATTCACATAAACAATTCCCTTGTTTCCGTTGGCAAAAATCATTTCATGACCACGTGATTCGGTGTGATGAAGATTTGCAAAATCATTACAACTACGTTGAGAACAATTTCTTAAAACACAATGTCCCTAAAAATTGGAAATACTCTTCCCTGTATTTTCCTGAGCTCATTAATGATTTATGAAAATTTGCCATTCCGCCCCTTTTTCGTACAATTCTCAAGAATTTTTACTTCATAATTTTTTTTCGGAATGAATTATTTCCTCCTTGTTATTTTAACCAGCATCTTGTCACTTGTGGCAGCTGGAATCTTTGCTTTCTTAATTATGAAAAAAGAGAAAGGAAACGACAAAATGAAAGAAATCGCCAAAGCAATTGCTGATGGTGCGATGGCTTTCTTGGCTCGAGAGTACAAAGTACTTTCAATATTTGTAATCGTACTCGCGATTGTTCTCTATAAATTTTTGGACAACTCTGCGACGCCCGATGTAAATGAAGGGATGTTGACCTCTGCTTCATTTGTCTACGGAGCAATCTCAAGTGTCTTGGCTGGTTTCTTCGGAATGAAGATTGCCACGGCTGCAAACGTGCGAACAGCGCAAGCGGCGACAAAGGACCTTGGAAGCGCTTTGACTGTCGCCTTCCGTTCAGGAGCGGTGATGGGACTTTCTGTAGTTGGTCTTGGACTTTTGGGACTCACTGTTTTGCTCTACGTTTTCTTCGAAGTCATGGGACTTGATCAAAGCGTCACGTTAAACGTCATTACAGGATTTGGACTTGGGGCTTCTTCTATCGCGCTTTTCGCTCGTGTAGGAGGAGGTATTTATACCAAAGCTGCTGATGTAGGAGCGGACCTTGTTGGAAAAGTTGAAGCTGGAATTCCAGAAGACGATCCACGAAATCCAGCAACTATCGCTGATAATGTTGGAGACAACGTTGGAGACGTAGCAGGAATGGGAGCTGACCTTTTTGAATCATATGTTGGTTCTATTATCTCGGCTCTTATATTGGGAGTTGGAACATTTGGAATGAATGGAATCTATTTCCCTATCGCATTGTCTGCAGTAGGAATTTTGGCTTCTATTATAGGAAGCTTCTTGGTACGAGTTGGGAAAAGTGGACAGATTCATAACGCACTTAAGAATGGGCTCTGGGGAGCTTCTCTGATCGTTGTTGTGGCTGGGTACTACTTGACTCAGTACTTCCTTGGAGACCAAGCCTTGAACGTTTTCATCGCTATGATTTCAGGGTTGATTGTAGGAATCTTGATTGGACTCGTAACGGAGTACTACACTTCAGATCACTACAAACCAGTTCGAGATGTTGCAGACGCTTCCAAAACGGGAGGCGCTACAACAATTATCGCCGGACTGGCTCTGGGATACCGATCAGTAACAATTCCTGTTCTTTTGATCTGTGTGGCTATCTACACGGCATATCACTTCGCAGGACTCTATGGAATCGCAATTTCTGCGGTGGGAATGCTTTCAACTCTTGGAATTTCATTGGCGCTTGATGCGTATGGACCAGTGGCAGACAACGCCGGAGGAATCGCAGAAATGGCAGGAATGGGTGCAAATGTACGAGCAAAGACAGACGCGCTCGATAGTGCAGGAAATACAACCGCCGCTATTGGAAAAGGATTCGCGATTGGATCAGCGGCGCTTACAGCGTTGGCTCTCTTCTCTGCGTACTCAGTAGCAGCAGGAATCACAAGTATTAACATTATGGATCCACGAGTAATCATCGGTCTCTTCATCGGAGGAATGCTTCCATTCATCTTCTCAGCTATGACGATGTCAGCTGTGGGACGGGCGGCATTCGACATGATCGAAGAAGTACGACGACAGTTCCGTGAGATCAAAGGACTTATGGAAGGAACCGCAAAAGGAGATACAACGAAATGTGTAGACATTTCAACAAAGGCTGCGATTCGAGAAATGATCGTTCCTGGAATTATGGCCGTGGTTGTACCAGTGGCTGTAGGACTCGTTTTGGGAAGTGTGGCATTGGGAGGACTTCTCGCTGGTGCACTGGTTACAGGAGTAATGATGGCTATCTCTATGGCCAACTCAGGAGGTGCTTGGGACAATGCCAAGAAATACATCGAAGCGGGAGCGCTCGGAGGCAAAGGATCTGATGCTCACAAAGCGGCAGTTATCGGAGACACTGTTGGTGATCCATTCAAGGATACATCCGGACCCTCTATCAACATTTTGATTAAATTGATGACGGTTGTTTCATTGATCTTCGCAACGTTATTTACAGCGACAGGATTAGTTGGATAAATAAAAAACCTTCTTTCCTTTTATTCCTCTCCCAGTGGGAGAGGGTTAGGGTGAGGAAAATTGCAAAAAAGCCCGACCGAATATAGGAAGGGCTTTTTTGATAGTTTAAAGCTCATGATTTATAAATTTTTAGAATTCCTTCCCACAGCTCCTTTGCCAACCTTTGTTTTTTAAAGTTCTCTGTAAAACTCAGGTTGCCGAATCCGTAAAGTAAAAAAAAGTAATTCGAATCGCCCAGCTGTGCTTCATCCTTCCTTAAGCAAATACCTTTTAGATCTATTTTCATTCGGTTCACCTCGCTGCTATCAAAGTGATGCATTTTTAACGGAGTCGTCAATCCTATCTCATCATCGTTTTTTCTTTTTCCCAATTTTTCTAAAAACTCATTTACATTTTCTGTAGTCAAATTCGGATTAAATACTAATGTTTTCATAATTTTTGTTTTTTTAATCTAGAGAATTCCCCGATGCTTGCATCGAGGGGTTGAGGTGAGGTA
>CAZEON010000091.1:0-2892 GCA_964513975.1 uncultured Candidatus Peribacteria bacterium
AAAAATTGAAAATCCTCTCTCGGTTAGAGGTTCGACTTCGTGAATTAATGAAAAAGCGAGGCGTGAAAGTAAACACTACCAAATAATGAAAAATCTATTTCGATCGGATTCGGCAATGGGAAACAGTAAATTTATTTGGCAGCAATCAACGCCAAATTCTACACCTGCTCCTAGTGTTTCAAACGAAAATATTACAGCAGAAGAAAAAGCATCTATTACAGAGAAAATCAAGGAATTGGGAGAAGCAACAATGAGTGGGAACGAAACACTTAAGACAACAACAAAAACGCAAAATGATCTGGACGCATTGGAGGCAAATGAAAACAATTCAGAAGCTCCTATTATGGAAGCAATAAGAAGGGTGAATGAACTTATTCTAAAATATTTAAAATCCGGAGTAGCAGAGCACACAATACTTGAAAAAGATATTATGGATGCTATTAACGAAGCTGTTGGGGGAGCTGGGGCGGATCAGGATATTGAAAGAGCATGGCTTTCTTCAAAAATTAATATCAAGTTTGAAGCGTTAACGGAAACAGGAGAATTTGGAGCAGAAGATGCTATTCAAAATCCCGGAACAAATGAAACAAATGAATCTCAAGGAGAATTTCAAGAGGTTCGTTCTCGTAATCCAGAACTGACAACCGTTCTAGGGTTTTACTATCTTGATCTTGATTTTGATGCATTAGGAATCAATGAAACGAATTATAGAGTAAAACTCCCCAATGCTTTATTTGATAATTTTATTAAAGGGGATCTTGAAAATTTTGATTTTCCACTTTTCAAAGAACGTGTTGAGAAGGAAGCAACAGGAGACAAGCAATCTCAAAATGCACTTCAAGGGGTTACAAATGCATTCAAATCTGCTTTTGGAAAACTTTCATCGCGTATGCCAGATGCATTGAATGCTCTTCAATTTACCACAAAGGAAGTAACAGATGCTCTCACTTTTGAAAAACTTGTGAAAGATAAACTAAAAGAACTTTTGAACAAGGCAAGCTTTGAGGATGTTGAACTGATGACAAAGAAGCTTAATTTTAAAGAAAATATCGAAGAAATTGATCGATTGTACAAAACAGTGCCAGCAGAGTATAAAAATGAAAAATATGAAGATAAATATTATGAACAATTAAAAAATGGTCTTACGCGGAAAGAGTTTCCACAATGGCTTGAAGATGATTCAGGAATTCAAGGCTTAGAAAAAATAGGGCATTTCTTTTCGAGTTTTATGACCAGAATTGCGAAACTGTTTAAATCAATGGGATTCTTTAAGGAATGGGCGACAAAATATCTTGATGATAAAGAAGCCGAAAAAGGTGAAGATAATCCTAATCAAGCAGAAATTAATGCTGAATTAAAAATTCTAAAAGATAAACAAGAACAGGCAGAAACAAAAAAAACATGGGCAGAGGCAACACCAGAGCAAAAAGACGCTTTGGAAAAATTTAATACAGACCATGGAGAACGTTTTTCTTTTGAAGTTGCAAAATTTGAAGTAATCGAAACAGATGAAGGAGTGGAAGAACAAGGAGAAATATACTCAGAACAGCTTGAGATTGAGCATATTAAGGCTATCCACAATGAAAACGCTGGAAAATTAGAGCTCCAACCAAAAATAGTACAAGTTCTTTCATGGGCAGAAGGAAAAGGTGGGAAGATTGGAAAAGAACAATGGTTAAAAGTTGTTGAAGCGATTCAAACAGGAAAAGCAGGTTCTATAAAATTCAAAGCAGACGGAACACTAGATCTCGTAAATGGAAACATGCAAATGGAAGGAGTAGTTGGAAATATTGTAGAAATTAAAGAATGGAATGATGAGGCATTTGAAGAACTCTCTCCTGCAGAAGGAAGTGCAACTAAGGTGTTTATAGATAACAGAACAAAATTTGCCACTGATGTTGAATTTAAAAATATTCCAGAAGGACTCTTTGTTGACGAAGATCGGAACAGGAGTTTCGAACCAGCATTGAATTCACTATTAAAGCTTGGGGCTGATCAATGGAATCACCACACAATAACTGGAACAGATTTGGAAAAATTTGATAAATATTGTGGTAATTCTGCTGGATTTCGCAGAGGGAATTTTAGTAACCAAGAAGATACTTTTTATACAGATTTTACAAAAGGTGGTCGATTGTTTTTCGAAACAGATGCAGTTGGAACAGATGGGAAATGGTTTACTAATTTGTCGAAGGATGAGATAAATACAAAAGCTCCAAACGCTTTTGCTGTTGGAGGGACAGGACGAATGATTACTAAGGATTATAAATTTGTAAGTATAAAAGCGTTTTTCACCTTTCTTGAAAATGGAAGTAATGCTCTCGATTAAAAAATAATATTTTAACACCATGAACCTCCAAGACATAAAAACAAAAACTGGAAAAACAATGAAGGACTTCTCGATTCCTGAGAATCTGATTAAGAATGATGCGTCACTTGTGGAGCTCATCCTCCAATCAGAATCTATGGATGATGGAGAGCGTCAGTACTGGTTCAACCTTTCAGAGGTTATGAATACGGAACAAGTGGAGAAGTTGCGTGATATCTTGGTTCGGGAGAAACAGAAATTGGCAGAAATTGAAGCGAAATATAGTCAACCAGACAAAAAAGAAGATCCAGCAATGGCATGGAAACGAGCGCAGGAAGCAGGGGCCAGGCGTGCTGAACAACGAGCCGAACTCAAAGAAAAAGAGGCTTCTTTTGAGCTTGCGGAAGATAAAAATCAAGAGGATCTCTTGGACAAAGAATTGGCGAATATGTAAATCAGTTAAGAGTTTATAGTTTAGAGTTGATAGTTTTTTGAAAACCCCTCTAAATCTCCCCTTAACAGGGGAGACTTTTAAGGTCTCAATCGGGGTTGGGTTAATTCCCCCAGCTTTCAGCTGGCGACTT
>CAZEON010000092.1:0-2698 GCA_964513975.1 uncultured Candidatus Peribacteria bacterium
ACTTTTGCGAATCTTTTTTGGACGTGGATGCCAACGGAAAAATGCCATTTGTTGTAATAAATTTCAGGGAATTATACCACAAGAAAGAGAAAAAAACAACCTTCCTTGTGGTCATTCTGGCTTGTCCAGAATCGCTTGAATACTTTTCTTGTGTACAGAATCCCCGTCAAAAGCGAGGACATGCTCCGGGAAAAACAAATATCAATAATTTCATGCTAACGCTTCCTCACAGATTCCAAGTTTTTGTCCGATTCCAGACAAGCTGGAATGACTGTGAATTCTTTAACTTTTAGACTCTTTAACTCTTCAACTTGTTATTTTTCCTCTATAATGTTGAAGATTATGGATAAAAACAAAGCGCAGAAACGAATTGAGAAACTCCGAGGGAAACTCTGGGAAGCCATCAAGGCGTATTTCAATGAAAACCGTGAAATTGTACCCGAGTCAGTACGCGATCAGATGAAGAAAGAACTGATCGAACTTGAGACGCAGTTCCCAGAATTCATCGATGCCAACTCCCCTACTCAGCGTGTCGGAGCGCCTCTCAGTGGGAAGCTTCCCAAGATTACCCATAAGTCTGCGAAGTATTCTTTAGGAGATGTTTTTGACGCAGCAGAGCTCAGGGAATTCGATGAGCGAGTGAAACGATTCTTAAAAGTCGAGAACGTGGAATATTCCTGTGAAGTGAAAATTGATGGGATTAATGTCACCCTCTGGTACGAGAAAGGGATTTTGAAAAAAGCCGTCACTCGTGGTGATGGAAAGGTTGGAGAAGACATCACACACTCAATCAGAACCTGTGAGAACCTGCCGACACAACTGAGTGAACCATTGACGATGGAAGTCTCTGGGGAATGTTTTATCGCGCAAAAAGACTTCGAAGATATTCAAAAGAAAGAAACAAAACTGGAGTTTAAAAATCCACGGAACCTCGCTGCAGGAACGGTCCGACAACTCGACCCCAAGGTAGCAGAAACCCGACATCTACGAATGTTCCTCTATGAACTGAGCGCAAATATTGAGACTGAAAATCAAAGAACCATGTTTGAGTTTTTCGATACGTTGAACCTTCCCCATGAGAAAGAATTCAAAGTATTCTCCAATATTGAAAAAGTAATCAAGTTCTGCGAGAAATGGAGCAAAGCCGAAACCCGTGAAGATGTCTGGTACCCGATCGATGGGATTGTGGTGAAGGTCCACGACTTTGGATTGAGACGAAGAATGGGATACACCGCCAAGACCGCGAAATACGCCGTGGCGTGGAAGTTCCCTGCCGAAGAGAAATATACAAAACTGCTCGATGTTCACTTTCAAGTCGGACGAACAGGAGCGGTAACACCCGTAGGAATACTCGAACCCGTGGACATCTCGGGATCGACAGTGTCGCGAGCCACACTGCACAATGAAGGCGAGATGACGCGGAAGAAAGTGAAGATTGGCGACACGGTCATTGTTCGTAAGGCGGGAGAAATCATCCCTGAAATCCTTGCGCCCATTACTGACCTGCGAGATGGGAGTGAAGTAAAAATCGCTTTCCCGAGCAACTGTCCTGAGTGTGGTGTGAAGCTTGATCGTGATGAAATTATAGCTCGATGTGAAAACACGAAATGCCCTGCTCGACATCGAGAGAGCCTGTATCACTTTGCGAAGATTTTGAAGATTGATGGATTGGGAGAGAAAACGATTGATGCGCTTTTGGAACTCAATCTCATCACAACACCCGCGAGTCTCTGGAAACTCGATCAATTCGACCTCGCGATGGTTCCAGGATTCAAGCACCGAAAGGTCTTCAATCTCCTTGATGCGCTTATTGCACGGAAGCATCTGACGCTCACTGAAATCTTTAGTGGACTCGGAATCCGACACGTAGGCGCGGAGAATGCAAAGTTGTTTGCTGATTTCTTTCGCAGTAAATTCGGAGAATTTGGAATCAACACATTCCTCAAACATGCTGCAACACTCACGTCCGATGATTTTCTTCATGTTGATGGTATTGGAGAAAAAGTGGCCCTCAGCTTCTTTGATTTCCTACAAGAAGACCGAACACATTTTTTGTTCAATGAATTCAAAGACATCGGTGTGGACATCCTCTGGAAGGAGATCAAAGATACGTCCAACCTCCCTTTCTCTAGTCAGAAGTTTCTCATCACGGGAAGCTTTGAAGCATTTAGTCGTGATGAATTGAAAAAGATCATCACCGACAATGGTGGAAAAATCCTCTCTGCTGTTTCTGCGAATGTGGATGTCCTCGTCGCTGGAGAAAAAGCCGGCTCTAAATTAACAAAAGCCAATGAACTCGGTGTCACTGTGTGGAACGAAGATACCTTCTGTGAAAAAGTTGAAATCGTGCGGGAGAAACAAAGTTTGTTTTAGAGAACGTCTATTAAAATATCATTCACTTCTTGACTGGTAATTTTCGAATTATTCATTTTGAGAATTTTGAAAACTTCGTTCGGATTAATATCGCACTTTTTTCCTTTTTCGCTTTCTATTTTCCTAATCACAGTAGAAACCTGATTACTATTTGACGATTCTTTAGTAAGAGAGGGAACTCTCCAATTTTGAATAACATCTTTCATTTTCTTTTCTTGTTATAACAATGTTTACCATAAAGTATAAATATTGAATTGTCAACCATTCAAACCTAAAAAGTCCTAAGTTTTTCATGTACAAATTGGAATAAGGAAGTCTGTGAGGG
>CAZEON010000093.1:0-2428 GCA_964513975.1 uncultured Candidatus Peribacteria bacterium
TTTGTGGGTATGACTTCCTGCCTTTTCTTATGACAAAAACCTAAGACTTTTAAGATAATTCAAAGATGACAAAATCTTAACTTTTCGTACAATCCTCTCGCAATGAGGAAATCCGAATTTTTAGTTCCCTTTGGAAGGATCATCAACGACGGAGTGATGACCTTTTTGGCTCTTGTTTTCGCCTATTTCTTGCGAATGCGATGGTTTGGGATTTTGGGACTGAGTGCACCAACAACACTGTTTCCTCTCGAAATGTTTTATGTTTTTGCATTCAAAATCTCACTCGCACTCGTTGTTATTTTTGCACTCAACGGACGATACAAATTCTGTAGAGACGAAAAAACTTGGGATGAAATTATTCATGTATTCTGGACGTTTTCTTCTGGAATGGCACTATTGCTCGTGACATTCTTCTTCGTAAAATTCACCTTTTTCTCTCGATTCATCTTCGGAGCATCGTGGTTGGTGGGTATCATACTCATACTTTCAGGAAGAATTGGACTCCGATGGGTACGAAAAGAATTCCATGAAATGGGATATGGACGTGTTCGCGTGCTTGTCCTCGGGACTGGAGGTATTTCTGCTCAAGCCATAGCCTTTCTCAAACAGTCTCCTCAATTTGAAATTGTTGGAATTTTGAGTGAAAAGAAAAAACGCGATAAAAAATTCGAAGGATGCAAAATCATCGGAACTTTTGATGATTTCGAAGCTATCTTAGCGAATATAAAACCAGATGAAGTATTGGTAACTAGTGAGAATTCTACGGAAAAAGTGACGGCGAAACTCGTTCGACTCGCTCATATCGCCCATGTAAAATTTCGATTCTTGCCTGATGAATTGGGTCTCGATTTGGCGGCCGTGGAAATGTCGACATTGGGAAACTTTCCACTCGTAACACTGAAAAACACAAAACTCGATGATTGGGGATTTGTGTTTAAATCAAGTGTAGACTTCGTTACGGCCATTATCGCTGGAGCGCTTCTCAGTCCCCTCTTTGGAGTGGTCGCGCTGAAAGTCTGGATGGAAGATACAAAGGCACCGATTCTGTATAAATCAAAACGTGTTGGAAAAAACGGAAAAACGTTCCATTGTTTGAAGTTTCGAACGATGGTCAGAGATGCTGATGAGAAGAAAAAAAAATTGATGAAGAAAAATCAAAGAAAAGGAGGCGTTCTCTTTAAAATGAAGAATGATCCACGCATAACAAAGCTGGGAAAAATATTGCGAAAATGGTCACTCGACGAACTCCCTCAAATCTGGAACGTAATCCGTGGAGACATGAGCCTTATTGGACCGCGTCCCCATTTACCAGAAGAGGTGCTGAAGTATGCCAAAGACGATCTGCGAGTACTCTCTATTCGTCCTGGAATTACAGGATTTGCACAAGTAAATGGTCGCTCAAGTCTGAGCTTTAAAGAAGAAATGAACTATGAACTATTCTATCTCAAAAATTG
The DNA here is from genome assembly GCA_964513975.1 of uncultured Candidatus Peribacteria bacterium. GTDB lineage: Bacteria > Patescibacteriota > Gracilibacteria > UBA4473 > UBA4473 > CAZVBV01. Next base: position 1,455 of record CAZEON010000093.1, read on the forward strand.
GAGTTTTAAACTTGATATCATTATTTTCCTCAAAAGTTTATGGGTCGTTCTCCGACGAAAAAACGTTTCGTAGAAAAGTAGTGAAGAAATGAAAAATAGAAGCGTGGAAAACTCTAAATTTTTCTACTTCTATACTTCCCTGCTTCCATACTTCCTTACTCTTAAACTCTTTAACTTCCCAATAACTTTTTGACAAACGCCTTTCAGAACGTCAGGATTCAGTAGACTTTTTGTTTATCTCAAACCAAAACAAATGAAAAAACTACTGTTCATCTTCTTAGCGTCAATTATCTTCATTCCCTCAATTCATGCCTTTCGCGATGTAACAAAAGGAAGCGAGTTCGACACAGAGGTACAAAGCTTGCTCGATAAAGGGATCCTCAAGAATGGAACCTTTCTTCGTCCAAATTTCTCTATTCCTGCTGGCATGTTCTGGGAAATAGTACTACGAGACTCTGGATTTGATCCTGTCTCAGCAACCTTTGGAACACCGTTGCCACCAAATATTGAAGAAACGGATCCCCTTGCGCAATTCCTGCGGGAAGGAATTCGACGAGGATTTATTGATGGAGAGGAACCATTTGAAGCAAATGCAACCATCGAACGTATTGATGCGATTCGTATTTTAGCCCAAACAAAAGGACTACTAACACCTCGAGCCAACTCAAAATTATTCCTGAGCAAAGTAAAAGGAGCCCCTCCGGGACAACCGAACCTTCCCTATGTAGAAGCCGCGTATGCTTCGAATATCTTACAAGCCACTGATATTAATCCTCTGAAACCAAATGCGCTTCTTACACGAAGAGATTTGATTGGTTGGCTCTATAATTACAGCGTTCGAGGAGAAAAGAAATCAACAATTAACCCCGGGTCTTCAAGAGCAAGACGAACACAAGTACGAAGTCAGTCTCGAACACCAAACCGAACAACACAAACTCAAACTCGCGAAAGAAGTTATGCGCGACCAACATCAC
>CAZEON010000094.1:0-2232 GCA_964513975.1 uncultured Candidatus Peribacteria bacterium
ATAATACTATTGTGACCTTAACTGATCCTGAAGGAAATGTACTCGCATGGAGTAGCCCAGGAGCAAACGGATATAAAGGAGCGCGACAAGCAACACCATATGCTGGACAAATTTCAGCAGAACAGGTTGCGGAAAAAGCGCAATCTTTTGGAATGAAAACAATAGATGTTTACGTCCGAGGCATGGGGCCAGGACGAGACCAAACCGTTCGAGGACTCATGAACGGAGGCCTTGATATTCTTTCTATTGCCGACTGCACACGTGTTCCACACGGTGGATGTCGAGCAAAACGAACTCGAAAAAACTAATTAATATATGAGATACACAGGACCAAAAACACGACTTTGTAGACGAGAAGGGATAAACCTCTTCGGATCACCAAAATACCAAAAACTCTTGGCGCGAAACCCAAACATCCCAGGGATGCATGGTGCAAAAAGACAAGGAAAAGTAACGGAGTACGGAAAACAACTCCGAGAAAAACAAAAGGCAAAACGAATGTTCGGATTGTCTGAGTCTCAATTCAAAAAATACTATGATAAAGCAGATCGTTCGAAAGATATTACGGGAGATGCTCTCTTGGAATTACTAGAACGACGACTTGATAATGTATTGTACCGATCAGGATTCGCTCTTACACGAATGCAAGGACGACAGTTTTCTTCTCACGGAATCTTCCGTGTCAATGGAAAACGAATCAATATTCCTTCTTGTGAAGTAAAAGCAGGAGACATTATCGAAGTTCGAGAATCAAAGATTGGTTCTCCTGTATTTACAAAGAATAAAGAAGCTTTGGGTGAGGCACATGATGTTCCATCATGGCTCAAAGTTGATTCAAAAAAGCTCACGATTGAAATTGTGGAGCTTCCCTCAAAACAACATTTCGAATCTATCATAGAACCTCAACTCATTGTAGAGTTCTATTCTCGGTAATTCCTAAACCAAAACAAATGCACATCTTGCATGAACAGATCGGCGCCCCCCACATTAAGATTGAGTCAGAATCAAAAAATTCTGCCATCTTGAGCCTTGGCCCCCTCCCATCAGGATACGGATTAACCATTGGAAACGCATTGCGCCGAGTATTACTATCAAGTTTGCCTGGAACAGCTGTGACGGCGCTAAAAATTGACGGTGTTGCTCACGAGTACTCAACCGTTACTGGACTCAAAGAGTCTGTGTTCGATATCACATTGAACCTTCGACAGTTGAAATTGAAGAAACACACAAAAGGAGTTGAACTTGTTGAACTTCCTTTGATGAAATCTGGAAAATTGATGGCAAAAAACCTTAAGGTTTCAAGCGACATCGAAATTCTTGATCCTGCTCAACTCATTACAACATGTGATGGAGCAGATAATAAAAAGAAAATCACACTCCGTGTTGAAAAAGGTGTTGGATACCAACTCGTATCAAACCTTGATAACGCAGCGGAAGAAAATCCTGAATTCATGCTTATGGACGCGAACTTCTCACCAGTAACAAAGGTGAAGTACGACGTCAGCCCAGCTCGTGTGGGAGATCAAACAAGTCTTGATCAACTTCGAGTTGAAATCGAAACAACAGGAGCGATTGATGCAAAAGACGCCATTAAATTGGCTTCTGGAATTTTGCAAAACTACTTCGAACTCTTCAACAAAGACGACGCATATACTGACGAAGAATTCACAACAAGCTTCGAACAAATCAAAGCACAAAAAGCATCTGAAGAAGCGGCAGCAGCAGCTGTGGCTGAAACAGCATTCACTCCGATTGATATCTTGGGACTCTCTCAACGAACACTCAATGCGCTTGTGAACGGAGATATTACTTCTATCGAACAACTCGTAGCCACTCCAATGACACAACTTTCTCAACTTCGAGGATTTGGACAAAAAGCCAAAACAGAGCTTGAACAAGTGTTGTCAGAACGAGGATATTCACTACAAGCTTCAAAACAACCTACTGAAAAATGAGACACCGAAATACGAAAGCAACCTTAAATAAACCAGCCGATCAACGTCGAGCAATGGTACGAAACCTTGTTACCTCTCTCTTCCTCTACGGAAAAGTGCAGACAACAGATGCACGAGCGAAAGCTTTAGTATCAGAAGCTGAGAAATTGATTACGAGAGCAAAACGACAGCCGGAAGCATTTAATTCTATTCGTGCTTTTGACCAGGTCTTATACATCGAAAAATCTTCAAGGAATGCGATGAAATACATCCAAGAAACAAAGAAAACTTCTGGATT
>CAZEON010000095.1:0-2228 GCA_964513975.1 uncultured Candidatus Peribacteria bacterium
AATAAATTCGTACGGGTCAAAATTACATTTGATATATCAATTTAACCCGCTTTACAAGCGTCGACGCAATTGAGATACCAAATAAACAAAGTTCATCGTTCTCAATGTAGAATTGCTGGAGAAAAGTGCAAGTTTTTTTTCTCCCATCAACCTTGTCATTCCCTCAAAGGAGGAAATCCAGAACTCTTCTATTAAAGAAATACTATGTCACATTTACCTTCAATTTAATGAATGAATAGGTCTAGGTTTCCGTCTCCACGGGGATGACAAATTGAAAATTGGCAATTGAAAATGGACATTTCTTTTTCCTCTTTGCATTTTATGAAAGTCTCGTGATACAATTCGGGGTAGTCTATTCTTTATCCCCTTGATTCATGGAATCTACACTCTTCCTCGCCAAAATTCTTGGTGTCATGTTTGCCGTTCTCGGATTCGCTATTTTGTTTAACATGGAGTTCTACATGAAAGCATTTGAAAACTTCTTCAAAAGCACTGGACTCATGTACTTCGCTGGATTCTTCGTCCTTTTGATGGGACTCCTTCTTGTTCTCGTTCATAATGTTTGGACAAAAGACTGGACGGTTGTTATCACGATTCTGGCTTGGCTTACGCTCCTCAAGGGACTCTTTTTCCTTATCTTCCCAGACTGGATAGTCGGCATGAAAAAGAAATTCATGACGAAAGAGTATATGACATTTGCAGGAGTATTCTGTCTTCTTTTAGGACTCTGTCTCATCTGCAAAGGGTTTGATCTCTGCCCACTCTTCTCATAAGAAAATCGTTTTTGACACAGGTAAAGGCGAGCTTCAGTTCGTCTTTATTTTTGTATAAAAAAAAATCCAAAAAAACTTTGACCTTCGTCTGAAAATCGCAATCATGTGCCCGATTAAAATAAAAAAAATGACTAAATATCTCAAAATCGGTTTTACGCTTCTGTACATGTTCTCGCTCGTTGTTTTGGTTGGAAAGGCGGAGCAAAGTACAATCCCCTTCTTCGTTAATAATTCAGTCGAAAGCGCTGAAGGTGTTGATTTAACGAACTGCAACGTTTATTTTGATGGGTGCAATAATTGCAGGGTCGGTCCCGAAGGACAACTCGGATGCACACGAATGTTTTGTCCTGAGGAATTCAAAAGCCAACCGAAATGTCTTGAGTTTAAAGACGATCAAGAAAATTCTTAATTGGAAATCATTATAAACAATTGTTTGCAACCGTTGGGAAAAACACCATGCTCGATATGAGAACAAGTGCGAAATTTGAAAACTACGCACACTTCGCTCCCACTAACAATAAACTCCTTATTTTCTTTTCTCCCTACCAAATAGCACCATGGGCAACTAGCCCACAAACTGTGAAATTCACATGAAAAAATATCAATGTTGTTTTGAAACCTTCGTTCTGGTTGGAAAATAAGTGAAACTCGACGAGGAACGAGTCGCTAGTTGAACTTATCCCCGCTCTGTCGGGGATCATTTCTTTTTCTTCTCAGTGATGAAAAACGAAGCAACGTGCTGACGCTTTCATCATTGTTCTAAATTTTCATCCGATTCCGGGCAAGCCGAAATGACATTATATGTTTGCAAAAAGAAAACACTTGCTTTTTTTGAAAGAATAACTACCTTCATCCAGTAAATTATTGGTATCAGAAAGGTTTTTCTTCAGTAAAGTCACGTACTCTGGCAAGAAGGTTATCGGTCTATCATCAAGGTTTACAAAAAGTATTCCTTATTTATCCTTCTCAAATGGACTCAAAAAAACTATTTGTTGGAAATCTATCATACGGTATGACTGAGGACTTGCTTCGTGAAACATTCGCGGCTGCAGGTACTGTTGAATCAGCTCAGATTATCAATGATAAATTCTCTGGCCGTTCAAAGGGTTTTGGTTTCGTTGAAATGTCTTCTGATGAAGAAGCACAAAACGCAATCACAATGTTGAACGAAAAAGAAGTTGAGGGACGAGCAATGATTGTTAATATCGCTCGACCTAAGACAGAACGACCTCCACGAGAATACTAATTCTCCAAGGTCTTTGACTTTAGAAATAAAAAACAGGTAGAGTACGCCTGTTTTTTTTGTATTAGTGCTTGAATACATCCCCAATCCCTCATTTTTATGAGGACAGGCTTGTCGAGAACATGTTTTTTGTTCAATAGAGAAGGTTGCATCCTTTTCAATTTTTGATACCTTCCAAATAGAAAAACCGCGACCCCTCATGAAAAAAATAT
>CAZEON010000096.1:0-2012 GCA_964513975.1 uncultured Candidatus Peribacteria bacterium
GGACTCGAGAATATCTTGAGAACAATGAAAAAGAGATATCAGAGTTGGCGATGGTGACCGATCTGCTTCGAAATGATCTCGGAAAAATTGCAGACAAAGTATGGGTAGAAAACGAAAGAGTTATTGTAAACCGTGGAGAGTTCTCCGATGCGCATGCGGAGATTTACGCCGAGCTTCCTTCATCTCAACTAAGCTGGAAGCAATACCAATCCCTCCTGCCATGTGGATCGATCTCAGGTGCTCCCAAGAAACGAGTAGTGGAGAACATTCTCAAACTGGAAGGCTTTGAACGAGGGTTTTATACAGGAACCTTTGGGGTGAGATTTTCTCCAACAGATTCTGTTTTTAATATTCTTATCAGAACACTCTTTCTTCACAACAAAACATGGGAATTCCCTGTCGGAGCGGGGATTACACATAAATCTATTGCTACCCAAGAATGGGATGAAACATTGCAGAAAGCAGATGTTTTACGGCAAATAGCAAAGAACAAATAGCAAAGAGCAGTAAATTCTGCAGGGGAAACTTACCATCAGGGATAAGACGAACTCTCTTCCCGTCTGTAAGAATGAAAAAATTGTGAAGGGCTGATATTCTTTCCCCTCTCTCTTTACCAAGAGAAAGGGGAACCTGGATGATAGAAAAAAAAATCTCTTACTGAGAAAGCCTTTCTCTTGCAAAGAGAGAGGCGGTGAACAGCGAACAAGAAAATATATTTTACTTCCAGAGCCGGAGAGAGATAGTAGGCACAAAGGAAAATTTAAAGAGTTGAAAGTGTTCACCTTCTTCAGTATCCTCAGTTCGTCACGAATGAAAAAAATTACCTTTGTCTTTATAATCCTCTTGCTGATTGATCAGTTGACGAAATTGATCGCGCGATGTTTTTTTTATGAACCAGCAGAATATCTTCCATTTGTAGGACTTGAGACTGTGCAGAATTCTGGAATTGCGTTCTCAATTCCCGTTCACCCGTTTGCCATTACGATTCTTACACTGGGAATACTGGTGTATCTGGCATGGAATCTGGCAACAAAAGAACTTTTTTCATGGGAAACCGTATCGTTCACGTTTATCTTTACTGGAGCGGTAGGAAATTTTCTTGATCGTATATTTATCGGTTCTGTGACGGACTTTATTCGTTTATGGGAACTACCGATATTCAACTTCGCGGATATCTTTATTTTCTTCGGGGTGATGTTGTATTTATGGTACACGTTGAAAAATGCGAAGGAAGAAGTAGGGTAGGAGATTTTCGATTGCCAATTGTCGATTTTCGATTTTACATTATCCCGTCATTGTCGCTTGGCGGCAATCCGAAAAGGATTTATCGTTTTTGCAGAAGTATTGAAGAACTTATGTAAGAATAATTCGCTTCGCTCAAGTTGAACGAGGTTTATTAACAGGATCCCCGCCAAGCGAGGATGACGAAAGAGTTTTTTTATAGACTAACTATTTCACTTCCTTGTCAGGCGTCTTATCAGGCGTAGCCTTTGCGGAGCCTGAAGCTTCTGCGGAGTCTGATTTCTTCTCAACCACTTTTTCGGCAACTTCTTTTTTTGCCGGTGCTTTTGCAACCTTCTTTTCCCCCATAAGTTTTGAGAGTCGTGATTTCTTTCGTCCTACGTTGTTTTTGTGCAAGATGTTGTTCTTCGCTGCCAAATCAAGTGATTTTTGAACCTCAGGAAAAAGTTTTTGTGCTTCTGCTGTTTTTCCTGCTTCAATAAGTATTTCAAATTCTTTCACCAACGTTTTATATTTCCGTTGTGTAATAAGGTTTCGTTGTCGACGTTTATCAGATTGTCGAACTCGTTTGATGGCGGATTTTATAATTGGCATAAGTTGTGCAATTAATGTTGCGCGAGAAATGTATGAATTTTGGATATAAAGTCAAATAATTAGAGGATGTATTTTGATTTGCATTTTTTTTTAAAATTATATTATATGCACTCTTTTCGGGACCCTACATTTTAGGGTTAAACGCAACACTTGGTAGAAGAAGAATAAGAAAAAGA
>CAZEON010000097.1:0-1982 GCA_964513975.1 uncultured Candidatus Peribacteria bacterium
AACGATTTCCATACCGACGAGTAGCCAAGATGGCTGTTGATCGAGCAAAAGATGCTGGCGTAAAAGGGATTAAGATTGCGATCGCAGGACGATTGAACGGTGTTGATATCGCACGACGAGAAGAATACACACACGGAACGGTTCCTCTTCACACACTCCGAGCAAATATTGATTACGCCACAGCAACCGCTCCTACGACATACGGATCAATTGGAATCAAAGTATGGGTGTACCACGGACTGGTATTCAAGAACGACAAACTCAACGAAATCGCAGCGTAGGTTTGTAAAACTCACAAACATTCAATGTTTCAAAAAAGTGCCCTCTTTGTACACATAGTGTTTTTAAGAATTTCCGATTTTCGATAAGATTCCAACCCGGGTTGGATATTCCCTAAAGACAACCCCCCGAGCCCCCCTTGTCAGGGGGGAAGAAATCCCGAAATATTCCAAAAAATGACCCCTCATTCCCCTGCAGAGGGGAACCCAGTCAATCATTTCACCAGCTCCGAAACCACCCTTGACCCAGCTGACCTAGGCTCCGGAACCGATTGGATATCCAATGATTTGAGTTCGAACTGGAGTTTGCAAAACCAAAATTCCAACCCAGGTTCTGTTGCGAGAAAAGTTCGAACTCTGGACAGGAGAACAGGCTCAATCACAAAGAATTGCCCCTACTTCCCTGCTTCAATACTTCTCGACTACATTCATTACTCATTATTTTCTAACTCGTCAATTGTACCTGCACCAAATTCACAATCACCCACGCCAAGAAACTCACAATCAATCCCGTAAGGGCATATTTAATCGTATTTTTTGCCGCTTCTCTATCATCAGAAACTCCACTGATAATCATCTGGAATCCTGCATAAAGCAGGAAGATAACCGCAATTGTTCCCGCTAATTTCGTACAGATATCGATAAGATGAATAATAATAATCGGAATATCTGAAAGATGAACATCCCCATTTTGAATTCTTTTTCCAATTTCCGAATTTTCTCCTGTTGGTGTCGGAATAATCCCAGTCGCCCCTCCCGATTCCGCAAAAACGCTCTGAACCCCTGTTTGCAGAGAAAAAACCGCAAACGCAAGCATGAATCCGAGGACTATTTTTTTCATATTTATCCAAATTGTACGGGTGAGAAAATCCTTTGTCGAGTGCTTTTTCTTTTGGATAAAAAATCGATCTTAAAAAAAGTGCAAAAACAGGCGAAAAAGTGCTTGACAATAAACTTTTTATCCATAAAATCCGGCAGCTTTTGACCTAAAAATGCTACAACCAAAACGAACAAAGTTTCGAAAAATTCATCGCCTCAGATCCCAGAGTAAAGGGATTGCAACGCGAGGAAGCAGTATAGCTTTTGGAGAAATTGCCATTAAGGCAGTCTCTGGCGGAGAAGTAACCGCTCGTCAAATAGAAGCCGCTCGTCGAACAATCGCACGAGCTGTACAACGTGGAGGAAAAATCTGGATTCGAGTGTTTCCAGACAAAGTTCTCACGGCAAAAGGGGCCGAAGTTCCAATGGGATCCGGAAAAGGAGCGCCCGATAAATGGGTGACACAAGTGCTTCCTGGGAAAATCATCTTCGAGATGGCAGGAGCAGATCCAAAGCTTATGAAAGAAGCGTTAAAGCTTGCAACCTATAAGCTTCCCATCAATTGCAAAATAATTACCAACGAAATCTAAACAATGAAGATTCAAGAACTCCGACAACTCACACCAAAAAAGCTTGCGAAAGAACTCGCAAAGGCTCGTCGTGATCTAGCGGTAGCTCGGTTTTCTGTAAAAACAGGAAAGAATCAAAATGTCGCGCAAATTAAGAAGCTTCGACAAATTGTTGCTCAGATTCTTACACTCCTCGGTGCTCCGAACAAGAACGCCGAAGAAGGAGTCCCTAACACGCCCAAAACCAAATGATTACTAAGAAAGGAACGGTTGTGAAAATCTCTGGAGAGAAAACGGTAAAAGTTGCAGTCAACGA
>CAZEON010000098.1:0-1947 GCA_964513975.1 uncultured Candidatus Peribacteria bacterium
CCCTCACAGACTTCCTTATTCCAATTTGTACATGAAAAACTTAGGACTTTTTAGCTGGGAGGGCTTGACAGAAAAGTCAAAAAAAAGTTTGACAGACTTTTTTTTTGTGAGTAAAGTTATTTCTGAAGACAACGAGAAACCCTTTGTTTTTCTGTCTTCACACTTCCTAAAAACACAAACATGAACGACACAACCTCCAATTCCATTAACTTTTCAGAGTTGATGAATCGTTTACTCGGTTTGCTCACAGAGAAAGAGCAAGACATCGTCGAACGACGATTTCCATTGGGGGAAAATCCAAGAGAAACATTGGATAAGATCGGGAAGAGCTATTCTATCACTCGAGAACGAGTACGACAGATTGAGGCGGTTGCGATCAAAAAGCTTGCACGAATTTCAATGGATCCGTCAATGCGACAGATTCACGATTTGGCGTATTCAATCTTACTAGAACACGGGAAGGTTATTTCAGAAGATGTTCTTATTTCTGAAATGCTTAAACGAATTGAAAACACAAAAGAGCTCGATGGAAATGCTATGAAGCTTGCGATGCGAGTATCAGACAAACTGTTGAAACAAGAAAAGAATCAGTTTTTCCGACCATTCTGGAGAACGAAAGATTTAAACTTGGGAGAAGTTCGAGAAGTCAGCAAGGCTATCGAGAACATGCTCGAAAAGAAAAAAGAACCCATGGATATAGGAGCAATTGCGAAAGCATTACCACAGCATTCAGCGGCGATGATGGAGTCAGTACTCCAAATCGGATGGGGATTTATGACAACAGAAAACGGATGGGGACTTAAATCATGGAGATTTATCAACCCACGATCTATTAAGGATAAAATCCTTATCTCATTGAAGAAAATCGCAAAGCCGTTGCATTTCACAGATATTATCAAGCACGTTCTTCAAGACTTTGATTCAAAGAAAAACGTAACGCCTCAGGCAATTCACAATGAATTAATTCGACACGATGAATTCGTATTGGTAGGACGAGGGATGTACGGAATGAAAGATTGGGGATTGGTCGCAGGCACAGTATGCGACGTGATCAAGATAGTGCTTCAAGAACATGGAGGACCAATGAAACGACAAGAAATTATCGAAGCGGTATTGAAGAAAAGAGATATCCGACTTGGAACAATCTCTCTGAACCTTCAGAAGTACCCATTCTTCAAGCGTGTTGGTCGAGCGGTGTACGAATACGATGCATCACTTGATAATATCCAACGTCGAAAACGAGGACGAAAGCCGAAGACAAGTTAATAGTTAACAGTCTATAGTTTATAGCTAAGAAGATGCGAATTCACGTTCGTACATTTTATGTTGTGAAAATTTTAAAGGTTGAAATAAATCATAATTTTTTTTCGACCCTGAGTTTCTTTCAATTTCAAGCTCAAGACCGAAGGGTAATATTTAAAATTAGAATTTAGAGATTCTTTTAACATTTTATATTTAGTCTTTTACATTTCCTTCAGTGTTGTGCGGAAAACTGAGGGAGTATTTGTCTGACCAAAACTCCAGTTTGCGTATGGATTTTTTTCTGGTGGAATAAGCCCAGCACAATGAAGAACAGCACCATGAGGAACGGAATCATCAGCGTGGTTTTCCCGTACTCAAGGAGTCCATTGAATACTGCATGACACCCCATTGCTAACAACATCCCTGTCATCATTTGTTCTTCGTGGAATACGGTAGAACCTTTCAAGTGCAAGATTTGGTGCATCTTTTTGATGATCGGGTGTTTGTTTTTCTGTGCTTCTTCTTGGTAGATTTCCTTCGCAAACTTAGCGACACCATAGAAGTATCCCAAGATTGCAGAGAAGCACACGTGTGCCATCACAGAGATCGTTGATCGGAGGACAAAGAAGATAGAGAGCTGTTTCACTCCCGTGCTCGCAAGAGCGGCAAAATTATGGAAATACACGATGTTCTCCACAAAGGAGA
>CAZEON010000099.1:0-1797 GCA_964513975.1 uncultured Candidatus Peribacteria bacterium
ACATCTGTCCGGTGTCCCGAAACCTCCTGCTTCTAGCAGGTGGTGCCTTCATAATACTCAAGAGGGAATTTCAACCACTCTAGTTTTACAAAAACAACAACAATGAGTGTATAAACGACTGATATAATTATGTCTTTTACTAGCTCTTTTCTTGTGTATTTCACTTTTTCTTTTGAAACAAGGTCTTTGACTCCGTGATGCATAAGCATAAAACCAACAATGTTGGTTATCCAATACCCCAGTATCATCATAGGTAACAATAAACTTTTTGAAATTAACCCGAAAGGAAGTGCAAATAGATAAGCAAGCGGAAGGTTGATAACAATATCATTCCACCAAGAAACTGGTGAAAGTATATATCCAATTGTAACCAAAATTCCTGCTTTAATTTTGCACTTCATGTTTTTATTATATCTAAAAACCTCTACATAAAAAAGCTCGATTAGCGTCCAGCCAGGAGTTCCAGACCTCGTTTGCCATGAGGACTGTTCAAATGAGAATAAGAAGCCTGTCTGGCGTAACGAAGTGAAGCCAGACAAACTACGCCTGGCAGGTCACCTTTCTAAATGCGAAGCATTCGTCGGAAGAGAACTGGAGGTTCGCTCTGAACCATATTACTTACTGATTCTTTTGGTGGATAGAACAAGTGTAAATGTACATGATCATTACTTATAACACCTTTTAATATTCCGCCGAAATCCCCCAACCCGTAAGGGTGGGGAGAACTTCATTGACATTATTTTTTTCGAAATCGCATCCGCCACACGCGGCTTCCTTCTTTTATCTTTACCTGCTCCCAGTCTGTTTGTGTGTCGTAGGGAGACGTTGAGAATTTCTTAATAGAGGAATAAGGCGACTTTTCCACCACTTCCAAGGTTTCGTTAAAGAGAAACTCTTGATCGGTTTGAAAGATAAATTCCGTTCGATCATTGAGCCACTGTGCGCAATCTTCAAGGAACTTGGAATTCACGAATCGTCGCTTCTTATGTTTTTCTTTGAACCACGGGTCGGGAAAGTTTACGAAAATTTCTTCCACACATGCGCCCTCCTTTTGGCACGGTTCAACAATAGTGCGAAAATTACGGCCTGCGTCTCCATCAAACACGACAACATTTTTTAAGTCGGCAAACTTCGTTCTCAACTTCTCTGCCAGTGGTACTCGAATCTCAAACACAATGAAGTTCTTCTCTGGAAACTTCGCAATAAGTGCTTCGCTAAATTCTCCCTTGCATGCCCCAACATCGATGATGATGGGGTGATCGTTCCCAAATCCCTCAAAGGAAAATTCCTTTGTTATGGCGAGTGGATTTACATGCGGTCGGATTCGTTTTGGCATCGGGAGGAGTGTGGAGTAAAAAAAATTTCCCACAAATGATAAATTTTCTTACCTGAGAACTTCCTCTATTTGTGTTAACCCTTTCAATTGAATTTTCTTCATGGCCGCAGCCATTGCCTTTCCTAAATTTCCGTTGCTTTCGATTAATGAAAAGTATTTCTTATCCATTCTTTTTTTCACTTCTAACTCAAGAATTATCAGTCCCTCCATGTTTAGAGAAATAGACTGATCCTGATTAGATATGCGGATAGTATCTGGTGCGAACACTTCATCGCTCCCTGTCCCACTAATGAAGTTTTCCAAAATATCATATACTACTTCCAAAAGTATCTTAATCCCTTCGGGGGATTCGTTCTCCTTCAATATATCCGTCTTTCCTATCTTTTTTGTATTTTCCATCTTTATTAAATGAAAATTTATTTTTTAAACGCAACACCTGTAGGAATTAAACTACAAGTGTC
>CAZEON010000100.1:0-1781 GCA_964513975.1 uncultured Candidatus Peribacteria bacterium
TATTGGATTGGTGAGGGCTCTGCGCCAGAAAATTTCCAAGAGACTTGTGAAGATTCGAATTGGGTGGAAGTGTGGAATGATGTTTTCATGCAGTACGAAAAAACAGCGGAAGGTAAATTCATTCCGCTGAAGCAAAAGAATGTGGACACAGGCATGGGACTAGATCGAGTGACGGCGATTTTGCAAGGCAAAGCGACAGTTTTTGAGACCGATTTGTTTGCGCCGATTATTGGGAAAATTGATGAATTGTCGGGTCAAGAGTCAGGGGACGAGCATGCTCGTTCTGTACGAATTATTGCCGACCACTTGCGGGCTGCGACTTTCATCATCGGCGATTCGCGCGGTGTGCCGCCCTCAAATGTTGATGCCGGTTACATTGTTCGTCGGCTGATTCGTCGGGCGATTCGTGAGGCACGTAAATTGGGATTCGATTTTAGCCAAATTTTCACGACTCAGATTGCGGAGGAAGTGATCAAGAATTTCGGTGAGGCTTACCCAGAGTTGGTGCAGAATTCCGCGAAAATTCTTATCGAATTAGAAAAAGAAGAAAACCAGTTTAAGAAAACTTTAAATAAGGGCGAAAGAGAATTTTGGAGAACGAGAATTCCAGGATTTATGGAAGGCAAAGATCTAAAAGAGATTTCAGAAAAGGAAAAAAAATTAATTCGCGAAATGAAAGAGGTTGATGGGGCGGAGGCCTTTTACATGTTTGAGACATATGGTTTCCCCAAGGAATTAACTTTAGAAATTATTAAAGAATGGAGCTTTTCTGCCTCTAAAAATTTTGAGACGGAGTTTAAAGAAGCCTCAAAAGCTCACCAGACTCTATCTCGCACCGCTTCCGCGGGCAAATTCAAAGGTGGTTTGGCGGATGATTCAGACGTAGTGGCGCAGCTTCACACTGCGACTCATCTTTTGAATGCCGCGCTTCGCGAGGTTCTCGGCGGAGAGATTTTTCAAAAAGGTTCGAACATCACCGCCGAGCGATTACGCTTCGATTTTAATCATCCAGAAAAATTAACACCGGAACAAAAGGAGGAAGTTGAGAAATTCGTGAACGACGCGATTCAAAAAAAGTTGCCAGTTACTTGTGAGGAGATGAGTGTAGAGGATGCGAAAGCGGCGGGAGCGATGGGGATTTTCGACGACAAATATGGAGAAAAAGTTAAGGTGTTTTCGATTAAAGGAATTTCGAAGGAAATCTGCGGTGGTCCGCATGCGGGGAACACCGGCGAATTGGGAAGATTCAAAATTAAGAAAGAAGAGTCGAGTTCGGCAGGGGTGCGGAGGATTAAGGCGGTGCTGGTAAAAGAGTAAGGATTTTGGTTAGTTTTTGTCGAAAACCTGTATTTTTGGGGTCTGAATTACAGGTTTTTTCCGTCTTTGTGCTTATCTAAGCCAAAATACTGGGGTACACTCTTTCTTCCCTTCTACAAGCTCCTATCTCGATAAAATATGTAATTGGAAGGCTATAATTACAGGTTTTGGGTTCGGAAGATGGTTCGAGCATGTGGCTCTTGCTCGAAAATCGGAACTTGAGTAAAATCAGCAACCTTAATTTTAATTAATGAATATTGAGCAGAAGGCAAAAGAAACATCCATGCTTGGTTCCCAAAAATCTTCCATGTTCAATAATTTTTCAAAAAGCTGAATTCAAGTAAAATCTTTCCATTCTAATGCTCAATTCTTACAACTTAACTTTTTAACAATGAAAGACATCATACTTTTCGGGATGCAGGGTAGCGGCAAAGGTACGCAGGCTCGCATCCTCGCTGACAAGC